>MFDK01000040.1 GCA_001776865.1 Candidatus Daviesbacteria bacterium RIFCSPLOWO2_01_FULL_37_10 | reverse complement strand
ATTTTTTTAAAAATCATAGAAAACTATAAAATTTTTGAAGGCAAAAAAGCCTATCCCTGGATAAAAAAATATATGGGAGAGCGTTCTTTGCAGATTTTATGGAATCCGCTACTTCAAGGAAAGTTCGGAAAATATAAGGAAGATATTGCCCTAACCTGGTTTTGGGCAAGGATAAAAAAAAGAACTCCATCCCTTGCTTATCCGGAAGGCGGATTTCAAGTCTTTGCAAATAAATTAGCAGCTGAAATTAAAAAAATGGGTGGTAAAATTCAACTGAATACAGAAGTAATGGAATTAGTGAGTGCCCAGGATGTAAACGTTAAATTCACCGTAAACAATAAACCATTAGCTATAAACCATTTCGACAAAGTTATCGTCACTCTCCCCTCTCCGATATTTATAAAAATTTCCCAAAATCTCCCTGAATCTTATGTAAAACGCATACGTTCTATTCCACACCTTTATGCACAAGTTTTAATACTTACCTTAAAAAAGCCATTCATGGATAAAACTTACTGGTTAAATGTAACGGATAAAAAATTTCCATTTCTAGTTTTAGTGGAACACACAAATTTCATGGATAAAAAATATTACGGAAACCAACATATATTATATATAGGAAATTATCTGCCGCAAAATCATCCATACCTAAAAATGCCCAAGGAAGAACTTTTAAAAGTATTCATGCCATATCTTAAAAAGATTAATTCTCAAAAATCCAAAGATTTTTCTCTTCCATTCTCAATTCTCAATTCTGAATTATTTACCGGACCGTTTGCTCAACCAGTTGTAACAACTGAATACCTAAAACTTATACCTGAGATGAAAACCCCAATAAAAAATGTTTACCTTGCAAATCTGGATATGGTTTATCCCTGGGACAGAGGAACAAATTATGCAATTGAACTTGGAGAGCAAGTTGCCAAACTCATTTAAATGAAACTTATTAAACTTAAATCTGTATTTATTCTTTTAATTATAGTAATAATCGGCGCATTTTTGCGGTTTTATAATCTGGATTGGGGAGATGGCTTATTTGCTCATCCTGATGAATACCATATTGCAATCTCTGTAAACCAGCTCAACTTTCCAAATCAAATGCATCCTCATTTTTTCTCCTATGGAACTGTAATTATTTATACAATTTATTTCACAAAAACTATTCTTACATTTCTCTCTGAAATTCTCAATTTTCCATTGTCAATTATCAATTCGTTTATACTTGGCAGATTCTATTCAGCTATATTTTCCACACTAACCATACTTTTAGTTTATTTTACAAGTAAACTAATATTCGAAAAAAAATATGCATTAATTGCTGCATTTTTAGTTGCAATAACTCCGGGATTAATTCAACAAGCCCATTTTGCTACTCCAGAATCTATACTGACTTTCTTTATTTTCTCAGCAATTTTGTTTTTCTTGTACTTTCTTAGAGGTACCAATGTAAACTATCTTTTTTTTGCATCAGTATTTTTAGGTCTCGGAATAGGAACAAAAATAGTTGCTGCCCTTATTTTTCCTGTAATATTTTTGGGGTTATTTATTAAATTTTTCAAATCTCCATTAAAATTTTTTTTATACTTGTTAATTTTTATATTAACGGTTTTTATAATTTTAACTGTTACATCCCCATTTGTTTTTCTGGACTACACAGCATGGAAATCAAGTTTTAATTACGAGAATTCAGTTGCAAGAGGAACAAACATTGTTTTTTATACAAGACAATTTGTTGATACAATACCTATTCTTTTTCAACTGGAGAAAATACTTCCGTACGCTTTAGGTCTATCTCTTACAAGTTTCGGAATTTTAGGAATTGTTTTTTCCATTTTTAGCCTTTTCAAAAAATTCGATATCAGATTGCTTATTATTTTACTTAGTTTTTTTGTAATTTTTATTCCACATACACTTCTTTTTGCTAAGTGGACCAGGTTTATTGCACCAGTATTTCCATTTTTTTCGATATTTTCAATTTACTTTATAAGCAGTATCCCCAATAAATTCAACTTCTTAAAAAGAAATCTTGTATATCTTCTTTGCTTGTCGACTTCAATCTGGTCTTTAATGTTCTTCTCCATCTACTTAAAACCTGATGTCAGGAGAACTGCTGATAACTGGGTAAATTCAAATTTACCAGTTGATTCCACTTACCTTTTAGAATCCGGAAACACAATCGATCTCCCTCTCTCAAGTAAGAATAAAATTTCTCTGGATTTTTATAACCTTGAGAATGACACTGCAACTAAAGAAAAAATTATTAATACGCTAACTGAATACAATTATTTTATAATTCAAAGCCGCAGAGTTTTTATGAATCACCAAAGACTTCCCAATCTTTATCCTAAAACTGCTAAGTTTTATGCTGCATTATTTTCCGGTATTCTTGGATTTGGAGAAATAAAAGAGTTTCATTCCTACCCTGCCATACCTATTCCAGGGATTACTTTAGAATTTCCGGATGAATCAGCTGAAGAAACGTGGAGTGTATTTGATCATCCTGTTATAAGAATCTATCAAAAAAATGTACGATATAGCCGGGAGGATTATGCAAAAATTCTGGAAGACTAACGAGTATTTTTATTTAATAATTATATTATTAATAGCCTGCCTTCTTAGATTTTACGGAATTAATTGGGATCAAAACCAACATCTGCATCCTGATGAAAGATTTTTAACAATGGTAACCCAAGCTATAAGATGGCCTTCCAGTATCCCGGAATATTTCTCTACATCCACTTCCCCACTCAACCCGCACAATCAGAATTTTCCATTTTATGTTTACGGAACTTTCCCGCTTTTCCTGATTAAAGCCTTATCAGATATAACAGGGCTAACAGATTACAATCAGATTACTATCCTTGGTAGATTTATTTCCGGACTTTTTGATATAGCAATAATACTGTTAGTCTTTCTAATCGGAAGAAGGGTGTTTTCATCATCTGTTGGACTGCTGGCAGCTTTTTTCTACTCCGTATCAGTTATTCCAATTCAACTTTCACATTTTTACGCAGTTGATACATTCTTAAATTTTTTTCTAACACTAACCATTTATTTTTTAATAAAATCTATCTACTCCCCAAAAATTATACACTTCATTCTTGCAGGAATTAGTTTAGGATTTGCTTTTGCATCCAAAGTTTCAGCATTTTTAATCGGTCCCCCTATAATCTTAGTCTTTGTATATCTTCTATATCATTTTAGGAATAAAGTTTTTATATGGATAGGACTTTTTTTAAGTTTAACTTTACTAATTTTCAGAGTCATGCAGCCTTATGCATTTACAGGTACATCTATTTTCGATTTTAGTATAAATCCAAAGTTTATAGCCAATCTTACAGAGCTTCAAGCTTTCTCTAAACCCGGCAACTATTTTCCTCCTGCAGTTCAATGGAATAATACTTTACCTATAATATATCCCCTTAAAGAACTTTTTATATGGGGATTAGGTATACCAGCTGGAATTATTACAATAATTGCATTTGTTACATTTCTTATAAAGCTTCTAAAAAATATCATTAAAAGTAAGTTAAATATTTTACGAGATCCATCTTTTATTACAAGGATAGTTTTAACTCTGGTAATTCTTACAATATTTGTCTATCAGGGAGTTCAATTTGCTAAACCTTTACGTTATTTTTATCCAATGCTTCCCGCTCTAATTATTATTACGAGTTACTTTATAACAGAAGTGCTAAGTAAACTAACATCCAGAAACAGAATTATTTATTTTGTATTTTTGATTTTAATATGGTCAATCTGGTCACTCTCTTTTATGTCAATATACTCAAGAGATCATTCAAGAGTACAAGCTTCTGAATGGATCTATCAAAATATTCCAGCTGGATCTTCTATTTCAGCTGAACACTGGGATGATGCGCTACCCTTAAATATCCAAGGTAACTCTAGTAATATTTATCAATTCGTGGAGTTTCCACTTTATGCAAAAGATACGGATGAGAAGTGGACAGAAGTGGCACAAAAACTTAAAGAAGTAGACTATATTATACTTAGCAGCAATCGACTATACGGCGGTATCACAAGAAATCTCTGGATGTATCCAGCAACAAGTAAATATTACCAGGATCTTTTCAGTAGTAAGTTAGGATTTGAAAAGATTGCTGAATTTACATCCAGACCAAGTATTCCTGTTCCAGGAATTAGTATATGTTTAATTCTGCCTTTTTCAGATTACGGAGAAGTCTCGAAAAAATATCAGGAATGTGAACAAGGAGGAATAGTCTTCGTTGATGACTATATTGACGAAACTAATACAGTTTACGACCATCCCAAGATAATAATCTTTAAAAAATATGAATGACTCCAAACTGCAAAAAGACTTTTTCGACATCTCGGACAATCAGTATTCACCCGATCTAATTTTGAAACCCCCATTTCACACTCAGCTTGAAATAGAAGTAATTCTAAATAGGCTAAACGGTCCGTCAGAAAGATTAATTATGGATTTTGGCGCAGGCAGCGGCAGAGTTACCGTCCCATTGCTACAAAATGGATATTCAGTCTTTGCCGTAGATGTAAGTAAAAAATCCTTACTTAATTTAAGAAATCTTGCAAGGAAATTTAAGTACATGAATCTTAAAACTGCTAAAAAAATTCCAGATGGAATTAGATTACAAACAATTGTTGGAGCTGACATATTACACCATATTAATATCGATAAATATCTACCAATCTTTTATAAGTCTTTGACCAAAGGTGGAAAAATCATCTTCTCAGAACCAGGTGCCTTTAATCTTTCCTGGTACATATATCTTCCCATAGTTTCAAGCTGGAATTTGGAAAAAGGGATGACGAGTTGTACTTATTTTAATTTAAAATCTAAACTTAAAAAAAATGGCTATCAGAATATTAAAATTACCGGTCTTGGAATTATACCCCGACCATTTTTAAATTTTTCTAAAAAACTTTGTCAGCTAAATGATTCATTGGGTAACTTTTCTGTATTTAAACTATTCGCCTATAGATATATCATCGAGGCTTCTAAATAATTTCTCATACATATTGATTGCATCGTCAAGCTTAAATATTTTTGCAAGAGTTTTTTTATTTTTAACATATTTCTTCTTATTTGTTAAAACCTTAATTATTTTATCTGCTAAATCTTCAGTGTCTTTAGGATTAACTAATTCTCCCATTCCTGTTTCTTTTATTGGAACTCTAATTCCAGGTAAATCTGAAGCTACTACTGGAACACCACAAAACATTGCTTCAACCTGAACCATACCAAAAGCCTCAGTAGAGTTTACACTTGGAAGTACAAGCAAATCAATCAAGGAGTAAAAAGATCCCATCTGTTCGGAATTCACAGAACCTAAAAATACAACATATCCTCTATATTTGTCGATTAATGGCGAAATTTTATTCCAATAATTTTCTTCTCCTACTGGTTTTTCCGGGCCTGCAATTAAAATGACAAAGGTTTTTCCAAGTTTCTTTTCTAGGTATGGTATTGCTTCAAAAAGATATTCTATACCTTTCTCTGCTGCAATTCTGGCAGCAACTCCAATTTTATATTTTTGATTTGGAATTTTAGTTTTCCAGGTAATTTTAAAATCCGTATCAGGCATAGGAATAGGGGGATATATGAAATTCAGTTTTTTAGAAAAATACGGCAAAACCCTGGAATGATCTGCATAATCTTTTGTGTAAGTAATTATTTTATCCGACAATAACAAGACAATTGAATTTAAAATATGCAGTAAATTATTAATAAAGAAATTTAGTATCGATTTTGGTAATACAACTTCACAGTGATAAATTGAAATAACTTTTTTCCTCATTAATTTACCGGTAATGGCTGAAATAAAACCTTCCGCTTGCGGCAGGTTGACTACTAAAATACCATTTCTTTTAATCATATTTATTACCTTAAACATGTAGCCCGGCATAAAAAATCCTTTACTAAATTTAAAAATAAAAGGAGCCCTTGTAATAGCAACTCTACTTTGCATTTCTTTAGTTGATAATTTCTTTTCATGCTGGGTTGTCAAAATTTCTATTCTATGTCCTCGACTCGCTAAACTCTCAGCTAATCTTTGTACATAAATAGTTAATCCCGAAACATAAGGATAGTAATATGAAATTGTAAAGAGAATTTTCATGCAATTTTATTTACCAGCCGGAGATTATCATTAACCCAAGTTATTAGCCTATTCAGACCGCTTTCTATACCTACTTTTGGTTTCCAGTTTAGGAATTTTTTACACTTTTCTATATTGCTAACATACATATCCTGATCACCTGGACGTTTTGGTGCGAATTCATAAGAAATCTTTTTACCCAGCAAATTTTCCAGCTTATCCAGTAACTCAAGTAAGGAAAGGGTATTATTAACTCCTCCTCCTATGTTGAATATTTCCCCTTTTACTAATTCTATGTTCAAAATTGCTTTATTGTAGGCGTCAATTAGATCATCAATAAATAGCAAATCTCTAACCTGATATCCTGTTCCGTAAATGGTAATTTTCTTATCCAGCAGGGCTTTTATAATAAAATGCGCTACCCATCCCTGATCTTCTATCCCAAACTGGTGAGGTCCATAAATACAAGATTGGCGAAAAACGACTGTCGGAATATTAAAAATTCTACCATAATCATGCACATATTGATCTGCTGCCCCTTTTGAGCAACCGTAAGGAGAATAAAAATCTAAATTCTCATCTTCACTAATCCCATTTTTAAATTTTTCATTTACATATCTGTTCCCAATTATTATTTTTTCGCCTTTTAATTCACCATAAACTTTGTTAGTTGAACTATCTATTATTACCGGTTTATGTTTTAATAATCTTGCTGCCTCAAGTACATTAAAAGTTCCTATTATATTTGATTCAAAATCTTCTCCCGGATTATTAATTGATTTAGTCACAGCGACTTGCCCTGCTAAATGAAAAACAATCCCGTTTTTAGAAACATACCTTTTTACCTTATTAAAATCCCTTACATCTCCTTTGATAATCTGGATGTTCCGGAAATTTGAACTCAAAAATTCAGCATTTTCAATTGTCCCTTTCCTTGAAAAATTATCATATAAAGTAACAGGGTGTTTCTTACTTAAGTAATATTCAGCAACGTTGGTACCGATAAAACCCGCGCCTCCAGTTATTAATATTTTCATATCCTTGTTATATAACCTTGTATAATGATAGCATAAGAGAACAATTATGAAAATTGGGTTTGATTTGGATGGAATTTTTATAGACGGACCTCCGATTATACCCAAAGGCATAATTGAATGGCTTTATAGGGGATCTCAAAATCACGATCCAAAATACAGATTTCCAACTACTAAATTTGAACAGACCATCAGAAAATGGAGCCATAGCCCAATATTCAGGCCTGAAATTTCCAGAAACGTTGAATTTATAAAACAGCTCTCTAAAGATAAAGGCTTAAAAATTTATTTAATATCAAGTAGGTATAAGTTCCTGGAAAATGAAACTATGATAATACTTAAAAAATACGGTCTTGAAAATAGTTTTTCAAAAATATTTTTAAATGCTAAAAACGAACAGCCTCATTTATTTAAAAAGAACGTTCTAAGTAATCTTAAGCTAGACATCTTTGTAGAAGATGACCTAATAATACTCAAATTCTTAAAAAATTACTATCCTAAAACAACCTTACTTTGGTATAATCCAAAAAGGGGTATTAGATTATCTGAGGGAATTTTTCATATTAAAGACTTAAAAGATATCTATTCATCTATTAAATGACTCTACTTGATTTTTCCTATATTTTACAATGGTGGATTTTGTTTGCTGTAATTAGTGCAATCTTTCTACCTTTAACCATATTAATCTTCCATAATTACTTTGATAAAGGATACATATTTTCAAAAATACTGGGAACCGTACTTATTAGCTATTCAATTTGGATCCTCTCAAGTTTGAAATTGTTACCATTCCAAACTGGGAATATCATCTTTATACTTATTGTTTTTTCACTGATAAATGTTTATCTACTTTACAAACAAAGATTACTATCAACATTTCAACGTAAATGGAAAATCTTTCTGTTTGAAGAAATCTTATTTTTTTTAGGTCTAACTTTTTGGAGCTTTATCAGAGCACATGAGCCCTCAATACATGGACTGGAAAAATTTATGGACTTCGGGTTTATTAACTCAATCTCAAGAAGTGAATATTTTCCTCCGAAGGATCTTTGGCTTTCAGGAGAAAATATTAATTATTATTATTTTGGACACTTATACACAGCGTTACTTACGAAAATATCTTTTCTTGATCCAAAAGTTACATATAATTTGATGGTTGCTACACTTTTTGGTTTAACATTCACATGTTCATTTTCAATCGGAACAAATCTTTGGTATTTCTTTACCCGTAAACGTCATCCTGAACTAATTTCAGGATCTTTTGTGGAGATTCCGGATCAAGTCCGGAATGACGGGAAGTCTTACAAAATTTTTATCGCAGGACTACTCGCTGCAATATTGGTTTCGTTTGCAGGAAACTTGCACTCAATTTATTCTTTATTTGAAAATTACTCTACGGAAAGCCCAGTCCCTTTTTGGCAATTAAAACCGGATTTTAACTTTTCGGGTTACTGGTATCCAAACGCAACCCGTTTTATTCCTCTAACTATTCATGAATTTCCAATATACTCATTCGTTGTTTCAGATTTACACGGTCATGCATTAGATATTCCAATTGTTCTTTTTACAATAGCTCTTTTAATTTGTATCTATTTTAATGAAAAAGTTCGTAGTATGTACTTTATTCTTTTTGGATTTCTAATAGGGCTTATGCTTATGACCAACGTTTTAGATGGACCAATATACTTATTACTTATTTCTCTTGTTCTTTTATTTAAATATAAACTTAAATCTATCAAACTTGTCCTGTTAGTAACTTTCCTCTCCGTATTATTTTCTCTTCCTTTCTGGTTAAATTTTAAACCTTTTGGCCAGGGAATTGGCGTTCTTTGTTCTCCGCAGTTTTTAGTAGAGATTGGTAAGCTTGGATCATTTCTCTTCGAAGCAAATCATTGCAGCCGGTCACCATTTTGGATGTTAACTATTCTATACGGATTTTTCTACATTATATTTTATGGTTACTATGCAAAGATTCGTAAACAAATTTCCCCTTCAGACAATTTAGCACTAATTTTTACTCTATTTGCAACTCTATTAATTCTAATTCCTGAACTGTTTTACATAAAAGATATATACCCTGCTCACTACCGTGCAAACACAGTCTTTAAATTCGGGTTTCAGGCTTTCATAGTCTTATCTTTAGTCTCCAGTTTTATGGTCATAAGAATTTACCATCAGCTTAAATGGAAATTACCTATTACCCTTTATTCTTTACTCTTTATTCCTGTTTTACTGCTTGTATTGATTTATCCATATTTTGCAATCAGATCATATTATGGCAGTTTAAATAATTATTCCGGTCTTGATGGGTTAAATTATCTTACAAATCAATATCCAACTGATTACACAGCCATTTTATGGATCAAAAATAACATCAAAGGTCAAGGTGTTATTCTTGAAGCAGTAGGAGAATCTTATACAGATTACGCAAGGATTTCTTCAAATACAGGCCTTCCAACAGTTTTAGGCTGGCCGGTACACGAATGGCTTTGGAGAGGATCTCCTGATGAAGGAACTAAAAGATCAGCAGAAATTAAATCTATTTACGAAGAAGCAGATTTAATGCATACTCAGGAACTACTGAATAGATATAATGTCTCGTATGTTTTTATTGGAACTTTGGAAAGACAAAAATACCCTAATATAGCAGAAGAAAAGTTTAATAATCTAGGACAAATAATTTACGATGAAGGATCTACTAAAATCTATCAACTTTACTAACCATGCACACCTCGGAGGTGTCGTCTAGTGTACATCCAGTGCCACCTCCGAGGTGAAAGCCCTGGTGACACTCCCGGAGTGTCTACTGTAGTGAAGCCTGGATTCCACTCCGGGAGTGAGCGAAACGCCGGAGGTAAACTCAGGAGCTAGCTGAGGAATAATGCTGTAAAGATATATTCCAAACTTTCATAGCTGCAAAAAGAAGTATAAATGCAAAAACCGCCGCATATAAAATCAGAACAGGTGAAAGTATCCCGATTAAAGCTTGAACAGGAAAACTCATCATTATTCCAACCGGAAGGAGATAAGTTAAAATCCCCCTTAGTGGCTCTCTATAGATATCCATAGGAAATCTTCCCATTCCTGTAATATCCCTATAGACTAAAATCGCATGATCTATCTCTGTTGTAAAAACCGCCAGGGATAAAACCAATATATGAAATGCAAGGGAAATTATTAAAGCTATAAATATCAGGAATATATAGATACCTACCCTTAACGGATCACTTATATTAAGTTGGATCATAAAATATACTATTGCTCCAAAAAGTGGCACCAAAAGGATTAAGTCAATAATATCCGGACCCGTTGCGAGTGCACGAAAAAGCGGGCTGAAAGGTTTTATCAAATAAAAATCAAAGGTACCATTAATAATAGCGGGTCGGAACCTGTAAACTTCTCTGAAAATTGTTTGGACTAAGCTATCTATTAAACTGAAAGTCAAAAAGAAAAAAAGAGTTTGATTTAGGGTATAACTTGCCAGTGTATTTGTTTTATTCAAAAGTAAGACAATAAACACTACAAAAATAAAAAATCTTAAAAGTTTACTTATTAAAAAAAGCAAAACCGCCCATCTTGTTAAAAGTTGGGATTGAAAAGAATTAAATGTAAATATCCACCATACTTTTAAATATTTTTTCATATACGTTCTCACGAATTGTCATCCTGAACTTGCCTGCACTGAACGTAGTGAATGTGTTTCAGGATCTATTATTTTTAAGATTCCGAAACGAGTTCGGAATGACGTATTTCATTTACTCATATTTAATGTCCCACCGCAGTATACATCCTAAGTCCGGCGTTTAAAACTCTTTTCATTAAAACCCAGGAAATTACTGTCCAAATACTTAAAATCGTAAATCCGGACATTAACTGATCGTATCCTAGAGTTCCTGTATAAACTTTTGCGGGAAAATAAAGAAGATATGGAAATGGTGTTAGAAGAATCATATTTGCAAATCTTTCAGGCAGAATATCTATCGGAAAAAGCCCGCCACCTAATGCTTCAATTGACATAAAAAACAAAAAATATATTCCCCAGATATTTTCCAGCCAAAATGCAAGTAACCCAAACGCAAACGAAAGTGCAAAATATAATACCATTGCCAATACTATAGATAAAATAAACTGAAGCAGTATATTTATGTTTGTTTGAATAATGATTTCCGGTTTTAGCAAGAAATAAATTCCAGCAAGTTCAAATATTACAAATGAAATATTGAGCAGTTTATCTGCAAGATCCCTTGCAAAATAAAATCCGATTATCCCTTGCGGTTTCACTAAAAAATTAACAATTCCACCCTCACTTATATGCCCTCCAATATCCATAATCCTTGAAGATAAAACTATTGCCCTTGTTAAAGCTGAAATAAGCACATACGTCAGAATTGATGCCTCTGTATAACCAAAAACAGATGTTTGAGTTTGAAAAACAGTCCACCATACAAAATATACCAGCAAAAATTGTAAAACTGTCCTGAATCTCCAAAGAACAAAATTAAGCCTGTAAATCAGCATATTTTGCCAGCTTATATTAAATATTGAAAAGTATTTGTTTATCATATTTTCTATTCGTGCTTCCCAAAAATCCAGGGAGTATTAGTTTTAAAAGGTAGCTTTTCTGAGGATTTGCGAATTACTTTTTTTATATCCCCTTTTTCAACCATCCTGGCAGTTCTAACTACTGTATCCGTCCCAACTTTAACCTGTTTTGCTATATTTCTTATTGAGAGGCCATCCTCTAAAAGATTCGCTATTTCCCATCTATTTTTTAACATCCGCATTTCAGAGTTTGTAAGTAGTTTCGGAATTATCTCACTCGGAATATTTACTTTTTTGTCAAGTTTTGGTTTGGGCATGTATGGATACAGTAACAAAGTCAAAAGGCAAAAGTCAAAAGGCAAAAGTGGCAAAGTCAGCAGACGAGCGAGTTACATTTAGATCTAATTAATTAGATCTTTCCCCCGCTAAACACTTCCCTAATTATATCTTCTATCGGAGGCTCCTCTATTGTTAGATCTGCCACAGGGAAGTTATCAAGTAATTTACCGGCTCTTTTCGCAGCTTCTTTACCCGGGACATGAATTAAGGCATGAATACTGTTAAATTCTTTAACTTCTCCGATGCTTTTTAATTTCTCTTCTTCAACTTCTTTCTCAAAATCTACGTTTATTAGCTTATGCGGTGCAAACTTTTCAACAATATCTGAAAGCAGTCCGTCATATAAAATTATCCCCTTATCTATTATAATTACTCTTTTACAAAGTTCCTTTACATCTCCCATATAATGGGATGTTAATATAACCGTAGCGTTATACTTATTGTTGTAATTTTTAATAAAATCTCTCATATTTTTTTGCGCCACAACATCCAATCCAATTGTAGGTTCATCTAAAAACAGGACTCTCGGGGAATGAATAAGCGATGCAATAAGCTCACATTTCATCCTCTGTCCTAAAGATAACTTTCTAACCTGGATTTTCAATATATCTTCTACTTCAAGCATTATAGCGAGTTCATCTACAACCGCATTAAACTTTTCATTTGAAACTTCATAAATTTCTTTATTTAAAATAAAAGACTCCCACGGAGGCAAATCCCACCAAAGTTGATTTTTTTGACCCATAACAAGGGAAAATTGTTTTTGAAAATCAGCCTGCCTTTTAAATGGTTCATATCCCAGGACTCTAACGTTTCCGGAGGTTGGATAAAGAAGCCCTGATAAAACTTTTAAAGTTGTTGTTTTTCCTGCGCCATTCGGACCGATGAACCCAACCAGCTCTCCCTCATTAATATCAAAAGAAATTCCATCAACTGCTTTCACATCTATATATTTTCTGTTTATAAGCGAACGTATGGAACTCAAAACTCCAGGTTCTTTTTTGTGGACAGAATAATATTTCTTTAAATTCTTAACGGAGATTATACTCATTTAAAGCTTCCATTGATTTGGTTTTGATGTCTAAAATTTGATAAAACTCAGGCGCTGGAATAGTTTCAAGAAATCTATTTAGAATTTTCTCCTGTTTCTCCAGTAAGGCTCTTAACCCTACGTAAACTGGTGTCGTGTTTTCAACCCTGGCAGTTTCCTTTGTCATTACACTAAGCGCAAACTGTTCATTTTCCAAAAATTTCTCAATGACCGGTAAAATTTTAGCTGGAGATTTACCTTTTTTTTGTAAAGCTTCAGCTTCATCCAATCTTTTATTCGCAAACTCTATATAAATTAATGCTCTTTGAACTCTACTAAGTTCTGTTGTAGAAAGCTTTAAAGTCTCTGTTTCTGTTTTAATTGGATATAAGAATTCACCCGGTAGGCTCTTAAGAGCCAGGATATAGGTCCCATATATCCCTCCAACTATTGCACATAAAATTAAAAGGGTAATAAAAATATTTCCTTTGTACATTACTTTTAGTTTACCACGAATATACCCTTGACAAGTATATTAATTTATGTGATTATACGCAAACTTAAATGTTTAGGGCTCTATGTAAGGTAATTCTTATAGCCCTGCCTACTTTTATCCTGTTTTTATGGATTCCTGCTTTTCCGCCAGAGGCGGATCTAGACCAAAGGTCTATCAGCCGTTGGCTGAAGCTTTTAGCTGGCGCAGGAATGACAAATGTAGTTTCTGCAGAACAATACTTTTTTTCTGATGAGTTTAATGAAGAAAGGGCAATAAATTCTCTTAACCCGGATAAATGGACAGCTTCTCCTAATGCTGCAGCCGGGGTTACAACAATCAGTGAAACCGGCGGAAATTTAGTTACAACTCAAAATAATTTTACTAACCAATATCCTTTTATTGTATCAAAAAATTCTGTTTTACCCTCGGGCGATTTTGAAGCTGAAATTAGATTTCAATATACACATGTTACCCCCTTTGGTACAGGAATTGCACTTTCACAAAATGCACCTAATATTCCTACTAATGATTTTGGAGGATTGCTTGCACTGAGCATCTGGCAGGATAACAATATCGGTCTCCAGATGCGGCTTCAATACCAGTCCAGCGTTGTTTATTCAATTACTATTAATACTAATCCTCATATTTTTAAAGTAACCAGAACCGGCTCAAAATATAAATTATATTTAGACGGAAACTTAGTTTATACCTCTCCTGATAATCCGGTTCAAGTAAGATACATCTGGTTTGGAAACCCCACCCTTCAATCCGGAATTCCGGATTGGACAAAGTTTAATGTGGACTACGTT
>MFDK01000039.1 GCA_001776865.1 Candidatus Daviesbacteria bacterium RIFCSPLOWO2_01_FULL_37_10 | reverse complement strand
AAACTTTAAAAGGTAAATATGGGGAGGAAGAAAAATTAATTTATGAATTTACCACAAAAGGAGGAGATCAGGTTGCTTTAAGGTATGACCAAACTGTGCCACTAGCCAGAGTAATCGCTCAATACCCCGAACTTCCTAAACCTTTTAAAAGATATCAGATACAAAGCGTCTGGCGCGGCGAGAACCCCCAAAAAGGGCGCTTTAGGGAATTTCTGCAGTGTGATATAGACACTGTGGGATCCTCTTCCCCACTCTCTGATGCCGAGGTAATTGCCGCAGCTTTAGCAGTTGCTAAAAACTTAGGGTTTAAAAACTCTATTATGGAAATAAATGACCGCTCTGTCTTCGATGGATTAGACACTAAATTTATTTCAACTATAGATAAACTTAAGAAAATCGGTCCGGGTGGTGTTATTAAAGAGTTGATGGAAAGAGGAAAAACAGTAGAAGAAGCCACTCTAATACTAGATAGTATTAGAGTAAAAGAACCCACTCAAACTTTGAGTCAAGTATTCTCTTATTTAGAAATTCTTGGGTTTGAAAAAAATAAAGATTTTAAATATGAACCCTCTTTGGCTCGTGGTTTGGATTACTATACAGGAACCATATTTGAACTTGTTTCTCCGGAGTATAGTGGGCTTTCACTAGGTGGGGGTGGAAGATATGATAAGTTAATCGGTCAATATTCTGGAATAGACACTCCAGCTGTAGGATTCTCATTTGGTTTTGACAGATTAATTGAGGCTATGGCACAACTCAACCTTTTACCAGAAAATTCATCTTTTGCCAAAGTTTTAGTAACTGTTTTTTCTCCGGAACTTCTGGAAAAATCAATAGAAGTATATTCTCGCCTTCGCTCGAACAATATTCCCACTGAAATCTGGCTTGATCCTGATTCAAAGTTGGATAAACAACTTAAATACGCTGATCAAAAGAAAATCCCATATGCCATAATCATCGGCTCAGATGAAGCGAAACAAAAAAAGATAACCCTAAAAGACCTTTCCAAAAAGACTCAAAAGATTCTTACGCTTGACGAAACTATCGAGAAACTGTCATCCTGAACTTTAGTGAAGGATCTCTGAATTTGTTTCAGATTCCACTCACATTCGTGAGAGATTCTTCGTTTCACTCAGAATGACAAGGTACAAATGAGTTCAAAAATTCTAAAATCGCCTATTCCGTACCTTGCACTTTTATTGGCCCACCTTATTTGGGGAGCAAATTTTGTGGTTGCAAAAGTTACTCTTGAGGAATTCCCTACTCATTCTTTAGCATTTTTGAGGTTTGCTATAGCCTCACTTCTTTTAGCCCCGTTTTTCCTGGCAGAAACAAGAAAGGTAAAAATAAACCCAAAAGATCTTCCGAATCTAATCCTGATCGGAATATTTATTATTACTTTTAACATTACTTTCTTTTTTGCAGGAATTCAGCGTACAACTGCAACCGACGCTTCTATTCTTACCCTAGTAATTCCTATGCTCTCTGTAATTCTGGGATGGATTTTCCTGAAGGAAAAAGTTTATACAATCAATCTTTTAGGGATAGCTCTCGGATTTATTGGAGCAATAATTATTATCGGGCTTCCACAAATACTTCTTGGGCAGTTCCAACCTGAAATGCTTCTTGGAAATATTTTAATGATTTTAGCCTCTGTTTCCTGGGTAATTGGCGCATTAATTTCAAGAAAAATGTTAAAAATATATCCCTCACTTATTGTAACCGCAGTAGCTTTTTTAGTTGGAGTAATTACATTTTTTCCCCCGGCTCTCCGGGAGTATTTAGTTGATCCGGGCTGGCCGGAGAAAGTTACAATGCTTGGACTTTTAGGGCTTGCATATATGACAGCACTTTCCTCTATCTCTGCTTACTTTCTATTTGAATGGGCACTTGCAAAAACTTCGCTCATTGCAGCAGATTTATTCCAGTATATTGAACCATTCATTGCAGCAACTCTTGCAGTTTTGATATTACATGAGAGAATTTCATTCTCGTTTATAATAGGGGCGGTCTTAATTGCCCTGGGAGTCTACTGGGGAACCCTTGCCAAAGAATTCCACCACAAACATCACAGAACACACAGAATTTGACAAACACTAGTAAGTATGTTATTATGGGGCTCATTATGTCAAATCCGGAATTAAAAATTAGTGAATCCATTGGTGAATGGCGTCCTTTTTTACAGGAAAGGCTTGACATGGGTTCCTCTCAAATTATTGATAAAGAAGAATTAATACCCGGCAAGATAGTCATATCAAGAGGTTTGTTTTATGGGTCTAAACAAACTACTGCATATTCAGAAGAATTGAAGGTTCTTAAATTACCTCAAAAAAATTCAAAAGGAAAATGGGTAGTTTCTGTTGAATCTGTGCACAGTGGACACCAAACTATTGAGCATTTATCTGATTTAGGAGTAGTAGCATATGAAAGTGGTTTATGGAATCCGAGTAATTGGCTCGAAGATCCAATTAAGACTGTTCCCCCTCAAAAAGCGTAATCTTTATTTTATTGCCTTCCCCTTTTTTGATCTTTGATTTTTTATGCGTGAATTGTTATACTTAAACTTATGAAAGCAAATATACATCCAAACTGGTTTTCGGAGGCTAAGGTTACTTGTGCCTGCGGAAATACTTTTGTTACAGGATCCACTGTAGAAAATATCCGGGTGGAGCTTTGTAGTGCCTGCCATCCGTTTTTTACTGGAGCGCAAAAATTTGTTGATACTTTAGGAACTGTAGAGAGATTCCAGAAGAAATCTGAAGAAGCAAAAGTAAAAAGAGCAGAAAGAGCAAGGGTTCTTGAAAACAGGAAAGCAAAATTTGAAGAATCAAGAAAAGAAAAACCAAGCCTTAAAGATCTTCTTATGCAGGCCAGAAAAACCGCTGCTTCTTAGATAAGGTACTTCTCCACTTCGGTCGAAGAATAATTATTTTATTATTCGAGCGAAGCCGAAGGATATAATCCTAAAGTTATACCCTTCACTACGTTTCCCCCGATTAAATCGGGGTTCAGGGTGACAGGTATAATTTACTTATGCATAATGATTACTTACAAAAGCAAATAGAACAAATTGAAATCCAAATCCAGGAGGCTAGAGCTTTACTTTCTGAAAATCCTGAAATGGCAGAGCTTGTGGAGTCTGAAATATCCAGACTGAAACAGGAAAAAGATGAACTTCAAAATTCTGCGATAACTCCAATGGCACACTTTTCAGGAGCTGACACCCCGGAGGTGGGCTTGCTTGTCCCGAGCGAAGTCGAGGGAGACTCCTCCGGGGTGGGCGTTGGTAATCCCAACGTAGCCATTCTGGAAATCAGATCTGCTGCCGGCGGCGATGAAGCCGGACTTTTTGCCGGAGACTTATACAGAATGTACCTTAGATTTGCAGAAAAAAATAAATGGAAGGTTGAAGAACTTGATAGAAGCGAGGGAGGTCTTGGACAGATAAAATCAGTCGTAGTTAAAATTAGCGGTACAGGTTCATATATTGCGTTATCTCACGAATCTGGAGTCCACAGAGTCCAAAGAGTACCGGTTACTGAAAGTTCAGGAAGAATACACACTTCAACTGCAACAGTTGCTATTTTACCGCAGGTGACAGAAAAAGAGTTTGTGATTAATCCTTCTGCTATTGAATTTGAAGCTTTTAGAAGCGGCGGTGCTGGCGGGCAAAATGTTAATAAAGTATCAACTGCAGTAAGACTTAAACATATTCCATCCGGAACTGTTGTAACGATGCAAACCGAAAGATCACAACTGCAAAACCGGGAGAACGCAATGAGTATGCTCCGGGCTAAACTTTGGGAGATAGAACAGCAAAAAACTGTCGGGAATATATCAGATCAAAGATCTGCTCAAATTGGTATGGGGGACAGATCAGAAAAAATCAGGACTTATAATTTTCCTCAAAACCGAATTACAGATCACAGATTAGGAAAATCCTGGCATAACTTGGAAACAATAATGGAAGGAAACTTAGAACCAATAGTAAAAGCTTTCCAATGAAAAATGGTTCTGTTACAGTTTATGACAAAGATGGCAATTTAATTAGAGGCTACGAAGATATGCCACCTCAGTTCTTGAAAGGATGGGCTGAATTTTACAAATTAAAATTTAAAGTAACTCCTGATGTTTTAATCCCGAGACCGGAAACAGAACTTTTGATTGATGAGGTTTTATCCTTCATAGGGTCCGACCCTAAAACTGACTCAATGCATACTCAAAGTGCTCAGGGTCGGACCCTGATTCTTGATATCGGTACTGGCTCCGGCAACATTGCCATTTCCCTTGCCAAGAACCTGCCCAAGGCTAAAATTTTTGCCACAGATATTTCTGAGGAAGCTTTGAAGGTGGCCAGAGAAAATGCTAAAAAACACCGGGTTGAAAAAAAGATCCTGTTTATTAACAGTGATTTACTGTCCGCATTCCGTCGTCCTGAACCCCGATTAAATCGGGGGGAACTAGTTTCAGGATCTAATTCAGAGATGCCGAAACGAGTTCGGCATGACGGCTTTGTGGTACCTGATATTATTATTTCAAACCTTCCATATATCCCTACTTACAGAATTTCCTATCTGGAACCTTCAGTTAAAGACTTTGAACCCTGGATAGCCTTAGACGGAGGCTCAGACGGCTTTGACCTTTATAGAAAATTATTCCAGCAAATTAGCCATAAATTTCTTCCATCCTCCTTAGGTGTGAACGTGACACACACCGGGGGTGTGGTAGTAGATAGACACGCCGGGAAATTAGAGCTAATTGTTTGTGAAATTGATTATACACAAGGAGAAATTGCAGTAATAGAAGTCCAAAAGTATTTTCCAACAGCCAAAGTAGAAGTCAAAACAGATTTAGCTAAAAAACAAAGAATATTAAGAATATCATTCTAGGGTGTTATATTATAATCCGGAATAACTGGTATTTATACGCTTGAACTTGGATACTGTGTCAGCATCATTTTTAAAATCCTTTCCATCGTCTATGGCTGCTTGGACTCCATCTCGGATCAATGAGTCTAAATATGCTTCATCAACCACAGAAATAAATCTACCTTCTGTTTCTATCATATTTGAATATTACTACCAAATAGTATTTTTGTAAATCTCTCTAATTTTTCTATCTTTAGTGACAAGCGGCACATTAAGCAGCCTCGATGTTGCCACAATAGAAGCATCATGCGATTCTAAATCCAGATTATCATTAATTACAGTTCCTAATGTATCAAAATTTAGTGAAACAACCCTAATTCTCTGATCGCTAATGATCCTTCTAACTATCTCTGGAAATTCGTCCAACATTTTTTTCTTTTTTATTAAGCTAAATAATTCTAGTAAAACAATAGTGGGGATAATTATTTCTTGAGTATATTCTAAAATTTCCTTCGCCTTTTTACTTAACCTTTTATCGGCGAGAATAAACCAAAAGAGTGCATGTGTATCAACAATTACCTTATTTGGTTCCATAAGGGAATAAACTTTTCTCGGCAGCTTTAAACTCTTTTTCCGTTACTTTTATTCCTTTTAAAAAACCATATAAGGTATTAAAAGGCTTTTCAGCCCCCTTCTTATCTTTCTGATCTTTAATTTTTTCCCAGGGAATTTGTTGCATAATGCGAATATATTAACACAAACCCATTTATGAAGTCAAAACAGATTTATCCAAAAAACAAAGGATTTTGGTTGTTAAATTTTAGTATTAAAGGTCTTTTAATACAGGATATCCTTCAATATGTGCATCAGACAGATTAGAAGTTTCATTCCCAATAACTGTGGTAAACATCTCAGGATCAGAGTTTAATAATTTACCTCTCCGTGCTTCTTGGATTTCTCTTATATTACCGAGTATTCTTTGTTCAACTCCAGTTGTATCAACAGGACTTGCTCTTAGCTCGTCTAATGATGGCAAAACAGAATCTGGTTTTCTTTCAAACATTCCTTCTCCTGATGCTGTCATTTTTGCCAGATTATCCGGGTCTAACCTAGTTTCTTTATTCTCAATAGCCATTTTCCACCTCCTTTCATTATTCGCTTGGCAGCTCTTCTAAATTCGCTGTTAATTTTTTAGTTTCCCCGTCTCTCCAAATCTCCAAATCCAGTATATCACCAATTTTTGACTTTGCAATTAGATCTCCAACCTTATTCTCAGAATCCACTGACTCCCCGTTTATTTTAGTAATAATATCACCCTCTTTAAGCCCGGATTTTTCTGCAGGGGAATCCGCAACAATTTCTTGAATATAAGCCCCTTGAGGTACCTCATTTAAAATCGCAACATCCCGGCTTATAAATCTATAACGTATCCCCAGAAAAGGTCTTGAAACTGTGCCTTTTGTAACAAACTCATCAACTATTGCCTTAACTGAATTAATTGGAATTGCAAAACCAATATTTTGTGCCCCTTCTGTTGTTGCAACGTTTACTCCGATTACCTGTCCTGCAGAATTTAAAAGCGGTCCGCCGCTATTCCCCGGATTAATTGCAGCATCTGTTTGAATTAAATTATCCAAAGACTCGAGAGACCCCCCAAAGGGATCCCCTGCTGTAACTTTTCTCCCTAAGCCCGAAATAACTCCAGTAGTAACAGTGTTTGTAAATCTTCCCAAGGCATTACCAATAGCTATCGCTGTCTGACCAACTTTAATCTTTGATGAATCACCAAGCTCCAACTGTTTTAAGCTTGAACCATCTATCTGAACAATTGCTAAATCTAAAATCGGATCTCTGTATATTTTTTCTATGTCATATTTCTGGTTGTCTTTTGTAACAACCGTATATTTTCCACCCGGTTCAGAAACAACGTGTTTATTTGTAACAATAATTCCTTTATCCGAAACAACAAATCCTGTGCCAATCGTAGAATCCTCATTTTTAGGAATTGCAAAAGGATCAAAAGGATTAACAACGCGCCTGTTAACTCCGATAGCAACAACAGATGACGAAGTCTTATCAACAACTGAGATAACAGCATTTTCTTCCTGTACTATTGTTCTTGTTTCCTGTGAAGGAGGAATAACCGGAGAAGAGAAACCAGAAGGAAGTAAACCTTTATTTTTGGCCTGATACAAAAAAGCTGCAGCCACAACCCCCAAAGCCACAACTATTAAAATACTCGAGAATTGAAGTTTTGGTTTTTTATCAACATCATCCATAATTACTCTAAGATCTCCAATGCTTTTTCCAGCTGTATATCGTTTTTTATTTCTCCTTCTTTCACTTCCCGGTCTTTTGGAATTTCCACTTTTATATCCGGTTCTAAACCTTCTGTTTCATTCACCCATTTTCCGCTGGGTGTCAACCATTTTGCTGTAGTTATATGAATGCCTGATCCTCCAGGTAAGTCTTCAGCTTCCTGAATTGTCCCTTTACCAAATGATTTTTCGCCAACCAATTTTCCTCTTTTTCTATCCTGAATTGCTCCTGCAACAATTTCTGAAGCTGAAGCAGAGCCTTTATTAATGAGTACAACTAAAGGGAGCTTCAATATTTTACCCGATCTGTTAACTTTATAGCTGTTTCTTTGCCCCTGATAATTTTCCTGTAAAACGACATCACCAGAAGATAAAAACTCAGAGGCTATAAATACAGCTCCGTCTAAAAATCCTCCAGGGTTATTTCTTAAATCCAGCACAACTGCCTGTACCCCATCCGACAGTAAATTTGAAACTGCATCATTCCATTCGTCTTGCGTCCTTTCTCCAAAACGAGAAAGCTTTATAACAGCAACTTTCCTGCCTTGTTTTGATTGTTCTACTTTTAGGCTTACACTTTTAACAATGATCGTCTCTCGCTTAAGCCTAACTTCTCTTGTATTAGTATCTCCTTCTCTGTAAATTGTAAGAATGACTTCTGTATTTTTCGGTCCTCTTATTAATCTTACTGCCTCAGGCAGAGATATATTCAAAGTATCTTTGCTGTCAATTTTAACAATAATATCTTCCGGCTGAATTCCTGCTTTCTCTGCAGGAGTGCCTTCTAGGGGGGCTATTACAACCAGTCTTTTTTCTTTATTAAACCCAAGCTGAATTCCAACCCCCTCAAAACTTCCATTCAACTCCTCCTTCGAAGACTTCTGTTGATCAGGAGGTAGAAATACTGTATAAGGATCCCCTAGTGCGGCAACCATTCCGGAAATCGCACCGTAGAATAGTTTTTCAGAATCAACATCTTTTTTTATCAAATATTTTTTTGAAACTAAATCCCATGTATCCCAAAAAAGCTGAAAATCAATATTAACGCTTTCCGGTGGAAGTTTATTTTCGACTTTTAAAGCCGGGCGGTAATTTTTCCAGCGTAGATCAATCTCTTTTTGCCCAAGCTGCCAGCCAAGAACAAAAGTAAGAACTGCTATTAAAATGGCAGAGGCATTAAGTCTCTTTAGTAAATCTTTCATAGTTATTAGAAACTAGAGTTGATTATCTCCACATTATTATAAGGAATCCTGATTTTTCTAGTGTTTGTGGAAATTGTTATCATATAAGTTACCACTCCTGAAGGTAAAGTTGTTGCAATCTTATCAATTGAAATAATTTTTCCCTGCTCGCCCATATTAGGACTTCCTATTATTCTAACAAATTTTCCCGGATCCAGCACCTCCTCAGTTACAACTGATACTGAATCATTTGAAGGAAATTTATAAACCTTTCTTATGCTAATTATACTATCCTCTCGTGTAGACGGAAGGTTAACTCTTCCTCTATTGCCTTCAAGTATAACAAATTTATTATCAAACTCTTTTAACAACCCGAATATATCATTTCCAATTGGAATTGTTCCAAACCCCTCAGTAACTAAAACTCCTATGCCTACTTCACTCTCACTATGTGCATATTTAATTTTCCCGCCGGACATCCCCTTAAAATCAGGCGCATTAATACCCCCGGTAATTATACCATTCACCCCATTTATTACAGCTTCTTTTAAACCTTCATCATAAATTAAACCCCCGCCGACTATTATTTTATCATTAAGATCTGGTGAAATATCATTTTTAGAAATTAGATCTCCCATCCCGCCAAGCACTTTTAAATATCCTTCCCTGGGTCTTCCGGAACCCAAAATGCCGTAAATCTGCGTAACCTGGGTTTTAATAGTAATCTCTTTTTTAACATGGTCAACTCTTTCTATAATTCCATATACAGCTGCAGGCAAATCTACTTTTTGAGGTAAAATCTTAAGCTTTAGTATACCGGTATTTTCGTCCAAAAGCTCTATAATTCCATCAGTTGGTGATTGAACTATTTTCTTCCCGCTGAATAATCCACTACCTCTATATGCCAATAATTCTCCTTTATAGATCGCCTTGCCAGGTACCCGCTGAAGATGTTTTTTAACTTCTCCGGGACTCACTGATAGCAGCTGCGAAAGATTAATTTTTCTAAAACCTGCAGATACTATTGATCTTCCTATAATTTCCTGAGGGTTTACTTCCTGTCCCGCTTTTACAAGGATCTCCCCGTTACCCGCGAGAGACCTCTGAATCAAAGTTATATTTTCAGGAACAATCCTGAACCTTTTGTTAGCAAATAAATTCAACTTAACCTCCCATCCACAATTAATCCTATTTTGCCTCCTGGAATTTCAAAAACAAGCTCGGTTTTACCAAAAATTGTTGAACCTTGGGATTTAAAGTTTACGTGACAGTGGTCTTTCGGACAGGGGAGAATAGTAAGATTTCCCGGCTTTATTTTAAAATTTTTGCCTTCCAGTTCAAAGTAAAGCATATCCTCTTTTTTGCAATTCACTGTAACTAAAGATCCTAATATTTCATCTTTTGTTCTTGCCGTTAGCACAAAGGTAATTAAGCCTTTAGGCTCAAACGCATCTATAACTATGTTAACGAGTTTTTTTATATCGGGGGTAATTTGTAAAAAATCAGCCGGAATAAAAATTTTTTTCTGATTTTGCTTAAAATAAATCGGGGCAGCCCGCAGCGCTTCCCTTAATATTGCAAAATCAATATTTTGGTCATTTAATGTTACGGGCACTGTCTGAGAATAAATTACTCTATTTGCAATGTAGTTTTCAATAGCAGCAGAATCCGGGTGCATACTTAACCATTTAGCAATGTTTTCAGCTGGAATTTTTTCCAGATTTTCAAATCTATCAAAAACTCCTGTAACTTTGGGCATAGATCTAGTTTACACTAAACTTGGATTTCTTGATATAACTATACTCTTAGTGTAAACGGAAGCAGTGCCAAAAACCTTGCCCTTTTAACTTCTCTTGCAAGAGCTCTCTGGTGTTTACTGCAAACTCCTGACCGGCTTTTAGGCACTATCTTCCCTCTGCCGGATGTACATTTTTTTAAACTGACTGTATCCGTATAAGTCGGTGTCTTTCTGTTTTCGCAAAAAAAGCAAACTTTCTTTTTAGCTATCTTATCACTATCAACACGTCTAGCCATTTTTTTAATCATGTGGAATATTATAACTCAAGGACGGTCAACATTCAAATATTAAAACGGAAGGTCGGAGTCCGGATCTATATTTTCCTGGGGTTTTTCAGCTGGTTTTCCTTTTTTAGAAGTTTCATCAATTGCTGAAGCTTCCTCTGGTTTTTTTGATTCTTCAGCATCGGGCGTTTCAGATCCCTTTACAGCTTCAACCCCGATTTTATCGGGGTCAATTTTTTCTTCAACCACTTCATTTGTGGCAGCAACAGCCTCTTCCTGAACTTTCGCTGGAACTTCTTCTCTCACTGGCACCTCTTCACCCATATAAGAACCTGTACTATCAGATCTAGGAGTAAGGATAATCATATCCTCGATTACAACTTCTGTTGTCTGCCTTGTCTGTCCGTCAGCACTTTCCCAGCTTCTTGTTTGAAGCCTTCCTGAAATAAAAGCTCTGTTGCCCTTTTTTAAAAGCTGGCTGCAAAGTTCTGCAAGCTTATTCCATGCAACAAGCCTGTGAAAATCCACTTCTTCTTTTTTCTCACCATCTGAAACATAAGTTCTGTTTGTAGCTAAACCAAAGGTACAAACAGCAGCCCCATTGGGAGTATATCGGAGTTCTGGATCTCTTGTTAAATTTCCAATAAGTTCTACTCTATTCCAACTTCTACTTGCCATATATTCCTTGACTCTAGACTCTTGAGACTAAACTCTAACCATCAAAAATCTTAAGACATTCTCTTCTACTTTCAAACTATTGTCAAGACCCTTTATAACCCCTGGCTCTGCATCAAATTCAAAATGTGCATAAAATCCTTTTGCTTGTTTCTTTATTGGATAAGCTAAATCCCTTACCCCCCACATATCATCCTTTGTCAATTTTCCATTATCCATTGTCAATTTCTTTTTAATCTCGCCCAAAAGTTCCTCACGGGTTTTTTCTTCCAAATCCGGTTTTAAAACCAAAGTCAAAAAATAACTATTCATTGAGAGCTATTGTACTGGAAATTAGATGGGAATTCAAGGGTGAGAATATATTAATTAATTGGATTTGTAATTACCCCTTCCGAAACAAGAATAAGTAGCATACTTGAGAAATCAAAGGTATTTATTATTCCGTCAGTATTTATGTCAATTTCATCCGGGAAGTTAGCCGTATCAAACCAATATGAAAACATAACTGAAAGATCCTGCAGGTCAACGTTACCATCTCTGTTTGCATCACCCTTTTTAAATATTGTAGTTGGCAACCTACTCACCTGAAGCTGGGGTTGTGCAGAATTTATAGAAGAGGTGCCATCCGTTAAACTTGCTATAAAGGAATATTCAGGCGGATCATTTATACCGTCAAACCCATCCGGCTGATATTCGGCAACCCAGGAAGTCGATGCAGTATCTGCAATAAATGTTGAATTTGACGGATTTATCAAAACAGGATCAAACCCCAGAAAATCATCATCTTCACGGATTTCAAATGCAACCTGTTTTCCGCTGCAATCACCTGTTCCTATAGTAGTCAATGTTACAATCGATCCCTCATTAGCCGGGTTTTGTCCGGATATCCAAAAACCGCTGGATAAGCTGCATGGTGCAGGTACAGGTGTCGGGGTAGGTAGTGGAACTTCAGTTGGAGTCGGAGGAATCAGAGTCGGAGTAGGGAAAGTTGGGGTCGGAGTTGGAGTTGGAACGGTTGTTTGAATATTTAGAGTAAGTCCCGTTGTGCTTGTTAGAAAATTTACATTATCAGTATTTCTGTATATTGCAGAATTTATATCATAAGAAATTTGCGCAGATCCGGGTACCTTTGCCCTAAAAATAAGCCTTGCCATAGCCGCATCAGTTCCTGTAGTTGAAAATCCCGGTTTAGGCACTCCTCCAATTATTGAGGCTTTGCCGAGTGTATTGTCAAACACTCTTTCAACCCAAGTCGTAATAAATGAGCCGGTTGTATCTATACTTAAAACCTCCAGCTTATCTTTATCATAATTTAGCTTTACTGAAAAAAGATTAGCTTTGTGTGTATCAGTCCTTACTAAAATATCAACCGGGATCTGCTGTCCCTCAACTACATCAATCGTTTGTGTCCCCAAAGAAAAAGTTGCGCCGGTTAAATCTGAAACTGCTTTGGATTCTTTTTTAGGGTATAATTGTTCGAGCTGGTTTCTTAAGGGCAGGCTGGTCACAGCAAGTATAAAAATAACAAACCCCAGTCCAGCAAGAAGAACAAGTAAAGGGATAACACCAAGTTCATTTTTTAATTTTTTTAAAAAATTCACCTTAAATCCATTATCCGGTTTAATCTTACAAAAGTCAATACTAGCTGCTCACCAAAAATTCAATCACGTCTCCATCTTTTACTTCATAATCCTTACCCTCTGTTCTTATCCAACCTTTGGTTTTGGCGGCTCCATAGGAACCAGCATCAGTTAATTTCTCATATTCAATAACCTGCGCCCTGATAAAACTTTTTTCAAAATCTGTGTGAATTACCCCGGCAGCTTGTGGGGCTTTAGTACCAGCTTTAATAGTCCAAGCCCTAACTTCTTTTTTCCCGGCAGTTAAAAATGAAATTAATCCGAGAAGCTGATATGCTTTTTTTATCAATCTTTCTAAACCAGTTTCTTCTATTCCTAACTCTTTCAGATAATCTATTCTCTCCTCTTCCGACAAATCAGCCAACTCCTCTTCCAACTTTGCACAAATAACCAAACTATTACCCTCTCCCACTTTTGTCATTCTGGCTTGTCCAGAATCTTTTTCTGATTCTGGTGTCGCTTCGCTCCCCAGAATGACAAAAAGCCGTTTAGCATATTCACCCTCGGAAACATTATAAACATATAACACAGGTTTAATACTGAGGAGGGGTAAGGTTTTAAACCAAGTTTCTAGTCTTTCATCGCCAATATGGAAATTTCCTAAAGCCTCACCTACCTCCAAAACAACGGCAATTTTTTTTAGTATCTCCAGTTTTTGAGCCTCAAAAGGATCTTTTGCACCTTTGGCTTGTTTTTCCTGGCCAGAAATTAATTTCTCTATAACCTGTAAATCTGCCAGACCCAACTCTGTTTCAATGGTTAATCTGTCAGAATCAGGGTTTTCTGAGCCTTCTCTAACGATATTCGGATCTTCAAAATCACGCAGAACATGGATTATTGCATCCACTTCGCGGATGTGGCTCAGAAACTGATTCCCTAAACCAGCGCCAGTGGAAGCCCCTTTGACTAGCCCTGCAATATCCACAAACTCCACCACTGCAGGCATAATCGGTGGGAGGTATTTATGCATATCAACAACTCCCGAAGTTGTTTGAGTTGAAACTTCGGGAGTTGCAGCCTGTGAAATCATCCCCTCTTCCTTTGCTACCAACTCAGCTAGTTTTTCTAACCTCTCATCCGGCACAGCCACCACCCCAACATTTGGCTCAACAGTAGCAAATGGATAGTTGGCACTCAAAGCCACTCTCTTTTTTAAGAGTGCATTAAACAAAGTAGATTTTCCAACGTTCGGAAGTCCTATAAGACCACATTTTAACGACGACATGAGGAAATTATACAGGAATTGGCCATTTTCCACCATTTTGGTCAATGGTAATATAAGATAGATATCTACTTAAAGATTTAGCCTTCTATTGGATCTAAGGTTAAACAACCTGGGGTAGAAGTATCTTCATAAAGGGTCTTGTTCCCTGTATAATCTTCCCAAGATTTAAAAAATTCTTTCATCTTTATAAAAGTTTCTTCCTTAATACTCTCCTCAAGATAAGCAAAAGGACAAACATGCTCCGGAGGCCCATCTCCTCCTCCATGCAGGAGACCAATTTCCACTGCCCCAAAACCTGGAGGATCTCCATTTCCAAAACTGCCAACCTCTGCAATTACTTGCCCTGCTGTTACCTTATCTCCAACTTTAACTTTAGGATTTATAACGTGCTCTGTTTCGTAAACCCATCTTTCCAATTTACCACTTTTAGTTACTTGTATAGAATAATCTCCACTCCAAACAGTAGGCATAGCTGCAACTGTACCATCTACTAAGGATCTAACCGGAGTTCCTAGCGGTAATATAAAAGTAGGCTGGGGGTTTTTCTTATCAGGTGATGCACTACTGGCTGGTATAAAGAAACCATAGCCCATAAATAACCTGTTAAATTGAAGCTTTTCTTTAGTAAACTTAAAATCTTCAAAGTTTATACCAATACTTTTTAATTTAAGTGGGGGTTCATTTTCATTTTGACTTTCTTCTTTGTCATTCTGGGGAACGCCAGCGACTCCAGAATCTCTATTTGCGAAGGAAGGATTAGCTGTTCCTGTCTTGGGTTTAGAAGAATTGTAACCAAAAAAAGTAATGGTTCCAATAATTCCTAAAACTAAAGCCGCTAAACCAATCTTGAGCATTACCCTTACTGTACCACTTTTAAGATTTGCTTTGTGTTACACTAAATTTATGCTGCCAAAGATAATTATCGGCGTTGTCTTAGTAGTCGTAGGAGTTTTTGCTTTTGGCATTATGACCG
>MFDK01000038.1:2530-15163 GCA_001776865.1 Candidatus Daviesbacteria bacterium RIFCSPLOWO2_01_FULL_37_10 | reverse complement strand
TAAGACCGCTATATCAGATGTAAAGAAAATTACCAGGGATCATGCCATTGTAAATTTTGATATTGGAATATGAAATAGTGTATCTATGAATTTATGTTTTCTATTCCTGGAATAATTTGATTCCGCTTCTTTGCAATAGAAACTGATTGTCTTATTACTTGTTCATTAACTTTCCATGTAGGGCTTAAGTTATTGAATACACTTGCTGCATAAGGAATAATCTGATCTGCAACAGCATCTAATGATAAAACCGGTGCTGTTTGTGTTACTACGAGAGTTATCCTGCTTCCGCTTTGTGTCAAATGAACGCTTAAGTTGTTTTGTTTATTTATAAATTTTGCAAAATCCGTTCTTGTTTCGGAAAGGCTATATCCTTCGAGCTTTGATGCAGCTTCAGTAAATTCCGTGAGGGTTGGATTACGCCTTATTCCTAGAAAGCTTAGTCTGCCTTTTGGATAATTACCGATTATTACCATAGAATAATAATACTTTAGAATTTCGGAGTTATCTCCCCAAACGAACTGCCTTTCTATATCGAGTCCCAGTCCCCGGCTTCTTATAACACCCTCGCCCCAGGTAGACACATTTTCACCATATACACTTAACTTTTCCGGTTCACTGATAGATCTTCCCCGTTTATTCCCCGGATAAATTGATCTTTCAAGTCCTCTCATCAGTATTGCAATTTCTGCCATATATTGGATTATATGTATTTTAGAGGTAAATTTCAACGTGAGGAATTAGCGGTTATAGTTGTAATCCACGACCTTTTACTGCCGGGATAACCCAAATTCGTCAAGTCCGGAGGGGAGGATTCGCACCTCCGAAGGGAAAACCCGCCAGATTTACAGTCTGGTGCAATTGACTACTCTGCCACCTCCGGATAATGTTAATTATACCTAATTTGAGGTTTGATTCCAAATTATCTATTAAATGCAGGGAGAAAGTTTTTAACAATAGATTTAAAGTTTGCTTTTACAGGCATTCCCTGACCATACTGTAAAACTTGTACCCAGTTAATTCTTGTTAGTGATTCACTACTTTCGTATGGTTCATTTAAAGAATGCATAACAATTCCAACATCAATTATGCAATTTTTCAGATATGTTGTCCAATAGATTCCGCCTGGTTCTGCATAAATTTCCGGAAAGTCGAGCAAAGCTCTTGTTTGCGGAGGCCATTCCTCGCAACCGACAAGCACTCCATATTTAAGGGACGAAAAATAAGTTGTGTTTTTTGGGTCATACAAATGTTCAAAGTGAAATTTAACTATTGTTCCTGGAGGGAAATTATGACCGTCAAATATACTCCCGGGTTCAAACCTTTTGATGATATGTGGCTTCTCTGCTAAACGGATGTAATTAAGCAATGTTCTTTTGGCAAATTTATCTAAACTCCCTTCAATTAAAAAGTTTGTACTAGGAATTTCTCTAGACCTTTGCGGTTGATGTTCCATATCGCAATGAGCATTAAATGTATGCCCATCCCAATATTCAGCAGATAAAATATGAGGTGATATTTCGGGAGTCTCTGACATGGGTTTATTTTAAATGATTTAACTTTTTAGTCAAGTTTCTATTTAAAGCTCGAATTTCTGTTATAATTTCTTTATATGGCTGCATTTGGATCCTGGAGGGCAAGAAGAGAGTCAAAAGGAATTTGGAAATTTAAACTTTTATCCCGCCTTTCAGACAGCATGCTCCTTTTTGTTATTGGAGGGATACTCTTTACCTTTGCCGCAGTTATTTTTTTTGCAACTCAAATTCCCTCCCCTGACGATTTAACAAACCGCGAAGTTGCCCAAGCCACAAAAATTTATGATCGGGAGGGTGAGCTTTTATATGATATTTACTCAGGTCAAAACAGGACTCCAATAAAATTAAATACAATTCCGGAACATGTTAAGAAGGCAACAATTGCAATTGAAGACAAAGATTTTTATGAACACGGCGGATTTTCTGTTGCAGGAATTGCAAGGTCTGTTTATGAACTTATTGTTCACCGTCAGATTCAAGGAGGTTCGACTCTAACACAGCAGCTTGTTAAAAATGCACTTCTTTCAGGAGAACGAACTCTCCCCAGAAAAATTAAAGAATTTATTTTAGCCATTCAGGTAGAAAGAAACTATTCAAAAGATGAAATTCTTGAGATGTACCTTAACGAAATACCTTACGGCGGTACAGCTTATGGTATTGAAGCTGCATCGAATCTTTATTTTGGTAAACATACAGGTGAGCTAACTTTGGCAGAAGCTGCGCTTTTAGCAGGACTCCCGCAAAGACCCTCAGTTTATTCACCGTACGGTACGCGTCCTGAACTTGCAAAAGAAAGGCAAAAAGCAGTTTTGAGGCGTATGGTTGAAGATAAATATATAACAGAGGATCAATCCAGCAGTGCTGAAAAAGACGAGCTAACCTACAGGACTGCTCAAAATCAGGTGGGTTTTAAGGCTCCGCATTTTGTACTTTATGTTAAAGAAAAGCTTATTGAACAATTTGGGGATAAACTTGTAGAACAAGGTGGACTTCGTGTTACAACAACCCTTGATTATAAACTTCAGGAGAAAACCGAAAAAATTGTAAAAGATGAGGTAACAAAGATTGCCAGCTCCAAAGTTGGAAATGGGGCTGCTATAGTCTTAGACCCGAAAACCGGAGAAATTTTATCTATGGTTGGAAGCAAAGATTATTTTGGGGAGTCAGAACCTGCGGGATGTAAGGAAGGAGAAGCTTGCGTATTTGAACCGAATGTTAATGTTGCAATCAGGGCAAGGCAGCCAGGGAGCGCTACAAAGCCAATAAACTATGCAAAAGGTTTAGAGGAAGGATACAGTGCAAACTATACAATTGCGGATGTAAAAACTGAATTTCCCGGAGGGGATATGCCTTCATATATTCCTGTAAACTATGACGGAAGGTTTCACGGACCAACCCAGGTGCGCTATGCCCTTGGTAATTCGTATAATATTCCTGCAGTAAAAATGCTGGCTTTGGTTGGTGTAAAGGATGTTATGGATTTAGGGTACAGAATGGGTGTATCAACCTGGGAGCCAACAGATGAAAATGTAAATTCAGTGGGACTATCACTTACTCTTGGAGGAAGAGAGGTTAGGCTTTTGGATTTAACATCTGCATTTGGGGTTTTTGCAGACAAAGGCAAGCAGCTTGATCCAATATCCATTATTAAAGTTACGGATAACAAGGGGAAGACTTTATTTGAGAATAAGCAGAGCTTACCAGCTGGTGCTGGTAAAGGGTCTGAAGGCAGAAAAGTTCTGGATGAAGGCATTGCGTTTATAATTTCCGATATTTTGGCGGATAATGGCGCAAGAACTGCTGCATTTGGGTCAAATTCAGTGCTTAATATTTCAGGGAAAACTGTTGCCGTAAAAACAGGAACTACTGATGAAAAAAGAGATAACTGGACAATCGGATATACCCCATCCAGAGTTGTTGGAGTTTGGGTTGGTAATAATGATAATACTCCGCTTGATCCGAAAATTGCATCAGGTGTCACAGGCGCATCTCCAATTTGGAATAAAATAATGAGCCTTGCGTTAAAAGATTTTCCAAACGAACCATTTGAAAAACCTGGAAATGTTAGTCAGCTAGAGGTTGACGGATTAATGAGTGGAAATCCGCATCCCGGTTCCCCAACAAGGAAGGAATATTTTATTTCCGGAACTGAACCCAAAGGTGAATCTTCAGCTTATCAAAGAGGGAAAGTCTGCAGGCAAAATCCGCACAGGTTAGCAAATGACGGCGAGGATTCAGAAGAAAAGGATGTCGTAGTTTTGCAGGAAAATGATCCGACTGGTGCGGATAAATGGCAAAAAGGAATTGACGAGTGGGTTTTGACTTCACCTGATGCAAGGATTGTTGGAGCTACAAGAGGCTGTTCTGATATTCCCGGGTTTACTGCCGGATCGGGTGGAGTTATACAAATTGTGAATGTTGCAAATGGGGCAAATGTACCAAGAGTTTTTGATGTTTTAGCTTCAGTTAACTCTCCGGCAGGAGTAAAAGAAGTTAAATGGAGTATAGATGGGGCTGATAAGAAAACTCAAAGCACAGAACCATTTGCTTTGCATGTTGAATTTCCTTCCGGAGACAGCGGTTCACATACAATTACAGTAACACTTGAAGACAATAACGGGGGAACTCATTCTTCGTCAATTGGTGTTACAGTGGCCTTATAACTGCTTGTTGTCTATATTACATTATTGTGTTATAGTTTGCGCTAGACTGCCTATATGGTTATGACAGAAAACCCTGTAGAAAGAATTTATAATCCAGAAGGCAATAATTTTAGGAATGTTGCTGATAAAGTAAGGAATGCTAAACTTCATCCTGATACCGCATGGAATGAGCTTCAACCTCTTTTGGCCAATTATGTACCAGAATATCCGGAAAAATATAAACCATATCAAGAACTTTTAAAAGAAATATTTGAAATAAGAAGAGCGGCCTATTTCTATCCTGAAAGAAGAGAAAATGCAAGTAAGGAGATAAGAAATAAACTTTCTACGCTTAGAGATCAAACTCAGGAGCTTTTAACAGCACCCGTAGTTTGCATCAGGGATTTATTTGATTTAGAAGCTCCCAACAAAAAACCTCGAGGTTTCAGATAGTTGATATATATCTTATAGTGTGCTATAATAGATAGATTACAGGTTAAATTATATAGCCTGTATTTTTTATTATGAATTTACTTATAGCACAAAATATTATTGCAGGTTCAGTACTTGTGGTTCAGCTTCTGATGCCTATTCAAAAAGAGCATGTTTTATCCCAAAATGAAATATCTCTTAACCAAAGGCATGCTGTAAAAAATGTGAATGAGGTATTTAAAGACAACATTTTACTGAACCTTGCATACTTGGATGGACGAGTTAAAAGTAAAGCCGATATAAACTGGGATGAAATTCGAAAACCTTCTGTTTTTGCATTTAAACTTAAACCCGGAGAGACATTTGCGTATCACGAAGATGTTTTGCCAAAGTATGAAGTAAGGCTTATTAGAACCTCAAACGCTCATTTTAATGCTGCAGAAGGATTTAAGTTTAGCGGATTACTTTACGGAGACGGAGTTTGTCATCTTGCTTCTTTAATGCACAAAGGAGCAAAAGATGCAGGGCTTGATTCTTATTCACCTGTAAGGCATGATTTTGCCGCAGTTCCTCAAATAGAAAAAGAATACGGGGTATCTATTTTCAATATGCCTGGAAACAAAAATGCAAACGCTATGCAAAATTTATATATAACTAACACTAAAGATAAAAATATTATATTCCGTTTTGATTACAAAGGCGAGAATTTAAAATTATCTGTTCTTGAGTTAGATTAAACTATCAAGGCTAATTTCCAAAATTGCTACTCTTTTTTCAATTCCAAAGTTATTTAAAAACCTGGGGTGTACTTCGGCGACTCCGCCAATGATTTTATCTCCGGTTTTTATATTTGCATATCTTTTTGGATGAAAAAGTGTTTCAAGTTCTTTCATCAACTCCCCTTTTTCAATGGGCAACCCATCATTCTTGTCATTTCGAGTAGAACGAGAAATCTCATGATTTGAATCTAGAGATTCCTCACTGACGTTCGGAATGACAGATAAAGTATTTTTAACAATATGTATTAATTCTTCTATTGGATTATCAGTACCATTCATAAGCGCCATTGCCAGCCTGTAACTTTCTTTTGGTGAACCTTTTTTTTGCGACAAATAGACTTTTCCTATTTCAAATATAGCGATATCTGTAAAATCTTGTTTCATATTTTTTTCAATAACTTCTACTAAATTTGGCCAGATAAATTCTCTTAAGTACTCGGTCTCGGAAGAAATTGGATTTGCAATTTTTACTATGGCATCCTTGTTGGATTCATCAAATCCTAAGGCATCTAAAACTTTTGTAGAACTAAATGAATAGGTTTGAACTTCTGTTAAACCAGCCTCAGCTAAAGCGGACTTAAGTTTATAAATAAATTCAAAAAGACTTTGGTCTATCTTCTGTGGAATTTCCCCCTTGAGTTCTTTAGCTGGAATTTTCTCGTAACCAAACATCCTTGCTACCTCTTCTATTAAATCTTCTTCGATATCAATATCCAGCCTCCAATATGGGACTGATACCTCCCACGCACCCAAGGAGTCTCCTTTCGAGACTAAAATGAATCCCAAGCTTTTTAAAGAGTCTTCGATCACCTTTGGTGAAATATCTATACCAATAAGCTCGTTAACTTTTTCTTGAGTAAGAGTGATTTTTTTAATCTTATCCTCTAAATCCCCGGTTAGAGTTATTGCAGTTAATTTTCCGCCCAACTCTTCATACATTTTTATAGCAGCTGAAAGTGCCTTTAGCAAATTGGTTTTGGTTAGACCGTGTTGAAATCTCTTGCTGGCTTCAGATGGTAAACTATGCCTTTGAACTGATTTTCTTATGCTTTTAGGATCAAAAATAGCAGCTTCTAAAAAAATAATGGTTGTTGTATCAGACGTTTCAGATTCTTTTCCACCCATAACTCCTGCAATACCCAAAGGCTTTTCTGAATCTGCAATTAATAAATCAGATTCATCAAGTTTTCTATTTTTTCCATCTAAGGTTTGCAAGGTCTCACCTTGCGAGGCTAATCTTACTACCAAAGTTTCATCAGTTATCTTTTCTGCGTCAAACGAATGCATTGGTTGACCAAATTCCAACATAATTAGATTTGTAATATCTGCTATATTATTTACAGTTCGCATTCCGGAGTCATTTAACTTTTTAATCCACTCACTTTTTGATGGACCGGATTTCAAACCTTCGATTTTGGCAATACAATAAACCGGACAAAGCTTTTCATCCTCAACTTTAACCGGAGTAGTTGGAATTTTATTCGAGTAGACCTCGTAGGTCAGAGGCTCCCGACCTACGAGGTCGGAGCCAGTTATAGCTGCAACTTCCTTTGCAATACCTCTCATAGAAAGGAGATCAGCTCTGTTATAGCCTTTCATGTCCAGCTCTATAAAATCTTCAGTAATTTCTTTCGTTCCAATTGTACGAAGAGGCAAAAGTCTTTCTACTTCTTTTATAGAAACTTTATCAACTAATTCTTTTAGCCAACTCTTACTTACTTTCATTTTTTAAACCTTGTAAAAACTTTAGATCTCCGCTATTAAATAGCCTTAAGTCATTTATCCCATATTTAAGCATGGCCATTCTTCCTGGTCCTACTCCCCAAGCTATCCCTGAATAAACTTCTGGATCAATGCCACAATTTTTTAACACTTTTGGGTGTATCATTCCGGCTCCGGCTAGTTCAAGCTCTCCTGTTTCCCCGCAAATCTTGCATCCGGAACCTTTACAAAAAACACACGTTCCAAAAATATGGGCAGATGGTTCAGTGAAAGGATAATAACCAGGAGAAAGCCTAACCTTTATATCTTCTCCAAGCATAGCTTTTAGAAAGTATTCGGATAAGAATTGCAGGTTTGCCATGTTTAAACCCCTATCTACATAAATTAAGTCAAACTGATCAAAAGTATGTTCGTGCCTCGGATCCAAATTTTCATAACGGAAACATCTCCCAATTACCATCATTCTTATTGGAGGCTTACACTCCTTTAAAATTCTGGGCTGAGACGCTGTTGCATGAGTTCTTAATAATAACTTGTTCCTTGTTCCTTGCTCGCCTCGCTTCGCTGGCGAAGCGGGCTCCTTGTTCCTTATGTATAATGTATCCCACATATCGCGGGAGGGATGATCAGGGGGAATATTAAGCAGTTCGAAATTATTTAAGTCAGTTTCAATTTCCGGTCCATCATATTGTTGAAAACCTAACTTACCAAATAAATCCGCAATCTTTTTTTCAAAGATAGTTAAAGGATGCAAATGACCTTCGCGGGTTTTTAATTTGACGCTGGTCAAATCAATGTTCTCGTTTACGAGGTTCTTATAACTCTCCTCGTGTATTTCATATCTCCTATCTCCTATTTCTTTTTCAAGTTCAGCCTTTATTTGGTTAAACAAGGGTCCGACTCTTTGGAGTTCCACCTTTGATAATTTAGAAAATTCTTTTGGAAGCAAAGTAATCTCCCCTTTTTTTCCAAAAAGAGCCAAAAAACTCTCATCCAGCTCTTTTAAAGATTTAGCTTGTTTTATTTTATTTGAGTATTCCTCTGAAATGTTTTTTATTTTTTCTTCCACTAGCTAGAATTCTAGCACAGAATTATCTCTTAGGCTATGTTGTAAAACTGTTAGGGATTTTAGAGTTTATGATTCTGCTGGTTTTGGAAGTCTTTTTTTTACTTTTACTTCTTCCTTTTCAACTTCCTCTTCTGCCTCTTTTAAGAATTTTTCAGCCCTGCCTCTTAATTCTTCTATTTGTTTTTTTGCTTCTTTTTGCAGTCTTTCTGCAGCCTTTTTAACTTTTCTGCGGCTTTTGTTATCTGCTAAAGCTATTGCTGCGGCTCCTGCTGCCGCTCCAATTACAGCTCCAATGAGTCCTGCTGCTGCAGAAGTTCCAACATTACTTTTATTATCACTCATATATTTCACCTCCTTTTTTTCAAAAACGCAGCCAGTGCTGCTCCTATTGCAGTTAACGCACCAAGTTTTATTTTATTCTTAATAAGGTTAAAATCTTTTGTAGTATCGTCAATATTTTCAAGTAAAACCTTAAGAGATTTTAAAGATTCTGCGAGGTGAAACATGGCAAAAGAAATAAACCCCACTAAAACAATAAATCCAATGGCAAGTGAATAATACAAAAACTCTTGAGAGCTCACCTACATATAATACCACAAACCTTTAGAATCCGTATTGTGAAATTTTGGCAAGGCTCGAATGGGGTGAACGGAAATCTCTATTAGTTAAGTAAAGGAGGCTGTACCAGTCAGGAGGAAAAACAGGTTCGGCTTGGACAATTGTGTCGATTTCGTAGTTTCCTCTAAGTACATCTTGGACAGCAACAGAGTAAACTTTATCTACTATACTTTTTTCAGGTGTTAATCTAGGGCTTCCGAAATTAGCCACAAAATCTTTCATAAACTCTTGTTTAGTTTCTTTACTTAGATTATCAAACGCCGCTGAAGATATAGTAGGATCTAACAATAGGACAATAAAAAGCGCCTTTGGATGATTTACTAAAAAAGTAAACGCACGTATGTGCATCGGGTTTTGATATCGATCCATATTTAGCCTGGAATGATACCAATCAATAATCATTTCAGGGCGGTGATTTAACCAGTCTGCTACGTTAGCCGTACAGAGTGAAGACCAGCGTGATGAAAGTTGATTCTTGGACAACTCCGGTACCTCCCGGGCACTATCCACTATTTCCGAATCGTGTACGCCCATTTCCTGAAATTGATGATAAGCATGTAGAGTACGGATGTTTTGCGAATTTTCTCTTAGGGTAGTAGATATGAGTTTCGAAGCCTCGCTAATATCAGAAGGAGCCTCCTTGCTTCTTAATAGTATTTTTTCAAGTTCAAGCATACTTGATTATTTAACTTTTATCACTATTTGTTTGAAATCTTCAGGATGATTTACTGCTAAATCGGATAAAATCTTTCTATCCAGTAGAATATTTTTAACCTTTAGTTTGTGTATAAATGTAGAATAATTTAATCCCTCTTCCGCAACAGCTGCTGAAAGTTGAGTTATCCAAAGTCGCCTCATGTCTCTTTTGCGAAGTTTCCTGCCTGCAAAAGCATATTCTCCAGCATGAAGCAAAGAAGCCTTAGCCTCTCTTATATTCTTACTTCTTCCGCCTCTAAATCCCTTTGTAAGTTCTAATACTTTTTTGTGTTTCTTATGTGAGGTTACACCTCTTTTTATTCTTGCCATATAGATACTTTGTCATTCCGGACTTGATCCGGAATCTATACAATAATTCGTATAGATCCTGAAACAAATTCAGGATGACAGTTTATTTCCTTTCATTTTAAAATAATTAACTAATTTCATGTGCCAGGTTCCCCTATTTTGTTGACCAAAATTACTGGCTCCCTGACTGCCAGATCTTGATTTATTGCTTTGTCTAAAATTTTGCGTTTGTTTCCCCATCTAAATACCTATTGACCTTCTTATATTTCTTATCTCACCCTTCGCAAATTCTTTTGTCCTCTTTGCTCTATTTAGTGCACTTTTGCTTTTGTTTCTTTTAAGGTGTCCGTTACCAAGTTGATGGCGTCTTAAAATTTTCCCTGTTGAGGTAATTTTAATCCTTTTTTGTATTGACTTGTTCGTTTTCATTTTGTTCATGTTGTCCTCCTTTTTGTCTTCCAATAATGATAGATAACCTTCTGCCTTCAAATTTTGATTCGCGCTCAACTAAAATCCTTTCCCCGAAATAACCCATGGCTTTTTGTAATACCTGATGCCCGTTTTCAGGGTGCGCCATTTCTCTTCCCTTAAACTTTACTGTAAGCTTAACCTTATGCCCGTCTTTTAAGAATTCATCAGCCCTTTTTAGTCTTACCTGCAAATCATGTTCAGCTATTCTGGGTGAGAGCCAAAGTTCTTTTAACTCTCCTGCGTCTGAACCCTTTTTTGCAGCCTGCTCTTTTTTATTTTCCTGATACCTGAATTTTTGAAAATCCAAAATTCTTGCAACAGGTGGATCTGCATTTGTAGCTACTTCTATCAAATCAAGTTCGACCTCTTTTGCTTTGTCTAAGGCTTCCTGTTTTGTTAAAATCCCAAGCTGGTTACCTTCTGAGTCTATAACTCTAAGCTTTGAAGCTTGGATATTTTGATTGATTCGATAAAATTTAGCTATCTCTTCCTCTCCTTTTTAAGGACATGAAATTTTAACATATTCATGTTTTAGATTCAATATCCTTTTCTATTGTACCTGAAAAATCTTCCAATGTCATCTGGCCTAAATCTTCCCCACCCCTTTTTCTTATAGATACTTTTTGTGCTTCTTCTTCCCTCCCTCCAACAATTAACATGTAAGGAACTTTTTGTAAGTTTGCGTCCCGGATTTTAGACTGCATAGTTTCACCTCTGCCATCAACTTCTACTCTAATACTCTCGTGTATTAGAGTATCAGCAACTTTTTTTGCATATTCATTATTTTTTTCAGAAATAGGGATAATAACAACCTGTACTGGAGAAAGCCAAGTTGGAAAAGCCCCCTGAAAATGTTCTGTTAAGATAGCAATAAATCTTTCAAATGAACCAAAAATGGCACGGTGAATCATTACTGGTCGTTTCTTACTTCCTGTTTCATCAATGTATTCCAGCTTAAAAGCTTCCGGTTGATGGAAATCTAGCTGAACTGTAGCTAGTTGCCACTCGCGTCCTTGGGAATCTTTAATATGAACATCAATTTTCGGTCCGTAAAAAGCTCCATCGCCTAACTTATCTCCAGATTTTATACCTTTTTTTTCTAAGGCTTCTTTTAATTCTTTCTCAGCCCTATCCCAATTCTTGTCTGAACCAGCCCTCATTTCTGGTCTGGTAGCAAGTCTAAAGTCATATTCAAATCCAAAGCTTTTATAAAATTCGATCATCATATCTAAAATACTGGAAACTTCATCAAATATCTGGTCTTCAGTAGCATAAATATGTGCATCATCCATGGTAAGCTGACGGACTCTAAGCAACCCATTCACTTCTCCGGATTTTTCTCTCCTGTGAAGTCTGCCTATTTCAGATAATCTTAGCGGTAATTCTCGATAAGATCTTGGTCTAAATCTATAAAGAATAGTTGACTCTGGACAGTTCATAGGTTTTAGTGTATACATGAGTGCCATATTTTTAGATAATCCCATTCCTTCTGGTTCATCCAAAATCTCAAGGTTATACATGTTATGTTCTCCAAATTTTTCCCAATGACCAGAGTCTCTAAATAGTTGACTTTTCACCATAATTGGAGTGGATGTTTCTAGATAACCAGCGTTTTGTGTAAGTTCTCGAATATATTTTTCGAGCTCCTTAAAAATTACCATCCCCTTTGGTAACCAAAATGGAGCACCAGGAGCTATTTCGTTGGTGAAAAAAAGCTCAAGTTCTTGTCCTATTTCTCGATGGTCTCTTAGACCTCGAGAATCAAGCTTGCTTATTTCTCTGTGATCTTTTAAGGGTTTTTTATCCATTATGAAGATATTTTAGCATGGATATTTATCTTTTTCTTCTGTAGGTGGCTTTTCTATCTTCTGTTGTTCCAAAAATGGTTAGGAGTGTAAAGCCTAAAAATACTATCGCTAATATAATATAAAAAGCCATTAAATTATCTATTACAATCATTTTTAATATTTCCTTGCAAGTATAATACCAATATACCATAAACCGAATGCCATTACCAGCCCTGATATTGCTTTGATTTGATCAACTTCACTAGAAAAATAAGGAATAACAAAGGCAACTATTGCGACGGTTCCCAAGTTGGATGTAATTTCTGAAGACCTTTCCCATTGGTGTTTTGTTAGTTTAATTTTCATCTGTCTAAAGTTGGTATCTTCGGCAGATTTTTTGAAACCCTTTTCAGTGGACGGTAGAGGATTCGGACCTCTGACCTTCTCAACGTCAATGAGACGCTCTACCAGCTGAGCTAACCGTCCGCGTAAATATTTTAAGAGATTAAGTTAATTTATTCAACCCCGATTGAATCGGGGTAAAGGAGTTATCTAAGCAAAACTTTTATTCCC
>MFDK01000038.1:0-2515 GCA_001776865.1 Candidatus Daviesbacteria bacterium RIFCSPLOWO2_01_FULL_37_10 | reverse complement strand
ACATAATATGACTTCCTCTTCCTGTTCCGCCCTCTCTTCCGCCTTCCATGTCTGCAACTATTTCCGGTTTCTGAACTTCTGTTGCGTCCTGATGTTCTCCTGCCTTTTTTGCAGCTTTTATGTTTTCTGTCCTCTTTTTGGCTATCCAGATATGTTTATCTATGGTATTTAAATTTTGTGCATCCATACTAGTATTTGAAACTAATACTTCTGCAGCGTCTTGTGGAGTTGGTTCGCCGATTATATAAAGTGCTTCTTCCATTTTTCTTTGCATTGCTACTTGACTAATTACAGCATTTATTTCCCCGGTTTTTTGTGTTACAAAATTTTTCCACTGTGTTTCTTCTAACTCTTTTTGTGTAGATTGTCTTTCTTGCGGCTGTTTCTCTTTTTCTCCTATAACCTGTTTTAGTAAATCCCCAGCCGCATCAATTGCTATTGGTGTTTCATTTACAATGCTTCCTGCAATATTACTTAAGCCTTCCAGGGGTTTTGTAAACATATTAAGGTACATATCAGGATCAAACATAGAAGTTTTTTCTTCTTGGGCAATCGGTTTATCCTCAACTTGAATCTCAGTAAAATTCATGCTTCCGGTTGAAGGAAAAAGAATTCTTTCTGCTTCGGCTACGGCATTAGATTGTTCCTGTTCCAGAGACTGCGCTGTTTCGTATTGCCTTTCCCACATAACTTCCAAAGGGATAGCTTTGTTTTTATCCCTCTCAGCAGTAGAGTTTGCAGTATTTGATATTTGTTTTGGATCTTGAAGTGCTGCTCCCATATAGATATATTATACACCCATTCGTCAAAAATTACATTCGAAGCACAATATGTTGTGGAGTTATAAAATTCAATTTCTTCTATGTTCAGGGTTTTTGGAGGTCCAAATAACAAGAGTTGCCAAAAACATCATTGCAATTAAGAGTAAAGTATAAGCTACTGCAGCACTAGTAAAAAAATTTTCAGCGTTTATCATAAGAGTTTTTCCTGTCTGTAAACCAAAGGCTCAGTAGTAATCCAACTATACCAACCCCATTTTACTATATGTTATTTTGATTGTCAATGTTTATGGTGCCCAAGAGAGGACTCGAACCTCCACGCCTTTCGGCATATGGTCCTAAACCATACGTGTATACCATTTCACCACTTGGGCATGTGGATATTATACTAATTTTGTGATTGAGATTAAACTACGAAGGAGGGCAATAAACATCATGCCCATTTATTTCCCAGTTAGGCTGGTCATACTCATCTAGAGCCTGCTCTGGAGTTAAAGCTCTATCATCGTTGTGTAGAATATCTATTAGACCTTCTGGTGTAATCATATAATGTGGATCTCTTCCCCACGCATACATATTAACCCTGATAATTGCGCCGAGTCCTATATTTCCAGCCACCATAAACTCTAATAACCTTTTGCTTCCTTTATAAGTATTTGGGACTTGATTTTCTAAAAACTGAATTTCTCTAAACCTGTCAAAATAGGCATCTTGTTTTGTTTTAGGTAAGGAAAAAGGGTCTATCGGATTGTATTCTCTTTCATTGCTCATTTTTAAGAAAATCTCTGCTGGGTATAGTTTAACAATTTATTGTTTAATATGAAAGTTAATATCAAAGGTTTGAGCTGGCGGTTTTTATTCCTGAGGGTTTATTCTTCTCAATTAGTAAAATACTTCTAGCTACAGAGTCAAAATCGTCTAATTCTAAACCATAATTCAATTTTGTTTCAAACGTACAAGCAATTATTAAATCTCTAAAAGACCAAGGTTTTTCCGTTGGATCGTATGGATCAATTACATGAAAGAAAATTCCCTCTAAAGCGGATGAAAATCCTGTAATTGTTCTAGCGTGAGTATAGTTTATGCCTTGTCTTCTTGTGTGCAATGGGGAGTAAGGACAATCCAGGATTCCCACTGCTCCGTCTTGAAATTTTCTGAGTAGCTGATACATATCCATAGGAAAAGGTCTTCCGGAAACTAAAGGTTTGGGTATAGATAATGCATTGAATTGATCAAAAGGTTCGCCAGATGAAAAAAGCGTTTCGAGAACTTGCGTTCCTTGTATTTGACCTAAATCGTGACCGCCGTATATCTGAAGGTATCTTTTTTTAAGACCAAAGAGAGTGAATTCTACGTTAGGACCTGCTAAAATCCTTAATCCGTTCGCTACTGAAAAAAAAGAACAATTCTCGTCATCCGTTTGGCGGACTGTAGCTTTTTGTAACCCGAGTTCACGTGAGGGTAAAACTGTTGGTGAACTATATGGTGCAGGGAAATATTGCATTAACAAGGCTTGGGTTTTAAGAATTAAGGGTTCATTTTTCCTTTGAGTTTCAGAGGTTAACGCATCCCAAAAAGAATTCCCTTTCGATACTAAAACAGATTTTATACCTGATTTACTTCCTTCTATATTCATGATATGGCTATTATAGGGTATTACAATAAAATATGCAATTAAACGTACATTCTAGGTGGAAGTGCAGCAGTTAATCAAGTAAGTACCTCTAACATTATCT
>MFDK01000037.1:27799-33279 GCA_001776865.1 Candidatus Daviesbacteria bacterium RIFCSPLOWO2_01_FULL_37_10 | reverse complement strand
CTCCTTCAGGTACTAAATTTTACCTGAAGTGCTGCACTTCGTTTTAGAACTCATGAAACTATAAGAATCTTTGGATAGCTGTAATGTGGGCCTGAGTTTCTAGGGGATCATCTAGGGGTTCCAGAGTTACCTCTTTTCCATATTTTATCTCTAGTGCTTTTTTAAGGAGCCAGTCTGCAAGCTCCGGGTTTTTGGGAAGTAAAGAGCCATGCATGTAAGAGCCTATTGCATTTTTGTAAATGCAGCCTTCAGTTTTGTCTTCCTCATTGTTACCAAAGCCAGTTATAACGGTTCCCAAAGGTCGTGCACCATCTTTGAGGTAAGTTTTTCCGGAATGGTTCTCAAAACCAATAAGGTTGCCAAACTGAGAATCAACCACAATGTTTCCTATCATCCGGGTGTCGCTGGCCACAGTGTAAGCTGGAAATAAACCAACCCCTGGAAGCTTCGGTCCTTTAGCTGGTTTATAATATTTTCCCAACAGCTGATAACCCCCGCAAATTGCCAAAAGTGGAACTTCCCTTTCAACTTCTTCCTTGATTATTTTTCCCTTGCCACTTGACTCTAAGTCACTAGCGACTATCCCTTGTGCCTGATCCTGACCCCCTCCAAAGAAGAATAGATCAATCTCTCCCTTTTTAATTTTTGACTTTAAACTTTTAATTTTTAATTTAACTTCTATCCCCCGCCATTCGGCACGTTTCTGTAGTGCAATGATATTCCCCGTATCCCCGTAAATATTCATTAAATCTCCGTAGAGGTAACCTATTGTTAAATTCATTAATGCTGGGCAAATTTATCAATTTCCTCAGCAATGCCAACTTTATCTAAAAACCTATGGAATATTGAGGATTCCGTAAGCATGGAGTATCCTTTAGCTGCGATCTTTGGAGTAAAATGGATAAGTACCACTCCTAAACCAGTCCATGCAATCAATCCAATTGATATATTTCTAATATTTTCATCCAGTCCGCCGCCAAGCCCCAATACCCCGGTACCAACATAGCCTGGTGTAATAATAATTCCCCAGGTTAATATGTCCAGCTTACTTAACAAACTATTCTTTAGGGGATGATTTTCCGTTTCTTGCCTGGGAAAAATTTCCCGTGATGATCTATCTTTATAGAATTCAGGTTTGCTCATGTCTAAATTATACAATAAATCAAGTTAGATTTTCATAACCTCTTGCATCTTACGGCAATTTGTATTAAATATAGATTTTATGGAGAGAGTTGAACTTGATAAATTCGTAATGAGCAGAAGAAGTTTTATGAAACTTGTTGGCATGGGTGGACTAGCTGCCTTTACTTTGGAGGTACTTGGTAAGCATTTAACTGGTGGTGCCACACTTCCCAAATTTGCAATTTCTCAAGAGATTTCAGGAATAATTCCTAATTGCCCGTTCTTGCCATACGAAAAGGTTGAGGTACAGGAAAGAATGATTAATAATCTCAGGCTTTGGGAAGCAAGTTGTGCAAGAGTTTTTTTAGATTATAAATTTGAGGAAAAACTTGGAGAGTATAAGGGTAATTTACTTGATCAGATTGCAGCAACTTCCAGGCTAATTCCCTTAACTGTAGATTTATTTGATGCGTATCATGCTCTTCACAGCTCTACTCCGAGCTCCCCGTATCTTGTCCTAAAAAATGGCAGAGATATATATGAAAAACAATATGCAATTTTTACTGATACAGAAGTTAGAAAGGCACTTTTGAGAAGAGTTAGAGTTGCTGTGACTGAATTAAAAGATGAACAAGGTATCATTGCCTGGGGGCTTGCAAATGAGTTGAATTTAAGAAAGCCACAGCATATGTTGCTTGCAAAGGCTCAGGGGAGAACTTTACGTGAGGTACATACCGATCTTTTTGAAGAAATGATAGAGGAGATACTTTCTATTGATCATAAGAGACCGATTACAATTGGCGTTGATGATCCAAATCTAATTGATGAAAAAAGACTAGATAAATTTAAGCATCATGTTGTTAATACGATTCATGTTTATCCAGGATCTCTACATGATCGTATTATATCTACATATCAAAATGGTGAAAGTGAACGTATTCTACCTCTAATCTGTCAAGAAGTGGGTTTTTCCAGGAGTATGTTCAACACAGGGATATCTGTTCCTACTGAACCGGAGTATGATGAAATTACTTCTGTATTTTTTGAACAAACCTTTTCCAAGCTATTTCCATATATTTTTGCATTTGGACCCTGGAGAATAAGTGCTCAAGGTGATTCACACAGTGATGGTTTTGAGATTGAACCAATAAGGCATCCAAGAAGTATTTCTGTAATCAGGGATATTAAATCTGAGATCTTAACTAATCTTGTTGCCAGTAGGGTTTCTTAAGGTTTAGTCCTGAGAGTATTTCCTGAAGTTCAAGAAGGACTGTATAGGTTGGAAGGATGAAGAGAGTCCCATTCAGACCCTTTCTTGCCTCTTTCAGGGCAATTTTCAGGTTTGGTTCAACATGTATCTGTTTAGGACCAAACCCTGCATATTTTAGTCTAACAGCTAGATCATAAGCTCTTGATCCAGAACAAATAATTAGATTGCCACGCCCCGATTGAGTCGGGGCTCGCAATGACGAAAAGTCAGCGTCCCAAATCCAGGAAACATCTGTTCCGTCTGCAAGATTATCATTTAAAGCAATCAGAAGTCTGTCTTCCGGTTTAATTTGTGGCGCTATTGTTTCAAAAACCTGAGTTGCTCCTGTTGGATTTTTGATAAGAAAAATATACCCGAATGGAAGTTTTTCTACTCTGCCAAAAGCTGGAGAGAAATTCTTAAGCGACTTAAGTAACTTAGCAAGTGGTAAATTAAGATGATAAGCTGCACCAAGAGCTGCAAGAGCATCATAAATATGGTAAATTCCAGGAACAGGTAGGTTAATTGAGAATTGAGAATTGAGAATTGAGAATTGAAAACTAGAACCGCTAAGGCCGTTGGTTTTGATTTTTTTTGCTTCAAAGTCCAGCTTGTGAAGGTGTTTTATGTGTTTCAGTGATTCACCAAGTATTTTATAATTTTCTACACCAAAAGTTTCTATTTTGCCTTTGAAACAATTTTTTAGTTTTACAGTATTTACATCGTCACCATTAATTAAAACTATAGTATTTGTAGATAGCTTTTTTAAAGTTTCACACCAGTGATTAACAACGCTGTCAATTTCACCATACCTGTCCATTTGATCCCTAAAAACATTCAAGAAAACTATTACATCTGGCTTAAGTTTTGGTGCAACGGCGTTAAAAGCAGCCTCATCCAGCTCCCAAATCCCGAGGTGTCTACCTACCACACCCCTGGTGTGTGTTAGATTCACACCGGAGGAAAAAAAGTTTATAAGAGCAGAAGCTATGCCGCGTTCAAGATTGGATCCTGTGTGATTATTTATAATTTTTAAACCGGCTTCATTGGCTAAATGGGCTAAAATTCTGGCTGTTGTAGTTTTGCCATTTGTGCCTGTGATTATGACATTTCTTCGAATCCGGCTGGATGTCTTTTCTATTAAATCAGGTTCTATCATAAGAGCATAAAGCCCGGGAGCAGCAGAGCCTCCGCCTATATGAAAAGTTTGGGTTACAAAAGCTATTATCTTGCCAATCAGGATAGCTATAAAGAGTCGCATGAAAGCATTATATCTTAAATGCAATTTGTGCTGAAGCTCCGAAAGTTTTTTTAAGCGGATTTACTATTTTTGCAGCCGGCTTAATTTCTTCTTCAAATTGCTCCATATCGTCCATGAAATATGTAACCCTTGATCCCCATGTTTTAGATGAGGCATAAACTTTGTTCATAGAATAAGGTTCAGTTAATCCTTTGTCTACATAATTTTTCTTTAAGCCTCCGGAAACTGTATATATTCCGTCTCTCCAGGAGTTAAACCCTAACCTGTTGTCTCCGTAAATTCCCCATCCCCAGGCGTTATATCCATAAGAGTGCTTACCAAAAGTTGATTCAACTCCGGAAATTGCAGGGACAAGTTTCCAATCCAGCCCGTTTTCATCTGCAGCATCTATAAAGTCTTGGGCGTGATACTGAAAAGGTGAATTGTATTTTTTAAAATATTCAGACAATACTTTTGCTCGTTCGTCTAGTTGTCTAGCCTCAATCCTGGAAGGATTAGACGAATCAGGTGAATCAGGTGGATTAGAAGAATCTCCAGCTAGTATGGAGGTAGAAAAGGCTAAAAGCATTATTGGCATTAAAATAAATTTATACTTATTCATAAAAACATCCTCATACTTATAAGGGTAAGTATCAGGATGAAAGCGTAGTATAGCAGAAACAACTGGAGATGTCAAATATTATGGGTTATCTTAACTCTTCCATAAACTGATTAACGCCAATTGCCCAGGCTCCGCCTTTTGCAAGAGAGGGTGGAGTGTATTTAGCCATGATTTGTTCAGGGTTGTGCAGTCCTTCATTTAGATAATCCTCACGCAGCGCTTTGCCTACAGTTTCAATTGCATCACCCCATCCGTCAAAATGAACTTTTTTAGATCCGTAAATTCCATACCCGAAAGGGTTAAACGTACCTTCCGGTACCTTTTTCCCGCCATTTGATTCCTGCATCGAAATTGCAGGTAATAACCTAAAATCAAGCTGGTAAAAATCAGAAACAGCTATAAAATCCGCGGCAAATTCAGCAAGGGGTGAGTTTCTTGATCTAAAAAATTCTTCAATAATTAAACTCCTTGCATCCCCGTGATTTATGTTTTCACTTATGAGCAGTTTATTTACTGGCAGGGCTTGATATAACCTGTACTCATTTGATTTTGAAATTACAACCTGCGGAGATGAAATGTAGACTAAAAGAAGCGCTGCAAACACAAATGCAGTTGTAGAGGTTACAAACCAGGAGAACGCAAAAAAATTCCTGTTCATTTCCTGTTATGTTATCAGTAAGAGAATTTTTGTCAACCCGGACAAACAAGGGAGAAGTGGATCATTTTAGATCTAAAACAGATTTTGCAAGTTGAAGAGGGTCATGGCGTAGAAGATGCTCTTTTGGAAGGTAGCTTGCTAGATCCTGGTAAATTATAGATAGCTTTGGTGCGAGTTTCTTACACTTTTCCTCGTCAACTGGAACGGGTTCCTGATGTTCTTTCTTGTATATACGCAATATTTTGGGGTCAATTCGCTTTTTATTAACTATCATAAAATTAAGCCTGTTTTTTACTGCAAGGTAGTAAAGCAATGCCTCAAGGTGATCTGAGGCTTTGTACATTTGTGTTTGTCCGTCTTCTGTCATAAGATTTAAAATAAATACAAGCCTGCCCTTTGAAGAAATTATTGATTTTTGAACTTGATCAACCAGTAAATGAGGTAAAAGGCTTCCATATAGGCTCCCAGAGGAAAATATTATAAGATCAGCGCCTATGATAGCTTTTAAGGCTTCCGGATTTGGTTCTGCTTTTTTTGTAAAGTAAATTCTGGTAATCCTGTCTTTAGGGTTATATTTTGGTTTATTTTG
>MFDK01000037.1:17209-27787 GCA_001776865.1 Candidatus Daviesbacteria bacterium RIFCSPLOWO2_01_FULL_37_10 | reverse complement strand
CTCCTCTTCGCCTTTTAATTCTTTTCCGCTTTGGAGAAGAGCATTTAATTCAAGGTCGACTAAACTTATTGGAATAACTTTTCCACTGATCTTGAAAAGTTTTCTCATTTTTTCCAGTGCTCTATCAGGACCGTGATAGATTTTTTCAAGAACCGCGATAATTAAATTCCCAAGTGCGTGTTCATTTATGGATCTGTCATTAAATGCAGAAATTGCAACTTCCTGTTGAGCGGGGTCTTCCATTAGTGCAACAAGGCATTGTCTTGCATCTCCTGGAGGCAAAATTCCCATTTCTGTTCTGAGCCGACCAGAAGATCTGCCGGAATCCCAGGATCCAGCAATCGCTGTTATTTTTTCCGGATCATTTAGCTTAACTAAACCTCTAAGTAAGTTAAATTGACCGGTTCCTCCACCCAAAACTACTATTTTTTTGTTATGCATGCCATAAAGATTACCATAGATTTCTATCCCTGTCATCCCGGACTTGATCCGGGATCTATAAATAGTTAAAATACACATGTGAGCCGAAGTGATGGAATGGTAGACATGCAGCGTTCAGGGCGCTGTGAGCGCAAGCTCGTGGAGGTTCAAATCCTCTCTTCGGCACTAAGCCGGGGTGCTGAAATTGGTAAACAGACTACCTTGAGGTGGTAGCGTCAGAAATGACTTGCAGGTTCAAGTCCTGTCCCCGGCACTATATGAAACCTAAAGAAACAAAAATATTTGTTGGGAAAAAGGCTTTTATTAAAAAAGGCGATAAAGTTTTAGTTTTAAAAGACCCATTTTATATTGTGGGTAGTCAAAATACAGGACTTGATTTTCCAGGTGGAAGATTTAGATGGGGTGGAAATCCAGAAGATGAATTAATTAGAGAAGTAATTGAAGAAACAGGTTTAAAAATTAAAATTAATAAACCTTTTACAGTCTGGACTAACAAAAAGTCTTTGCACAAAATAATAAAAAAGCAAATATTTTTAATTGGATATTTGTGTGAATACGTAAGTGGAGATATAATACTCTCTGAGGAACATGAAAGTTTTGAGTGGGTGGATAAGAAAAGTTATAAAAAATGGGATGATGGAAGTGATTATTTTAAAGCTTTGGATGAATATTTTAAAATAAAAGAAACGGACGGTTAGCTCAGCTGGTAGAGCGTCGCATTTACACTGCGAATGTCGCGGGTTCGATCCCTGCACCGTCCACATATGATAATATTAATTCATGGGTTACATGGATTATGTTATAAAAACATTTGCACTAACTGCAGCTACTATTTTGGTAATGGGGTTGGTTTGGAATTTAAGCCCAAGGCTTCCAAGGTTTCCCTGGGATTTAAGACTGGATAAATTTGGATTTACCCTTTATGTTCCTTTTATTTCCGCACTAATTGTTTCTGCAATTTTGACAATGTTTCTGAATTTTTTCGGTAAATAGTGTAAAATAATTCCCGATGCCGCAGTTGCCAAGTTGGTCAAGGCGGGCGCTTGAAGAGCGTCTTATGCGAGTTCGATTCTTGCCTGCGGCACAAAGTATTTAAGAAACCCTTCGACTACGCTCAGGGTAGAATTAAAATTCTATGTGTGGAATATTTGGATACATTGGGTATCAGGATGCTGCCAAAATGGTGGCAATTGGACTGAAACGTCTTGAATATAGAGGTTATGATTCCTGGGGAATTGCAGTAATAAGTGAAAAGTTAAAAGTAAAAAGTAAAAAATTATTTGTTGAGAAACAAGTAGGATCCATTGGGGATACGAAAACCTTTAACTCTAAACTCTTAACTCTTAACTCCTCTATCGGTATTGGTCATACTCGCTGGGCAACGCACGGAGGTGTTACAAAAACAAACGCCCATCCGCATTTTTCTACTGATAAGTCATTCGCTCTGGCTCAAAATGGAATTGTTGAAAATTATACAGAGTTAAAATCTTCTTTATCTAAAAAAGGCTACAAATTTGAAACTGAAACAGATACAGAAGTAATAGTAAGGTTAATAGAGGATAAGCAGAGCTTGCGATCTAAAGATCTAAAGCAAAAACTAGCTTCCCACTTGTCAAGTGGGAACGTGAATTTAAAAGAAGCTGTTAGATTGGCATTTTTAGAGCTTGAAGGGAGAAACACCATAATATTAATTTCCAATGATGGTCAGGTAATTGCTTGTAGAAATGGTTCACCGCTTATAATTGGAAAAAACTTTAAAACCGGAGAAATTTATTTGTCTTCCGACACCTTATCTTTTGCTCCTTTTGCAAACAAAATGCTGATAATTGAAAACGGCCAGCTTGTTCAGATTATTGATAAAAATATTACAATTTCAGATTTATCGTCGGGTAAAGTTATTAAAAACAAATTTGAGGATATTGGTTTTGAAGCTGAAGAAGTAGAAAGAGAAGGATTCCCTCATTTTATGGTTAAAGAGATATATGAGAGTCCATATGTGATTGAACAGTTAGTTTCCAAGGACAGAAAAACTTTTGAGAATTTTGCAAAGATTATAAATGAGTGCGCCAATGTTTATACAATTGGGTCCGGAACAATAGGAGTTGCTGCGGCTCAGATCGCATTTTACCTTAGACTGTATGGCAAAAAAAAAGTAATTTCACTTATCGGAGCAGACTCTGTTGAATATTTGCCGCTTTTTAAAAAAGGAGACTTAATTATTGCTCCTTCGCAGTCCGGTGAAACAGCAGATGTCTTAGAAGTTTTGGAAAAAGCCAAACAAAAAGGCGTTAAAATCGCATCAATTGTTAATATGCCGGGGTCTTCTATGACAAGGCTTTCAGATTACAAATTCATGATGCAGGCAGGTCCTGAAATTTGTGTGATGTCAACAAAAGCTTATATCTTCCCTATTGCCTGGGGGTATTTAATTTCTAAAACTGTTCAGGGCAAATATGATGAGGGAATAAAAAATTTGATAACTTTGGCAGATGAAATGGATAATTGGTTAAAACAGAACAAAAATCATAAAGATATTAAGTTTCTTGCAAAAAAATTAGCCACAAAAAAAGATATCTTTTTGCTGGGTAAATATCAAAATTTTCAAATCATTAGAGAAGGGATGGTTAAGCTTATTGAAGGGACATATAAACACGCACACGCGCTTCCATCCGGAGACTTAAAGCACTACGTTATAACTCTAATTGAAAAAGGTGTCCCGGTTATTGTGGCAATCTCTGAAGACATAGTTAAACAGGATTTACTAAATTCGGTTCATGAAGTAAAAGCTAGAGGTGCGGATATAATAGCTATAGCTCCTAAAAATCATTCAGATTATAATACTTTCATTCAAGTTCCGGATTGCGGGCAGGTATCTGCTATTATGAATGTAATTCCCCTGCAGCTTTTGGCATACTATATGGCAGTTGAACTTGGAAATAATGTTGATAAACCCCGCAATATTGCCAAGAGTGTGACTGTAAAATAACTTGACAAGAAAATTCAGCAACTGTATATTTAGGTTATCAAATTATGGCAGTAGAATTTTTCAGTAAAATAGGTAAAGCAATTGATGCAGCTTTTGAACCAGCTCCACATATTCTCCCTGAGCTTCCAGAGCCAAGAGCTAGATTGCTGCCTCCTCCTACGCGATCGTTTGATAAAAGGTGGGCTTGCGCTGAGAATGATTCCTTGGGTGGAGGGATTAAGTTTATTGAAAAAGAGGTTTACAGACTCATTCAAGCAGCAAGTTCAATACCAGAGGCTAAAATAAGTATAGAAGAAGATTATGCATATTGGTCCAGATCTCTGTTTGGAGGTGTAGGAAGATGGGGATATGCTAGTGCACTTCTCCATATAGACCAAAATGAGATAATTCAAAGCTCTCTACCACAACCGATTATCAATTACTTAGTAGATATTCCTTATCCTGAAATGGACAATTGGAAACAACCTGGATTATGGCTTAAAACTTGGTATGGGGATACCGAAAGCGCTCCTCAAGCTCAAATCACTTTAGGAACCTATTTAAAAGACAGTGTAGGTTACCTACCTTATTGGATAGAAGCATCCGGGTATTTAAGATCTAAAATACCTAATTACTGGGATAGGGCATGGATTCTACAATCCGGCATCGCTCCACATTATGTACCAGATAATCCTTATGAAGTAGACCACAGCGAGTTAAGAGCAAAACCTCAATTTTCCAGATACAAAGATTTGTCTATTCACCTGGATCAAGTTGGAGTTTTTACAACAGTTAGAGAATTAACAAGATTTGCAGGTAATGTAATAGCAGCGCGTACTCAAAAACCAGTTGTTTAGATTTTGGAGCGGGAGACGGGATTTGAACCCGCGACATCCTCGTTGGCAACGAGGCACTCTACCACTGAGTTACTCCCGCACTCTGTTGCTCATTATATAAAAAATCCCTCCGTATTTCTACAGTGATCCGAATTTCCACATTCTAAGTGGGAACATATATTATACGATTTAGTTATGGCTGCGTAGTTTGAAATTTATTACCAAAAGCAGTTTCCAGCATCTCTTTTTCCCTTTTTGAAATAGCACTTGGGCCACCATCTGGGAATTGAGGATAAAAAGGTGCTTTAACAGCTAATATATCTTTTATTGATATTCCTCCGTATAGTAAACCTTCTACATATCTTAAGGCTCCCCTTGTAATATTGGGATTTTTCGGATCACTATAGCTTAGGTTTAATAGTGCTTCCCCAATGATAGCATGCTGGAAAATTAGCTGTCTTTGTTTAGCTCTTTCTACTCCATCTATAGATTCAGAGGCAATTCCGAACTTACTGCCTCTTATTGACCCGTCGTTTAAGCTGTCACCGAGGGTGAACACAGCTCTTTTAAGAGTGTTCTTGTCTAGAATAAAAAAGACATCACCATAAACCTGATCCCCTCCAAGTTTTTCAGCCCTACCATTAGCTGAAGAAAGAATAGTAGAGATGGGTGGCGGTGAATCAGGTAACCCCTCATACATTAACTCTTTCTCTATAAGTTTTCTTCTAGCGATATAATTTTCTGATTGTCTTCCAATACGTGTCCACGTTTTTCTTTCTTCAGGAGTAAGAGCAACAGCAGGGATAACAGATCCTACTTGGGATACTCTTACAGCAGCTTTTGGGGTAAGATTATATGTTAAGAAAACGCCATCTTTAATTCTTGCAACCTCATTTGAAATTGTTTCCTGAGCTTCTTGTTCGCTTAGCCCTTTTTCAGCTTGTAAATATCTGGAGAAATTTGTAATAAACCTGCGAATATTATCAAAAGATCTTTTCCCAACCTCTGCATATTGACCTGTTTTATCCTTCAGCCAGTCCATTTCATGATTTTGGTTGATACCCAAAACAATAAATAGCTCATTACTATCTGTCTTTTTTTCAGTATTCGATTTAATTACTTCGGTTCCTTCTTCCATAAGCTCATTATATCCTAAAACTATAATTAACAGGTTTTTGAAACGATTTATTTTATATTTATGACAGGACTTACGCATTTATTCTTCGAACGAACCTGAAAGGCGAAGTGAGAAGTTCCCGCTTACGCTCGAACAATATTATTTTGCGTAAGTCCTGTTTATGAGGTTAAATATTCGTTAAATAAAAATCCGGTCGTTTGTCGACCGGATTTTAAATAATAACGAACCATAAGGTTCACAGATTCTAGATCCTGAAATTAATTCACCCCGATTAAATCGGGGTTCAGGATGACGTAATCGTCACTTCTTTGAGTACCAGCCCCAAAGAACCAAAACTCCTGCAACTCCAACTACAATATAAACTATCTTTGCAAGAGCCATTCCGAGTATCATCTCAACAATATTTAAGTTAAGTAGTCCTACAAGTCCCCAATTTATGGCACCAACTACAACGAGTATCATTGCAACGGTATCAAGTGTTGACATTTTCAATTTATATCACCTCCTCTACCTCAATCATACTCATATATTAAGGATAGGTGTCAAGACCCGATATCATCTCTTTTTTGCATACCTCTAAAATATATTCCTGAGTTTATTTCACCGTATACTTTTTCCCGAGATCCTTTTATAGAATTGGGATCGTAACCAACAACAACGACTTCCCTTCCTCCGTGAGTTTCTATTTTCCCATCCGGTCTTTTCCTTGTTTGATAGTGAAAAATATTTACATCCTGATCGTACGTTTTATTTAAACCAAAAATCTCATCTTTTCCAACGGGTTTAGCCGGATACCCTTCTGCACACAAAACAACTCCTGCTGTAAACCCGTAAAAGTAATTTAATGTTTGGCTTGAAAGAGTTCCATTTGTGCAGGAATATAAAACCGGGTAAAGATCAGAAGAAATAAGCGGCATGAGAAGTTCACATTCAGGATCACCCCACCGGACATTTTGTTCAAATACTTTTGGGCCCTCATCTGTAAGCATAATACCTGTATATAAAACACCTTTAAATCCGCCCTCATCTTTTAATCCGCTAATAGTTGGTTTTGTAATTTGCTCCTCAATTTGGTTTAGAAGTGATCTAGTTATGGATACAGGCCCAAATCCTCCCACTCCCCCAGTAGTTAGACCATTTAGCCATTTATAGTCTCTAAAAGTTTTAGGGATGGTTAGAATAGTTTGACCATCCGAGAGAGTAAAAACTGACAGCTCTTTTCCTTGAAGGTGCATTTGGATTAAAAGATCTTTTCCTCCGTTGGGATATTTTCCAGCCATAATATCATCAATTTCTTGAAAGGCAGTATTTTCTGTTTCATGTATAGTTACCCCTTTTCCATCTGCCAATCCATCTACTTTTAATACAACAGGAAAGCCTACTTCCCTCACTTTTTGTTTTGCCAGTTCTTGTTGTCTATTTAAAAAAGTCCAGGAAGGAGCAAAAGGAACTCCCCATTCAACACTCTTTTTGTAACACCAGATTTTACTTGTTTCAAGCTTTGCAACATGTTGTCTTGGGCCAAATATTTTTAATTTTTCAGCTTCAAACATATCCACAATTCCTTCCGCAAGTAAAGCCTCCGGACCCACAACTGTTAAGTCTATTTTCTTATCTTTTGCAAACCTTAAAAAATCCTCAGGAGTTGTAAGGTCAGGAAGACTATTTTTGTATCCGGCATTACCGGGAGCAAGCCAAACATTTTTAACTTCTGGGGATTGAGACAATTTCCATGCTAACGCATGTTCCCTGGCACTGCTTCCACTTGGATTACTAACTATTAAGACTTCAGCCATTTAACTTATGGGCATATTGTTCTGGAGTTAACCATTCTGGGCTTGGGACAGATTTATAATTTGGATTTTTTACTAAAGTTGGTTCTCCGTTTTGATCCACTAAATAATATGCAAAACCTCTCATTTTTTTTATCGGTTCATAGTCTGCATGTCCTGGAAGAGAAACCGGATCAGCTTCTTCAAAGTTTACAGGACTGTCATCAGAAGTTACAAGCCATACTTTTCCAGTATTTGCAACTAAATGTCCGGTTCCTGAGGGAATAAAAATCTGGTTCCCAGATTTTACTTTTATAGCATAAAAGTGTTCTATCTCATCATCAATAGGGTTGCCATCAGTATCTGTTTTCCTGCTTTGTAGTAAAACAACTCCTTCACCTTCTATTATCCAATATGTTTCATCAAGCTTTCCTACATGGTAATGTCCATAGGTTTTGATAAATTCATCGCCAACTTTTCCTGTTTCCCAAACTGTAATATTCTTTTTATCCTTGCCTCCGCGGATCATGTAATAGTGAATTTCAGGTCCAGGCATCTCAGGGTGCATAAGCACTTCTTGCATCATTTCATGTTCTCTTGCAGCATACGGTTTCAACATATATAATCCATTCTACCACATGGATTCTTTTGTTTTAATAATATTTGGAATAACTGGAAATCTTGCTCAAATTAAACTTATTCCAGCACTTTATGATATAGCAGAAAAAGGCTTACTACCTGAGAACTCTAGCATAATTGGGACTGCTAGAAAGCCGATGAAAAGAGATGAATTTGAAGAATATTTTCACTCGGTTTTACATGCAGAAAATAAACATCACAAACATGCAATAAAAGATGAGGTATTTTATAGACTCTGTAAAAACATGCAATATTTAGATGGTAATTTAGATGATCCAAACTTCTATAAAAAACTTAAAAAAATACTGCGTCATAAAAACAAAATTTTCTACCTGGCTACTTACCCAAATCTTTATGAGACAATTTTTAAAAATCTTAAAAAAAGCGGTTTAAGTAAACAACAAAGTGGTTGGACAAGGTTAGTTATAGAAAAGCCTATTGGATTTGATTTAAAATCTGCAAAGGATCTTAATAATCTGCTTACAAAATATTTCAGTGAGGATCAAATTTACAGGCTTGATCACTATCTTGGTAAAGAAACTATTTTAAATTTGTTAACATTTAGATTCAGCAGCGGTATTTTTGAGCCGCTTATTAATAAGAAATATGTGGATCACATTCAAATAACATCTCTTGAGGATTTCGGAATAGGAGCCCGCGGAGGTTATTACGACAGCGTAGGCGCCCTAAAAGATGTCGGGCAAAATCACCTTTTGCAAATGATTGCCCTATCTACCATGGATGCCCCAAAAAGTTTTAGTAACGAGGATATAACTTCTGAGAGAATTAAAATTCTAAAAAATTTAGCGCCGATCCCTGAAAAAGTTGTACTGGGTCAATATAAAGGATATACAAGAGAACTAAATGTTGATCCGAACTCAATTAAAGATACATATTTTGCATTTAAAACAGAAATAAAAAATGAGCGTTTTAAAGGAGTGCCGATATTTGTTAGAGGAGGGAAAAATTTAAAGACCTGGGTTACAGAAATTTCTGTAATTTTTAAAACAGGTAATGTATTAATTTATAGAATTCAACCTAATGAAGGAATAGTTTTAAAGATAAAGACAAAAAAACCCGGACACGAAAAATCCCTGGAAGATCAATATATGCAGTTTTGTTACAGGCAGGATCCAAATGGACACTTTCTTATTGATCCATATGAGAGGCTTCTTGTTGATGCAATTTCCGGAGATCAAACAAACTTTAATGATGCGAAAGAAGTAGAGGCAGAATGGAAATTTATTGATGCACTTGAGAAAAAATTGCCTGGTATTTTGGAATACAAGTCAGGAACATGGGGACCAAAAGAAGCTGATGAGTTAATTGAGGTCGATGGAAGAAAATGGATGGAGCCTTCAATGGAATTTTGCAGGATTTAGGAAGCTTGTTCGCTGGGTTTTGCAGATTTTCTAGCTGTAGGATATAAAGGAGTGCGCATTACTCTTGTACCACCTAACAATAATAATCCTAATCCAGTGATAATTATCCCAATAGGGCGAGCGGTTCTTTCTAAAGGTCTATTGCTAAATAAGTCCGTTTTCATAGACGATATAGCACTTTGTCTCACTTCTTCTTTTTTTGTTACTTCATAAGATTGCCTTAATCTTTCAATTTCAACTAATGAAGGAATTTCTATAGTTGTGCCACCACTTAGAACTATTTCTTCCGTAGTGGATGAAAGTTTCGAATTAAAAGATGAAATTATTGCCTTTGCTTTGCTTAATTCTAGTTCTGATACAACTGGAGGATTAGCTTCACTAGCTTTCGTTTTTATTTCGGATTGAATGTTATCTAAGTCTCCCATACCTAAATAAATAGTAACCACACCTGCAAACACAGGTGTCATTGGGTGCCTTATAAAATTTGTACTTTTTTCAACTAGATTTGCCATAATGTGTGGAAGTTTACTACTTATAGTGTTTACTTGTCAAGCATGATCTGGAAATGGAAATTAGTAGTATTTCCTAGCGATTTTGTCATCTCGAGCGTAGCGAGAGATCTCTAGATTTAATCTTGAGATTCCTCACTGCGTTCGGAATGACAACTTAGAGATTTTCACCTGGGAGGTGGGATAGATACGACACCCGGGGAAATTAGGATTTTTTGACTGGATGGCCGCCGAATTGCCAGCGCATTGCAGCAACTACTTTATTTCTGAAACCATTGGGTGAATCTTCTTTATCTTTGAATGAATTGTCTCTGACTTTTACAGAAGCTTTTATAACTGGTGTATCAACTCCCATTTTTTTAGCAAGTTTTATTGTCCAGTGAGCTTCTCCTTTTTTTGTTCCAGATCCTCCTGCTGAGCCAATTGTTGATGATATGTTAGAAAGCTCTGGGTTAACTTTTAGCTCATTCAAAGTCCAATTTACAAGTCTTGAATCAATTATGGATTTGTTATTATAAACCCTGAAAACTTCTCTTAAATCATAATCATATGGAGAGGTTTTCAAAATTGCGGTTCCCTCCCCTATTGCCTCCATCATTCCGTATTCAATGCCGTTATGTACCATTTTTGCAAAATGTCCGGATCCAACAGGTCCAAAATGTCCAAAAGCTCCGGGAGCAGCTGCAGCTTCAGCAATGGGTTTGATTTTGATGAAGTCTTTTCCATATCCTCCAATCATAAGGCAAGCTCCGGTTCTTGCTCCCTCCAGCCCCCCGGAAGTCCCTACATCCATAAAATGAATCTCATATTTTGAAAGAATTTTAGATCTTTTTAAAGTGTCTTTGTAAAAAGAATTTCCGCCGTCAATAATTAAATCGCCTTTGGAAAGAAGTGGA
>MFDK01000037.1:313-17185 GCA_001776865.1 Candidatus Daviesbacteria bacterium RIFCSPLOWO2_01_FULL_37_10 | reverse complement strand
TATCATAAGCCAGATAATGATCCCGCCCACCTCCGAGGTGTGATCTGGTGTAACCTTTGGCTCACCTCGGAGGTGTGATGGGTCTTTTCTGAGTGAGGTAACTAAATCATTTAATGTAGAAACTACTGTTAAATTTTTTGAACCAATTTTAAGTTTTTTCGCTTCCTTTAAAAGTTCTTCTCTGGGTTCTGGGGACCTGTTCCAAGCCACAATCTTAATCTCTTGTTCCAGAAGTCGGAGTACCATATTCTTACCCATACGACCGAGTCCAATAAATCCGAGTTTCATGGCTGAACCACCTTTGTGTATGCTTCTTTTAATCTTTGTAGAGCTAAAACGTAGGTTGCAGTTCGCGGACTAACCTTCTTCTCTTCCTTAATTTTCCAGACTTCTTCAAATGCTTTTACCACTTTTTCTTTTAACTGAGTGTTAACTTTTTCCAAACTCCATTTTTCTCCATTCATGTTTTGCAGCCATTCAAAATATGAAACGGTAACCCCCCCGGAGTTTGCAAGGACATCCGGTACCACTATGATTCCATTTTTTTCCAGGATCTCATCAGCCTCAGCAGTTGTAGGGCCATTTGCCATCTCCAGTATAATGTTTGCTTTTATATCTGGTGCATTTTCTCCTGTTATTACCCCTTCCATTGCTGCTGGAATTAAAATATCAACAGGAAGTTTAAGTATTGTTTCATTTGAAATATCTCCTTTTACATCATCCGGGTTATCGCAGACAGATCCAATACAATAACACTCTGAAATAAAACCTTTTTCAAGTTTGCATTTCTTAACAAGGTCAATATTAAATCCTTTTTCAGTCCTGCTTCTTACTCCGCCTCTTGAATCTGAAATAGCCATAATTTCAAAGCCGTTATCGCAAAGTAATTTTGCTAAATGTGAACCCACATTTCCAAAACCTTGTATTGCCACAGTAAGTGGCTTTTTTAGACCCATTTTATTGACGAGTTCCTCTAAAACAAAAAATCCACCCATTCCAGTTGCCTCTTCTCTCCCTTCCGATCCGCCATTTTTTATGGACTTTCCAGTCACCACTGCTTTTAATTTATTTGCATCAATTTTCAATCCTCCATTTTCAATTCTCAATTTTTCGTATTCATCTGCAATCCAGTCCATAATCAAGGAATTTGTATTAACATCCGGAGCAGGTACGTCCAATTCTGATCCGATATTTGGGGCTAAACTTCTGGCAAACTGTCTTGTCATCTCTTCCAGCTCTTTTTTGGAAAGATTTTTAGGATCTATTTCTAGCCCACCTTTCCCTCCGCCAAAAGGAACATCACAAATTACATTTTTAATCGTCATCCAAAGAGCTAAAGCTTTAACCTCTGATTTATTAACATCAGGATGATACCTTAAGCCCCCTTTGTAAGGTCCTCTCCAGTTATTATGCTGGATGCGATATCCATGAATGAGCTGGATTTTCCCTGAGTCCATTTTTAAAGGAAAAGAAACTTCAATTTGCCTTTGTGGCGTGGACAAAATTTGCAATAGTTCATCTGGAAAATCTATAATTTTTGCAGCTTTATTAAGTTGTGTTAAAGCACCTTCAAATGGATCATTATTCATATGTTCTTCCGTCATCCCGCCCGCGAAGCGGGGAGTATTCCATTAATTTCGGGATCTAAAGATTCTGAAACTAGTTCAGAATGACAATGGATGAATTTACTATACAGGAAAAAAAATATTTGAGCAAGGTTTTGATACTTAACAATTGTCTAACCATCATAAGTACACCTCCGAGGTGTGCAAAGAGGTTAGCCCTGTTTCACCTCGGAGGCGTGTCCACTCCCGGTGTGTTTGCTGGTAGTGAGCTTCCCGCCCACACCGGGAGTGTTGCTATTTGTAAGTGACAGGATGTATGGGTTGTGGTTTAATTAATGTATGTATCTTCTTTTTGATATTGGGGGAACAAATATCCGGCTTGCAGTTTCTCCTGATGGTAAAGAAATTGGAGAGGTTGTTACTATTCCTACCCCTCAAGATTTTGAGGATGGTATTAAGGAGATTGCTGATGCAGCAAAAACTCTAAACGGATCGGATGAGTTTAAGGCAGCCGGAGGCGGAATTAGAGAAGTTTTGGATAAAAATAAATCAATGTTAATCAACGATCCAAAACATTCCAAAATTCCTCATTGGATGGGAAAGCCTACTCGGGAAAAGCTTCAGGAAACTTTAAGCTGCCCGGTATATCTTGAAAATGACTCTGCACTGGTTGCTCTTGGCGAAGCTATCCACGGGGCAGGTACAGGATACAAAATTGTGGCATATATAACTGTTTCAACAGGGGTTGGAGGCGCGAGAATTGTAAACTGCAGGATTGATCAAAACTGTTTAGGGTTTGAACCAGGTCAGCAGATTATTGATTTTAAAGATATAACTTATCTTGAGGATGAAATTTCCGGTGAGAGTTTTAAGAAAAAATTCGGGAGAGATTCGTATACTATTACTGATGAAACAATTTGGGAAAGATCGGCTAAAATTCTGGCAGTTGGATTAAATAATGTACTGGTTTTCTGGTCCCCGGATATTTTAATTTTAGGTGGAGGGGTAATGGACTCAATCCCCATTGAAAGAGTAAAAATGCATCTTAAAGAAATTGTAAGGAAGTTTCCAGATCTTCCGCCTGTTGTAAGAAGTAAATTAGGAGAAAAAGGCGGGCTCTACGGCGCTCTTGAATATCTTAAGCAAGTTCATTCTTAGATTTTAAGAAAAAATACCCTATTACACTAAAAGTTATAATTGGTGAAACCCAGGGAGGAATTGGTGTCCCGAAAGCCTCAAAAACCATGATAAGCCCTAAAAATAAGATGGAATACATTGCACCGTTTTTCAAATACACATATTTTTTAATTCTATCAATGTTTGATACAGTAACTTGCCGAACAACAATTGCCCCCAGCCCATTTCCCAAAAGTATGAGCGGAATAGAAAGTGTAAAAGCAAAAGCGCCCAGGACTCCGTCAATTGAAAAAGTTGCATCAATTACTTCAAGATAAAATATTTTACTTAAATCACTTTTATTTGAAGTTAACATATTCTTTTCGGCTTCCTCTGCATTTTGTTTAAACCCGTGCGTTATGAAAAATGCAGTTGAGCCGACAACTGCTCCGAGCGCCATAAAAGGATTTTCTTTTAAAGAAAGCCAGACGATTAAAGTTAAAAGTATAGATACAACTGCATAAAACCAAATTCCCTGCCGCATAAAAAAACCCTCTCCGCGGAGTCCAAACCTTTTTGGTTCCATAAAAAGCCAGTGGAAAAATAAGAAGATTAAAAAAGTACCTCCACCAATAAGAAGTATTGGTGCAGATGATTCAATTGCTTCCACAACATGTGGGTCATTACTAAATGTGGCTGTAATAGTTTCAACAGGTCCGAGACTCGGGTTGACTGCCCAGACAATTACAAATGGGAGCAATCCGCGAACAAGAAAAACTCCAAGTATAAGCCCCCAAAGCAAAAACCATCTTCTCGCCCATTCTTTCATTGTTGAAAGTACCTGGGCGTTGATTATAGCATTATCAATGCTGCTTACAGTTTCAAAAAGAGCAAGCCCTGCAACTATTAAAATGATTGAAAGTATGTCCATACACTATCTGTCATTCCGAGCGAAGCGAGGAATCTCTGAATTAATTCCAGTTACACTATGTATCTAGAATAAATCTAGAGATCCTTCGGGCTACGCCCTCAGGATGACAGTTATTTGTAATGTTCCAAGATTTTTTCCACTGTTTGCTCAACATTTAAATAAGAGTTGTCTAGAATAATAGCATCTTCTGGAATTCGCATTGGAGAGGCTTCCCTTTCTGTATCCATTTTATCACGTTCTCTGATCTGGTTTAAAACATCCATAAGGGTTAATTCAGGCTTAGTTTTTTTTAACTGTTCATATCTTCTTTTAGCCCTGACCTCCGGGGATGCTGTAAGAAAAATTTTAAGACTTGCATCAGGAAAAATTTCAGTCCCTATATCACGACCCGTCATAACTGTATTTTGAGGCTTACCAATTTGCCTTTGTATTCTTTTAGAAATCGACCTTATTTCTGGATTAGCTGCAATTTTAGATACAAATTCAGTAACTTTTGGTTCATGAAGTCTGTTGTTTATTTCTATGCCGTCTGCATAAATTAGGGTATCATGACTTTTTGTTTTAAAGCGGATATCAATTTTTTCTAAATCAGAGACTAAGTAGTTTTTTTCCAGGGAATATAGTGTATATATTCTGTAGATAGAACCAGTATCTATAAAATGATAACCTAATTTACGGGCAAGAAGATGTCCCACTGAATTTTTTCCGGAAGAAACCGGACCATCAATTGTAATTATTTGATTCACTAAAAAGACATAATACCAAATATAACCTCATTTGTCATCCCTGCGAATGCAGGGATCCAATTAAACAACTGACGATCGGAAATGGATTCCCGCCTACTCGTCTCGCTGAGTCGGCGAAGCGGGCGCGGGAATGACAAGAATTTTTACAGGTGTTTTTTTACCATATCAAAGCATGTAAAAAATTGAGAATGAAGCGGATCTGGTAAGTTATTTTCACTAAACCATCCTATTTCGTCTATGTAATCCGGCTCACCTATGGCGACTTTTTCCGGGTTAACTTTGGCTGTAAATAGTAAAGCTATCCAGTGGGTATCCTGTTTTCCGTTTTTTCTTAAGACATTATACGAAGTTATAAATTTTAAGTTTTCCACACTGCAGCTGTATTCTTCCATGATTTCCCGCTCAACAGCTTCTTCAAATGTTTCACCAAACTCCATTCCTCCCCCTCCAACATCCCAATTTCCAACCTCATCACGGCAATTTTTACTTCTTTTGTGCATTAAAAAATTCCCCTTACCATCATGACAATAAAACACAACAGTAACCCCAATAAAATCAACACCTTTTTGCAGCTCATTTTTCTTTTTCATGGTTCAAACCCCAATCTGTCATTGCGAGTCCGATTTTATCGGACCGTGGCAATCTCATTTCCAGATTACTTCGTCGCTCGCACTCCTCGCAATGATGCAGAAATAACTCCTAAATCCTGATTTATAAAAATAGGATTTAATCCGTATACCTCCTCAGCTATATTTAAATCATCAGGTATCGGATTATAAATAAAGACTGGTTTTTTATGTATATAAGCAAGAAACATCTCTAAGAGTCCATTTCCTCCAATATATCCTTGAATCCCATCTTTTTCGAAATTTAATACTAAAATCGCATCGGCTTGTAATACTTTTTTAAAATGTATATCCATAAGTTTTGTCTTCTTAGGATATTGTTTTTTATCCTTGTGCCATGTTTTATAAAAACTTACATCGAAATTATTATTTTTTTTCATTATGTATGCAATGTATGGAATTTTAACCTTGAATCCAAGCTTTTTAAGCTGCTTCTCAATGTCTAGAGCTTGTTTATAAAATGCTGCACTGCAGCAGACAGTTATGATTTTTACTTTTTTCATGTACTTTCCTTAGGTGTCTATCTACCACACCCCCGGGGTGTGGTACGTTCACACCTAAGGTTTCCATCCTCTTTGCGGATCTCTCCTTACTTCCTCAGTTTCATCAGTTCTCGCATAATCATCCTCCAACCTAAATGTAGTACCAATTTCAGGAGTAGAAACTTCTAGAATATCAGAATCTTCAAGCGCTTTCAGTCTGTGTTTCTGGTTAATTGTTGTTGTATACCCAACTCCTTCCTCCATTTCTTGTTCAAATAGATTACCTTCCTTATCCCCTAAAATCATAATTACTTTACCGCTTAATTTATACCAGCTTTCCATTTTTTTATCATGAATTTGAAGACTCACTCTTTTACCTGCATTTATGTGTAAAATCTTGCCCATATAAGGAAGATCGTCCTGGGTAAAATGAATTTCATATCCCCATGGTTTTTTCACTCTTTTTATGTAAGGAGTGTTAATTACTTTTTTCATATTTGCATTTTAACAAATTGCAATGAGAATTAAAATTATGTTAGGCTTTTAAATATGAATTTTAAAAACATTGCAATTTCAGGAGATACTGGGACAGGAAAAACTACTCTTGCAAAAAAGCTGGCAAAAAAGCTGGGATGGCAGCATTTAAGTACAGGTGAATATTTTAGAAAATGGCACGGCGAACATGGAATTCCACTTGAAAAAACTGGAGAGATTCCGGAGGAAGTGGATAAAGAGATAGATTTTGGTTACCAGACTAAAATGCAAGATGAGGAGCATATAATTTTTGAATCCCGGCTGTCTGGATGGCTGTCAAAAAATTTTCCTTTTGTTTTTAGAATTATTTGCATAACAGATTTTGAGGTGGCCATGGAAAGAGTATCTAAAAGGGACAGGATTTCCATTGAAGAAGCCAAAGAAAAGTCTCAGGAGAGATCAAAAGCCTTGCAAGAAAAATTTGAGAATTTATACGGAGTGAAAAATTTCTTGGATCCTGAATATTTTAATCTGGTTGTTGATACAACAAATATGGACCCCCTTGAAACCCTTGAGTTTGTTTTAGATGCTTTACCTCCAGAAGCTCCTTGATTAAGGATACCTATAGTATTACTTTCTTTTTCGCATTAAATGAGGTATAATATACTGTTATGAAAAACATTCGAAATGTTGCTATCGTTGCGCACGTTGATCACGGCAAAACCACACTTGTGGATGCCTTGCTTAAACAAACCCAAACAAAACTCCATAAAGACATCGCGGATACAATTTTAATAATGGATAGCAATGAACTTGAAAAAGAAAGAGGAATTACAATTTTTTCCAAAAACGCCTCAGTTTCCTACAAAGGTACGAAAATCAATATTATAGATACTCCTGGACACGCTGACTTTGGAGGAGAAGTCGAAAGGGTTTTAAAGCTTGCAGATGGCTGTTTGCTTCTTATAGATGCAAAGGAGGGTCCAATGCCTCAAACAAGGTTTGTTTTAAAACAGGCTTTGAAAATGGGCTTAAAAATAATTGTAGTTATAAACAAAATAGACAGACCGGATGCCAGGATTGAATATGTAGTAAATAAAACATTTGATCTGTTTATTGAACTTGGGGCAGACGAAGAAAGTGCTTATTTCCCAACCATATATGCATCTGCAAAAAAGGGACTCGCAGGAGAAGAAAAAAATCTTGAGAATATGACAGATATTATACCGATTTTTGAAGCAATCTTAAAACATATTCCTGAGCCGGGAGGTGATGAAACAAAGCCTCTTCAGATGCTTGTAACTTCTGTAACATCGGATAATTTTAAAGGAAGGGTAGCAACAGGCAGGATTTTTGAAGGTAGGCTTAATAAAAATCAGGATGTGATACACATTTCAAGGGAAGGAAATAAAAGCAAATGCAGACTAACTTCCCTTATGAGCTTTGTTGGTTTGGAAAAACAAGAAGAAAATGAGGCTGTTGCCGGAGATATTGTTGCTATTTCCGGGATTCCAAATATAACAATAGGTGAAACTATAACAGATAATATGGATACTTCGGCTCTGCCACTTCTTTCTATAGAGGAACCAACTGTTAAAATGACTTTTGGGGTTAATACTTCAACTTTTGCAGGTAAAGAAGGAGAATTTAAGACATCCCGTCAGATTGAAGAGAGATTAATGAAAGCAGCAGAGGATGATGTTGCGTTAAAAGTTGAAAATGCTTCTGGAGGTTGGGTTGTATCAGGTCGGGGTGAGCTGCACCTTACAATTCTGATTGAAAGATTAAGGCGTGAGGGGTTTGAATTTCAGGTTTCCCGCCCTGTTGTTATAGAAAAAGACGTTGATGGAAAAATTTTAACCCCGTATGAAAAAGTTTATATTGAAGTTCCAGAGGAGTTTCAGGGAATTGTTATGCAAAAAATGGGACTTCGTCACGGGCGCTTGCAGGATATGAATAGTTTAGATGGTACAGTAACAATGGAGTTTATAATTACAACAAAAGAGCTTTTTGGTTACAGATCCGAGTTTATAACTGATACAAAAGGTATGGGAATTCTAAATACCAATTTTTTAGAGTTTGGTCAGAATCTTGAAAAAGGTTTTGAAAGAGATAATGGATCTTTAGTTGTACATGAAAATGGTGTAACAAAGCTATACGCTTTAATTGGAGCACAAGGCAGGGGTACATTGTTTATTGGCCCTGGAATTTCTGTATACAAAGGTCAGGTAATAGGGATGAATTCAAGATCTGAGGATATTTCAGTAAATGTTTGTAAAGAAAAATCTCAAACTAATCACCGTTCAAGTGGAGAAGGAACCTCAGAACATTTTAATTCGCCAAAGTTTATGAGTCTTGAGGAAGCAGTTGAATATATAAATGATGAAGAGTTAGTAGAAATAACCCCAAAAAACATCCGAATCCGCAAGGCAAATCTTACGTAACTATTCAGAGTTACCCAGCGATTTTGTCATCTCGAACATAGTGAGAGATCTCTAGGTTAATCTTGAGATTCCTCGCTACACTCGGAATGACAGTTTACTGGCAAGAACTGAATAATTACAATCTTACAGCTTGAGGACTTTATCTTATTGATGTATACTTTCTATACTATGAATGATACGCAAAAAATGCTTCAGGCTATTCTTAATGGGCAAGGTGCTGTCAAGCAGGAATTGCTGAGCACAATTAATAAAGTCGATCAAAAGGTGGATAAATTGGGTGAGAGGTTGGAAGGAAAGATAGAGGGATTGGACGGAAAAATAGATGGAGTTGAGAAAAGACTAACGGGAAGACTGGATAAAATTGGCAGGCAACTTGCATATTTGGAAGATGATACTCCAACTAGAGAAGAATTTGAAAATTCGACCATAGGAAGAATTTCAAGCTTTGCTTATGATTTAGAGGAAAGAGTAGACAACATGAGCGGAGCTCCTGCTTCGCATTAGAACAAAAAGCAACCCCAACACTTTAGCTAGAAGTCATTTCAACCCCTGTCTTCATCGTCATTCTGAACTTGTTTCAGAATCCTAAGAGCGTTAGCTCGCAAGCTTTGCTTATTAGTTTCCAAAAATGGTCTTTTCGTTTTAATAATTGTTTATCGCTCAAACTTAAGCCATAATACGTGAGTATGTTAATTGATGAAGTAGATATTATTGTAAAAGGAGGACATGGTGGGCCGGGGTGCGTTTCTTTTATTGGAAAACACGGAGGGCCAGATGGGGGTGACGGGGGAAAAGGCGGAGATGTATTAGTGGAAGCAACCACGGATCTTTATGCGCTGAACAGATTCTTAGCAAAGTCTACCCTTTCTGCAGATAATGGAACTGCCGGAAAAAGTAATCAAAGAAGCGGAGAAAACGGGAAAGATTTAACTCTAATTATGCCGATCGGCACTTTTTTAATTGAGGAATCTGGAGCAGAAATAGAATTAAATGAATTAAATAAAAAGATTCTTCTTGCAAAGGGCGGTTTAGGTGGAAGAGGAAATGCATTTTTTAAATCATCCAGGAATACTACTCCAAAACGCGCCCAACCCGGGCTTTCGGGAGAGGAGAAAAAATTAAGCTTAAAACTTAAATTAATTGCTGATTTCGGTTTAATTGGACTTCCGAATGCGGGGAAGAGCTCACTTTTAAATGAGATTACAAATGCAGAAGCTAAAGTTGGAAGTTATCCTTTTACGACGCTTGAGCCGAATTTGGGGATGTTAAACGGAAAAATTCTGGCTGATATTCCGGGTTTAATTGAGGGCGCCTCAGAAGGACGCGGTTTGGGTCACAGATTCCTAAAACATATAGAAAAAGTTAATCTTTTACTTCATTTAATCTCCGCTGAATCTATAGATCCCCTAAATGATTATCAGGTTATTCAAAAAGAGCTAAAAGCATATAATTTAAAACTTTTGGAAAAGGAAGAAATAATACTTCTAACAAAGTCTGATTTAGTGGAAGCTAAGGATCTGGAAAAAAAGTTAAAAAGTCTTGCTAAAACAAAAAAGAAAATTATCCCGGTATCTATTCACAACTGGGAAAGTTTGCAGTTTCTTATTAAGTTTCTCAATCAATGAAAGATAACGCTGAATCCAAAATTCCACTTAATACCAATCACTAGATTACAGCTTCAACTATATGCAACAAATTTTATTTTCTAGCTTTCCTCAAAAGTTTCTTTGTAACTTGATCAAAGTCGGAGATAAATTTTTTGTCCCGCTCTCTGCGATATTTTTCGTATTCTTTCAAGGCAAGTTCTTCTGCAACTTCGTGACTTATTTTTCCGATGTCGTCTAGTATTTGTCGCTCGTTAAATTTTAGAAATGCATCCAGCTTTGATACCCAATCCTTCATATACATGACGATCCCACGATTAGCCTGCATTTCCGCATAATCAAGATACATAGTAACGATTCTATTAAGGAGATCAAGTTCTTGCTCATTCAGATAGTTTTTGGCAATAACGACATCTGATTTCTAATTTTACCCCTTGGGGAGTTTTTCCAAACAGTGAGCCCCATGTATGGCTTGTTACTATCTACCCTTTCGTGTACTATCTCTGCGGCAGTTTTACTGGTAATCGCAAAGTGGAGCTTGTTTTGCACTGTTGCAAAAAATTGCTTAGTAATCTTTTCATTTGGATCATAATCAGCGCTGCACTCTGCATAAATGTCAGTGATTTTCTGATACATGCGTCTTTCGCTTGACCTTATGTCTCGTATTCGGGCAAGTTGCTCTTCAAAATAGTCTTTACCGAAAATATTGTGAGGATCTTTGAGCCTTTCATCATCCATGGTAAACCCTTTGATGATGTATTCTTTAAGCCTTTCTGTTGCCCAAATACGGAACTGCGTTGCTTGAGAGCTATTTATTCTGTACCCTACTGAAATAATCGCATCCAGGTTATAGAATAGGGTTTTGTACTTCTTGCCATCTTTTGCAGTATGTTCCAAAATGGAACTAACTGATTTTTTATTCAGTTCTCCGGTTTCAAATATATTCTTTAAATGTTTAGTAACGGCGGGACGATTTACTCCAAAAAGTTCGGCAATTCTAGCTTGAGTCAACCAAATGTTTTCATTATGAAGAAATATCTCAACCTTTACTTTTCCATTTGGTGTTGTATAAAGCAAAAACTCGGTAAACTCATTTTGTTTAGCAATTTGTTTACTTTTTTTCATAACAAATGTACTTTAAACCATAAATTACCCTTCGGCAAGACTCAGGACTATAGCCCGAAAGTCAATACTTTGACTGTCGTTTTTCATTTGAGTGGACTATACCATATCAGCCCATTAGATTACAGCTTCAATTACATGCAGCAAATTTTATATCCTCAACAACAAGTTTATGCTTAACTTACCTTTAAAATGATATACTTCTCATATGGTAATTTTAGTTTTAGGAGCTGGTTTTACGCTTTCGTGGGGTTGTGCTCAAGATGTTGTTGATATTATAGAGAAGCTGTAACTACTCTCCAGCTACTTTTTTAAGTTCACTATAAAGGTTATCCTCAACTTCAATTTCGCCTGAGGCTAAAATTTCTGCATTAAATGAGTTACCACGTTCTCCTGGTATAAGAATTTCAGATACACCTTCAGCTTTTCGGGCAGATTTTACTCGCTCGATTATAGAGGATACTTCTTTAGTAAAGGTCTCTTTTGATGTCAGTATTTCAGGATCAATTGCCATAACTAAATTTCCAGCATTATCACTATCACTGTTGAATGATTCAGCCTGTACTAGAGCACCAGCAAAAATTTGACCAATCAACGCCAGCCCGGAACCTCTGTGCCCACCAAAGGTTTTTAATGCACCTGACATAATTTCTGCAGGATCTTGGCTAGGATTACCATCTTTATCATATCCTGTACCATCAGGAACCATTTTGCCTGCTGTTTTAGCCTCTATTAATCCATAATATGCCATTGCAGATGTAGTCATATCTAAAATGATAGGATCACTTTCTGTAGGAATCCCATAGGCTACTGGATTAGTACAAAAACGAGCCTCTGTTGATCCATATGGTGCTGTTGTTTGGAATGGTGCAGAAGCATAAGCAATTCCGATCAAGCCCTCTTTTGCAACTTTACTCACATAATATCCTAATGCGCCTGTTGATTCAGTAGTATTGAAATTACCAACAATTCCAATTCCTGATTTTTTCGCTTTTTCTATTGCTGTTTCAGCAACCTGGTTCATTACCACCATGGCATGAGTTTCATTTCCATCAAAAAGGGCAGAAACCGGAGTTTCTTTAACTATTTTTGGGCTAGCAGCTTTTTCTCTCTTAGGGATACCTTTACCAATTAGCTTAACCACACCCTGATTATTACCACGCAATTGTGCATAAAGAAGTATTTCCTGAATTACTTCAGCTTCATTGTCAGTATATCCATATTTAAGAACTGCTTTTTGAGTTAGATTTTTAAGTTCGTCTAGTTTTACTCTCATAGTTACCAATACTTATACCATATTAAGTTAATTTTTTATACACATAACTTTCAAATTCTTGTAATGCCTCTGGCATATTTTCCCTGCCAAAACCAATCCTAAAATGTTTATCATCATAATCATATACGGTTGAAGGTAGCACCATTATCCCCGCTTCTTTTACAACATCTTCACAGAAATCAAAAGAACTTTTATCAAATAACAATTTAGGAAAACAAATAGTTCCAGCTTTTGGTCTTACCCAACTAAATAAATTAGAATACTTTTTAAAGAAATCATCTAATAAACCTAAATTCCTATTAATTCTTTTTAAGTGCTTCTGAATTATTGTATCTTTCGCTCTCAATGCTATCAAAGATAGAATTTCACTTGGAGCACTACTGCAAATTGTTGTGTAGTCTTTAAAGGCTGCCATTTCAGAATAAAGTTTCTTATCCTTCGTAATTACCCAACCAATACGAGTTCCTGCCATACCAAAAGTTTTAGACATTCCAAACAGTGTAATAGCTTTATCGTATAGCTCAACCGCTGAGGGTAATCTGTCCTTAGGATTTAACTCTAAAAATTTGTACATCTCATCAGAGAAAAGATAAATATTATTTTGCTTAGCTATATCGACAATTCTTAGATAATCTTCTTTTGAAGCCAAACTTCCAGTTGGATTATGAGGAAAATTCATAATAATTAGTCTAGTGTTTGACTTGATATTGCTTTCTAAGAACGCTGGATCAAGTCTCCAATTATCTTCTTCGCTTGGCTGCCACTTTGTTACTTCACATCCTAAGGACTCAGCTATTTCATAAAGAGATTGATAACCTGGAAACGTACAAATAATGTGATCTTCCTCACCTAATAGTGTATTCATCGTTATAAAAATTCCTTCTTCTGGAGCAACAATTAGAATATCTTCCTCGTTTATGCCCTGGTACAATTTAGCTATTTCTTGCCTTAGTTGAGGTAAACCCAAAGACTCTGTATATCCTAACTTCAGATTCTCCCACATTTTACGGGTTTCTGAATCAGCTAGTTCCAATAAGTCCTTAGCAGCCAATCCATCACAGTCAGAACTAGAGAGTAAATACTTTACTGAGAATTCATATTTGGCAAAATAACGTTCCAGCTCAAAGGGTTTAAGTTTCATACCCGAAGTATATCAAAATAGAGGAAATAATTATTAGACAAAAGTTAAGGCAGGTTAGACTCTATGATTCCTGTTTGTTTTCCATGGCTACAAAGGGCATGGGTTTATTTTGTTCTTTTGAAACAATATCTTGTATTGTCTTACTATATTTTTTTGGATTTGCTATGTTTAATAAATAAACCTGTTCTTTTAGTGCCGGGTCATACAGTTCAATTGTCCCGTAATTAAAAAGTAGTCCTAAGAATGATTGTTTAAGTTTAACTCCCTCAACAAAATTACAGGCATATTTTTGCTCTTCCCGGTGCAGGATTCCACTATGTTTAATAACCCCCTCTTTAGAAACCTCAGTATACTCCGAGTTCCATTTTACAGTAATCAAAATTACCATCCCGATATTTGTAAAAAATCCTGCTATTAAAACTGTGAAATAAAAACTTGAGTAGGAGGCAGTATTTACATATGAGCTGAGATATGAAATTAAAATACTGAAAAGGGAAAAAAACAATACAAAAATAGCCTGGGTAAAAATAATCCGAATTATTATCAGAACGATACTTTCTCTAAGGACTATTTTTTCTGTCCCCTGCTCTTCTTTTTCTTTTGGTTCACCTGGTTCGTTGGCAGCCGTTTTAAATCTTGTATCAATTCTTGCAATCAGCTCCTCAGCAATAAAAGGTTTACTAATATAATCATCTGCACCTATTTGTAATCCGTGTACAACGTCAGAGCTTCGGATTTTTTCAGTTAAGGCAATTACAATAATTTCCGGGTGGTCTTTTTTTATTCTTACACAAACTGTTTCGCCGGAAACTTTTGGTAACCCGAAATCCAGAAGAACCATATCAGGAAAATATTTTTCTACAGCCTCCAGAGCCTCAGCTCCGTCAGCCGCCTCTGCAACTTTAAAGTTATTAGCAGAAAGGACTTTCTTTAAGAAGTCTCTTAAGTTACTATCATCTTCAACAACAAGGATAGTTTTTTGCACTGTCTAAATTATACCATTGAATTGTTGAATAAGAATCTGGTATATTTTCCTTACAGTTTATGGAGTTTAACCGGTTGTATGCTTACTATAAAAAGAAGTTATCATTTAATCAAAATTTAACCGGGTTATTTATTAAACTCGGTCTTAATTCAATTTTTGGCATACTAATATATTTTTCAATTGACATTTTATATGTTTATCAGGATAAAATATTCCTTCTCCTTTTGGTAGCAGTGTTCGTTATGATAAGTTTTCTGGTAGAGTTGACCTGGGAAAATAAAGAACTTGGAAAATTAAAAAAAAAGGAAAAAATATATGCACAGGATTTTATCGAGTTAAATCATGAATACCAGGAAGCATTAAAAAATATTAAGGCAAGAGATGAGTTTCTCTCTATAGTTTCTCATGAGCTAAAAACACCGCTTACTGTAATGCTTTTAAAGCTCCACAGCGAGCTAAACAATATAAAAAACGCGTCTTTAGCAAAATTTTCTGTTCATGAACTAATGGAGGTACTTAAAAATTCTGAGAAGCAAATAAAGCGGCTAACTATAATGATTAATGATTTGCTCGATGTGTCGCTTATAACAACCGGAAGAATGGATTTACAACTTACCGATACTGACCTTGTTAAGATAACAAAACAGGTAAGCATGAGTTTTTCTGAAGTTTTGAAAAAAGAAAAGTACAAAGTAAAAATTACCGCAAAATCCCCTGTTTCAGGAAAATGGGATAAAGTAAGAATTGAGCAAGTAATTACAAACCTTTTTTCTAACGCAATAAAATATGGTGGCGGTAAACCAATTGATATTCAAATTTTAAAAAGCTGGGGTAGTGCAAAGTTTATTATTAAGGATAGAGGTATGGGGATAGCCGCGAGTGATCAGAAGGTTGTTTTTGATCTCTTCAGAAGATCTTCTGGTAATAGTGAACATAAAAATGGTCTGGGAGTTGGTCTTTTTATTAGCTCTCAAATAGTTAAGATGCATGGTGGAAATATTAAAGTTACAAGTACCCCTGTAAGGGGAACAAATTTTACAATTGAATTACCTTTAAAAAGATCTTAACTTGTTACAAATGTTAAAGCAGAGCCGACTTTGCCGGCGCGTCCTGTTCTGCCAATCCGGTGAATATAATCTTCATAAGTTTGAGGTAAATCGAAGTTTATAACGTGAGTTACATTGTCTATATCCAGCCCGCGGGATGCAACATCTGTTGCTAAAAGTACTTGAAACTGATTTTCTTTAAATCCCTGCAAAGTTCTCTGGCGCTGACCCTGTGATTTATTTCCGTGTAATGATCCTGTTCTAAAACCTCTTTGTTGCAAATCCCGGTGTAATCTATCCACTCCGTGTTTTGTCCGCATAAATATAAGTACCTTATCAAAGCCGTCCTGAATCAAAAGATCATGGAGTTTATCTGTTTTTCCGGCAGGGTTGCTTACGCGGATTACATCCTGGTTTACATTTTCAGAAGTGTCCTGCAATTTAACAGATACTGTTACGGGATCTGTAACGAATGCCTGCAAAATCTCTTGTATTTTCGGAGGAATAGTTGCAGAGAAAAATAAAGACTGGCGCACCTTTGGCATAAGTGAAATAAAATATTTAACATCTGTAATAAAGCCAATGTCAACCATTAAGTCAACTTCATCCAAAACAATATTTGAATAATCCTCAAGGTAAATATATCTCCTTTCAATTAAATCTTTTAACCTGCCGGGTGTTGAAATTACTACATTTGGATTTCTTCGAAGATCACTTAATTGTCTTCGCATATTTGCTCCCCCGATTACAAGAGCCGAATAAATATTCATATTATATGTAAAAGTCCGGAGTTCATCGTTAATTTGAACAGCAAGTTCCCGGGTTGGGGCAATAATTAAAGCTTTCTGAGTTCTACTTTTAAATATCTTATCTATTAAAGGGATTAAAAAAGCTGCAGTTTTACCAGTTCCTGTTGAAGCGAGTCCAATAACATCGCGTCCCTCCAGAATAGGTTTTATTGCCTGAGCTTGTATTGGGGTGGGAGTTGTGTAGCCGTGCTTGACAATATTTTGCCTTAATATATCCGAAATATCAAAATCATTGAATGTTAAATTAATCGGGCTTTCTGATTCCGGTATTGAAGTGGCCTTTTTCATAAATATGTTTATGTTAGCGCCTTCCAGCTGGCTCTTTCTCATGTTTCCTCCCCTATTGTTTGAAGAAAATCGCCGGTTTAGAAAATGACCTCCGTTTGAAGGCTTTGAAAATCCTGAACGCTGACCGCCGTTTCTGATAGAAAATCGGCTTTTATATCTGTTGTTATACATAAAAATTGAAATCTTCTTCACCACAACAAAAGAGGGGTGAAAAAGA
>MFDK01000037.1:0-147 GCA_001776865.1 Candidatus Daviesbacteria bacterium RIFCSPLOWO2_01_FULL_37_10 | reverse complement strand
AGCAACAGGTCAGATTAGTAGTCCCATAGTTGAAATGTGGACGAAATTATCGTATAATTTGCTGCAGGAAATATTATGGATAGTTTTATAACCAGTGGATTAATTGGATTTACTTTTATTCTTTTAACACTTGTAAGCACAAGTTTT
>MFDK01000036.1:61730-64165 GCA_001776865.1 Candidatus Daviesbacteria bacterium RIFCSPLOWO2_01_FULL_37_10 | reverse complement strand
GAAACTCAGAAAAAATGAACCCTTGTAACAATTAATATAAAATGGTATAAATCATTTTGTGTCCTGGAAGTATCTTTTAATTGGAATTATAGTTATTTTGGTAATTGGAGCTTCGGGTTTCGGGTTGGTGTATAAATTTAAACATGAATCTGCAACACCTGTTCAAACTCCGGTTTCTGATGTAATATTAAATACAGAGAGTACAAGTTCTGCGAAGCCAGAAGATAAAATAGAAAGTAAAAAAGTTATGAAACAATACCCTAAATTTCCCGGAGTGCTGCCCTTAGCTGAAATAACAAATAAAAAGGCAGTGATTCAAACTGCCAAAGGCAAAATTGAATTTGAAATTTATCCGGATGCTAGTAAAGCTGCTTCTAATTTTGTTTTTCTTGCAAAAGACGGGTTTTATGATGGTTTAACTTTCCATCGTGTAGTCCCCGGTTTTGTAATACAAGGCGGAGATCCTTCTGGAAATGGAACAGGTGGTCCGGGATATAAATTTGAAGATGAACCTGTAACGAAAAAATATGACAAGGGAATTGTTGCTATGGCAAATAGCGGTCTCAATACTAATGGATCGCAATTTTTTATAATGCTTGAAGACAATCCAACTCTTCCGCCAAACTACACAATATTTGGTAGAGTTTTAACAGGCCAGGAAGTGGTGGATAAGATACAGGTTGGGGACATAATGAATAAAGTTACAATAGAAAATAAATAACCAAGAAACAAGTATTCCAAGTATCCAAATAATTTACCAATATCCAAATTCTAAATATTTGTATCTTGTTTCTTGTAACTTAATTCCACAATATCTTGTATCTTGACACTCCTCTAACCCAATATGTTATGGTAAATATGTAAAGTGAAATGTCCGTATTGTGCAAGTAGTTCTAGCAGAGTTATTGATAAAAGAGGAGTAGATGGTAAAGGTGAAATTAGAAGAAGAAGAGAGTGCCTTTCCTGCAACAGGAGATTTACCACCTATGAAGGGTTGGCAACCTTAAAAATTTTAGTTATCAAAAAAGACGGAAGAAAAGAAGAATACGATAAAGAAAAACTCAAAAATGGTTTGGTTAAAGCTTTGGAGAAACGTCCGGGTATTGACAGACTGGAAGTTATAGTTGATAAAATAGAAGCCCGAATTCGGCTAAACGGAGTAAAAGAGATAAATTCAACTGACTTAGGAAATTGGATTCTGAAGGAGCTTAAAAAACTGGATAGTGTGGCATATCTTAGGTTTGCAAGCGTGTATAGAACGTTTGAAGATGTAAAAGATTTTGAAAAGGAGCTGAAGAGTTTATAACGAATCTGTTATTCCGGACTTGATCCGGAATCTGTACAGATAAGATCCTGAACCCCGATTGAATCGGGGTTCAGGATGACGTATAAGGTAGATTATGAAGAAAAATAAATCAGTATCCCAAATGATTTCTATGCCCAGACAGCATAGTGGTGTCAAAAAAACCAATGGAGAGGCTAATGGTCACGCACCTGTTTTAGGAGTTAATTCACGTACATTTAATACCAGGTTTGAACCTCGCTACTTAAAAATGCCCCCACTTCCCCTTGGATTGCCCGAGCCCACTTTTTCCGAGTCTTCCAACAAAATTTTAAAGGAGAGATATTTACTTAAAGGAGGGAATCTTGAGGCAGTTGAAACCGTGGCTGAGAGATTTTGGCATATAGCTTATGATATAGCCTCGGCTGACTTTGACTTTGGTGCCAATGACGGTGAGGTCATGAGTTTAGCAAAAGCATTTTATGAGTTGATGGTAAAGCAGGAATTTTTGCCTAACTCCCCTACGATAATGAACTCAGGTAAACATAATCAACTTCAATATAGTGCCTGTTTTGTTTTACCCGTTGAAGATTCAATATCTGAGATATTTGATACTATGAAATATGCCGCTTTAATACATCAAACCGGCGGCGGAACCGGTTTTGCTTTTTCAAGGCTTCGCCCGGCCGGCTCAGTAGTTAAACGCTCAGGTGGAGTAGCCTCCGGACCAGTGTCATTTTTAAGGGTTTATGATGCGGCAACACAAGCTATAAAACAAGGAGGTACGCGCCGGGGAGCAAACATGGGAATTTTGCGAATTGATCATCCGGATATTTTAGAATTTATAAGGTCAAAAGCAGAGCTTGATGAACAAAACAAACCAGTATATGATGGGGTGGCTGAGTTTTTACCCGAAGACAAAAGAGCACTTTTAAAAACCCTGCTTTTGGACCGCCAGATTTCCAATTTTAATATTTCTGCTGCCATGACTAATAAGTTTATGGATGCCTACTATAAAGATGAAAATTATGATTTGGTGGATCCTCATACAGAAGAAGTTACAGGTCAATTAAGTGCAAAAGATGTTCTTGAGGAAATGGTTCAGCGTGCCTGGGCAACAGGAGACCCTGGCTGTATTTTTGTAGACAGAATT
>MFDK01000036.1:3941-61699 GCA_001776865.1 Candidatus Daviesbacteria bacterium RIFCSPLOWO2_01_FULL_37_10 | reverse complement strand
TATTTTTATAGACAGAATTAATAACTCGCCTGCCAATCCGGTTCCATCGCTCGGATTGATTGAATCTACAAACCCCTGCGGCGAACAGCCGCTCTGGCCATGGGATGCTTGTAATTTAGGCTCTATTAATTTAGGAAAATCCGTATTGCCGGATGGATCCGGAGTAGACTGGGAAGCTCTGCGCGAATATACAAGAAAAGCTGTGCATTTTTTGGATAATGTAGTACAGACTAACCCTTATACTGTAGAACAAATTTATGATCAGGTTCATAAAGTAAGGAGGATTGGACTTGGGGTTATGGGTTGGGCAGATATGCTGTTTAAGCTAAAAATTGTCTATAATTCTGAAGAAGCACTGAAATTAGCTGAAAAAGTGATGCAGTTTATAAATGATGAAGGTCATAAGATGAGTGAGGAACTTGCTGAAGTTCGAGAACCATTCCCTCTCTGGAAAGAATCAATTTATGCTGATAAAAACCACCCAAGTTTTAAGGGGAGAGAGACTTGTTATGCCTATTCTTCCGGGAAACCCATCAGAAATTCAACAATTACAACCATTGCTCCAACCGGAACTATTTCAATTATTGCTGACTGTTCCTCCGGAATTGAACCTGTTTTTGCTCTTGCTTATATTCACCGTGCCAAAGGTGACGGAGGTAAAACCGGTATGGAGATGAGATATTTAACTATTGCCAATCAGAGTTTTGAGACAGTTGCCAGAGAGCAGGGTTTTTGGTCGGAAGATTTGGCTAAAAAGGTCATGGATCATGGTTCTGTAAATGGAATTGAAGAAGTTCCTGTGGAGTGGCAAAAAGTTTTTGTTACTGCAGGAGAAATAGAGCCCCAGTGGCATGTTAAAATGCAGGCTGCTTTCCAAAAATTTACCGATAATGCTGTTTCTAAAACTATTAACTTGCCAAACTCAGCCGGAGTTGACGATATTAGAACTGCTTATTTAATGGCATGGGAAACTGGCTGTAATGGTATTACAGTTTACAGGGACGGATCTAAAACAACTCAGGTTTTGAATGTTTCTTCGACTCTGAAGTCAAAAACAGAGGAATCTGTTGCAGAATTAGAATCACAAGATACGGTTGCGAGCAGACCAATGGTACTTCGTGGAAGAACATATAAGATGCAGACTCCGGTAGGTGAGGGATTTATTACCATCAACCGCGATAGCGGGGATCAGCCGTTTGAAGTTTTTGTGACAATAGGCAAAGGAGGTATGCATACAATGGCAGACGCAGAAGCTATGGGGAGACTTGTGTCTTTATCTCTAAAGATAGCCCGTTCTTCAAAGGCGGTAGATCCAAAAACTATTGCACAAAAAATTGTTTCACAGCTTCGGGGAATTGGAGGAGCGTCTACTGTAGGATTTGGAAAATCAAGAGTTATGAGCTTAGCAGATGCAATTGCCAAAGCTTTATCTGAGGATTTGGCTATCAACGAAAGTGTTTGGGATGACTCTACTTCTGAGCCTATACCGCTTAATCTTACGTTTAATGGTAATGATGGAATACAGCCTTCAGCTTCAACGTATATAGATCTTTGCCCGGACTGCGGTCAGGCAGCGTTTGTTTATGAAGAAGGATGTAAGAAATGTTATAGCTGCGGGTATAGTATGTGTTAATCTTTGAAACCAGGCTACTTTTCAATTTTAGTGGGTGTAGGTAGTATTGGTGTAGCTTCGGATCCTCTGGTTGGTGTTGGAATAGGGGCTTGAGGAACAATGGTTGGTCTTATAGAGGTTGGAATTGATATTTCTGGAGTTTCAGGAGTCGGCGTGACTTCTGGATGCAAAATTGGATTTTCCTTGGTCTCTTTAAAAATTCTTTCAGCGTCCATATTCAAAATATATCATAAGAAGCTATAAACTTGCAAATTCTAAGACGAGAGTTTTGTCAATAAAATTCCACTCCCGATGTTGCTGCGTAATCAACTCCCGAAGTTGCAACCTAGAAGTTGCAACCTAGCTATTCTTCTCCGTCTAACAATTTATGTTTGATGCGTTCGAGATCTATGCCATAACTTATCTGATCCAGGCAAAACCTCTCATATTCTTTAGCATCCTTGAAAAAATTTAATATCTCCTCTTTACTAATTAGTTTATGATTTCTACTTCCAATATATTCAGGGTAAGAAGACCATTTGTAACCCTTTAAATCTTTGACTAGAAGGGAGACTACGGGGTTTAGGTGAATATATCTTGACACATGCAGAAGCTGTTCGTCAGTTTCAATTAGAACTGCCTTAAAAGTTCCTTGGAATAATGGTCCGACTCGACTATGTTTAGTATTAAAATACCTGGTGTGTCCATCGCTGATTTTTCGCATGAATTCAGAAATACCACCCTCTTTTAGCTGCTTAAGTAATAAATGGAAGTGGTTGGGCATAAGACAGTAACATATGATTTCCACTATTCTTTCGTTTTTCTCAACACTCTTTAATTGTTCTTCTGTAGTTTTTGAGAAACTTGGTTTAGGATCAGAATATCTATAGTAATTTAATATTTTTAGAAAGTGATTAAAATCCCTATCATCTAGGTAAGTAATTCTTTTTTCAACTCCCCTATTGTAGATATGGTAAAAATAATCATTGGCAAAAGGAGTGGTACGTATTGGCATGTATATATTATACACTGCAACTCCCGAAGTTTCAATCTAAACAACTTCGGGAGTTGCAAACGAAAACCATATGTTAGAATGGGCTCATGTTAGATCCACAGGAAAAAGGGTTAGTTATAATTTATACAGGGGAAGGTAAAGGTAAGACTACTGCTGCACTGGGTTTAGTGCTCCGCGCAGTGGGATATAAAAAAAGATGTTTAATTATCCAGTTTGGTAAAATTTGGTTTACAGGTGAGCTTGTTGGAATAAAAAAATTATCCCCATATGCTAAGATTATTCAGGGAGGTAAAGGATTTATAAAGATTTTAGGTGACAGGTTGCCTTTAACTGAACACAAAAAGGCTGCTTCTAAAACTTTCGATCTTTTATATAATGAAGTTATGTTTGGTAAGTGGGATATAATTGTAGCAGATGAGATAATTGGTATGCTTAAATCGAAGATATTACCTCTTAAGAGGGTAATAAGGCTCATTAAAGATAAACCGAAAAATCTTGACCTAGTCTTAACGGGTCACAAATTACCAAACTCCTTAATAAAATATGCAGATTTGGTAACCGAAATGAAAGAAATTAAACATCCATACAGACAAGGAATTCTGGCTAAAAAGGGGCTTGACTTTTAGCAGTCTTTGTAGTAAACTGCTAAAATATAATGATCACCAGCGAACCATTAAAATTAAAATCAACTCTTCCTGTGGGTCCCCTGCGGGATACAGTTATTTTTCCGGGAAACTCTGTTCCTATTATTTCAGGCAGAGCAAAATCCAAAGCTGCAGTGGATGCGGCGTGGAATTCAGATAAACTAATTTTATTTATTGCTCAAAAAAACTCAAAAATTGAAGAACCGGGTGAAAAAGATCTATACAGTGTAGGAACTGTTTGTCTAATTCGGAGAGTGGTTAAAAATCCGGGTGGGGAATATACACTTTCTGCAGAAGGAATAGCCAGAGTTTATATTAAACGGTTTGTTCAGACTGAACCCTACCTTGAAGTTGAGATTGAAGAAATCCCTGAACTTTATGAAAAAAATGAGCAGATAGAAGCTTTAAGTAGAACTGTTAGAGATCAGGTTAAGCATTTTATTGATCTTGTGGGAAACCCTATGTTTGACCCGGCAAGCATTGGTATGGCAAACTGGTCACTTTTCACATATGGTGATAATCCCCATCAGCTGGTAAATACCGTTGCCCAATCAATAGATTTTAAGACAATAGATAAACAACAGCTTCTTGAAACTGTTTCTCCTGCAGATAGGCTGCAGAGAGTTTCAGAACTACTTGCGAAAGAAATAAGGATTCAGGAAATTTCTCATAAAATTTCATCTCAGACTCAAGAGCGGGTATCCAGGTTGACAAAAGAAGCAATACTTAGGGAACAGATGAGAAGCATAGAAGAAGAACTTGGTGAGAAACCAGAAGATAATGAAGTTAAAGAATTTGAGCTTAAAATAAAAAAATCAGGAATGCCGAAGGATGTTTTGGAAAAAGCACACAGAGAACTTCACAGGCTTGCAAAAATGTCCGCATATAATCCTGAGGCAGGTTACATTAGAAACTACATTGAATGGTTAACAGAGCTTCCCTGGAAAAACGGAGATAAAAAAGCCGTAGATTTGAAAAAAGCAGAAGGTATATTGGATGAGGATCATTATGGATTAAAAAAAGTAAAAGAGAGAATTCTGGAATATTTGGCAGTACACAAACTGTCAGGGAAAATGCGAGGGCCTATACTTTGTTTTGCCGGTCCTCCGGGTACGGGTAAAACTTCTATCGGAAAATCAATTGCAAGGGCTTTAAATAGAAAATTTGTAAAAGTTTCTTTAGGGGGAATTCGGGATGAAGCGGAAATAAGAGGGCATAGAAGAACTTATGTAGGATCAATGCCGGGTAGAATAATTCAAGGTATAAAACAGATAAAAGCTGTTAATCCGGTTTTCATGCTTGACGAAATAGATAAAGTTGGCGCGGATTTTAGAGGAGATCCTTCAGCGGCGCTTTTGGAGGCGCTTGATCCGGAACAAAATAATGCTTTTTCAGATCATTATCTGGAAGTCCCTTATGATTTATCTAATGTTATGTTTATAACAACAGCAAATATCCTCGATACAATCCCGCCGGCGCTTCGTGACAGATTGGAAGTTATTAGATATCCGGGATATACAGAGGAAGAGAAATTTCATATTGCAAAGCGCTTCCTTGTTCCAAAACTTCTTGAATCACATGGACTCAGTAAAAGTAAGGTTGAGTTTGAAGACGCTGCAATAAAAACTATTATTCAGCAGTATACAAGAGAAGCTGGAGTAAGAAGTCTTGAGAGGGAAATCTCAGCGGTTATGAGGAAAGTTGCCAGGAAAATTGCAGAAGGAGATAAAGCCCTGGGGTTTAAAATCAAAGCAAAAGATGTACAAAAATATCTTGGTCCAATTAAGTTTTTGCCCCAGCTTACAGAAATTGAAGATACAGTTGGAATGACAACAGGTCTTGCTGTGAATGAAGCAGGAGGGGAGATTTTATTTATTGAAGTAACTCTTATGCCCGGGAAAGGAGTTTTGCAGCTAACAGGACATCTTGGTGATGTCATGAAGGAGTCTGGTCAGGCTGCGGTTTCTTTTGTTCGCTCGCACTGGCGTGAACTTGGGCTTCCGGAAAGATTTTTCCATAAATTTGATATTCACGTTCATGTCCCGGAAGGAGCAACTCCAAAAGATGGACCTTCTGCAGGAATTGCCCTAACAACGGCAATAGTCTCCGCATTTACAAGAATTCCTGTCAGGCGTGAGATTGCAATGACCGGGGAAGTAACTCTTCGTGGTCGGGTGCTTGAGATAGGCGGACTTAAAGAGAAAGTTCTGGCAGCACACAGAGCTGGAGTGAAAACTGTTATAGCCCCGGCTGATAACGAGAAAGATCTGGAAGATATTCCGGACTATGTGCTTAGTGATTTAAAGTTTATTTGGGTTAAACATATGGAGGACGTACTAAAAGTTGCACTTATCAGACCTCCGGTTGCAGCTTCGCCAAAAAGAGTCCCAATAACCCCCCATCCAGCATTGGCTTGATTTGACAATTAGATCTGATGTGGTAATATTTAGCAATGAAAGAAATATTTTCCTCAGCGCCCAAAAGGATTGTAGAACAGTCAGATGACGAACTTGTTTTAAATATGATGCTTACAACAATATCTAATAGTCATCTTGCATTTATGATTAGGGCTGTTATTAATGCGGGTTATTCAGGGGTAGATGTCCCGTGGATTGCAGATAGTATGATTCGTCAGGAGCTGGAAAAAAGCCCTAAAGGGAATATAGCACGATTTTGCGATCTTTTTACTATAGAAAAAATTGGACATGAAGTAAACTTGTTTACTCGTTGTAAGGTTTTTAGGCAAGATGGAGATAAATATTTCTTATCTGATTTGGCTATTAAACATTTGGGAAGATTTGAAGAATCATTGAAAATACATGAAGAATCGGTCAAAAAAGTGGGTTTCTAACACAGCCTCTTGACTTCCGAAGTCTCATAGTGTAAATTACCTCTTGTACTTCTGGCTAAAAGATTTTATCATAATATAGATTCCTGCTTTCTCGCCTCGCTGAGTCGGCGAAGCGGGCGTGGGAATGACAAAAAAGAAAGGGAAATGATAAGGCAATATGGATTTTATAACAAGCTATGTAAATGAAATAATATGGGGTTCTGTTGGAGCCAGTTTGATTTATGGTTTATGGTTGATTGCTGAAATCTTAAGACGTCCTGCTGGAGATGAAAAAATGCAGGAGATTGCAAAGGCGATACAAGAAGGAGCCTCTGCATATCTTTCCCGCCAATATATGGTGGTTTCACTAGTTGCTATTGTACTTGCAGCTTTGATTTACTTTACTCTTGGGCAAAATTCTGCCCTTGGATTCTTAGTTGGAGCAATTCTTTCAGCTCTTGCCGGTTTTATAGGTATGTCTGTTGCTGTTCGAGCTAATGTAAGAGTTGCTGAGGTTGCAAAAAATGGGTTATCCCCGGCATTTAACCTGGCATATAAAGGCGGTGCAGTTACCGGATTTTTGGTTGTAGGACTTGCTTTGGGGGCTGTATACGGATTTTATCAATATAGCGGTGGAGATATTAAAGCTTTAATTGGGCTTAGTTTTGGAGGATCATTGATTTCTGTTTTTGCCAGACTGGGGGGCGGAATTTATACAAAAGGAGCAGATGTTGGTGCTGATTTGGTGGGTAAGCTTGAAGCGGGTATTCCAGAAGATGATCCAAGAAATCCTGCAGTTATAGCAGATAATGTCGGGGATAATGTTGGAGATGATGCAGGAATGGCAGCTGATATTTTTGAAACATATGTTGTAACAGCGGTTGCTGCAATGATTCTGGGAAACTTAAACTTCCCTGGTTCAAAAAGCGTGTTACTCTATCCTCTTGTTCTTCTTGGATCTGCTATTTTTGCATCAATAATAGGAAGTTTTTTTGTAAGAATTTCAAATAAAAACATAATGGGGGCTCTTTATAAAGGATTAATTATAACTAGTATTTTGTGCGCAGCATTTTTCCTTTTTGTAACAAACAGCTTAATGGGAGGTAATGGTTTTTTCCCTGAAATTAATCTTTTTCTTTCCTGTATAGTAGGAGTGCTGGTTACTGCTGGTATGGTAATTATTACTGAATATTATACTGGTACGCAGTATAGCCCGGTAAAAAAACTGGCTGAGAGTTCGATTACAGGTCATGCGACCAACGTAATTGCAGGGCTTGCACTTTCTATGAAAGGAACATTTCTTCCTGTAATACTTATTTCTGCAGCAGTTTTAATTAGTTTTGCTCTGGCTGGACTTTATGGGATAGCTCTTGCTGCAGTTGCAATGCTCTCGCTTGCAGGGATTGTGGTTGCAATAGATGCGTTTGGGCCAATTACTGATAATGCGGGCGGAATTGCTGAGATGGCAGGGTTGCCTCAAAAGGTTAGAGATATTACAGATCCTTTGGATGCAGTTGGAAATACAACTAAAGCTGTGACAAAAGGTTATGCAATTGCATCAGCCGGTTTGGCAGCTTTAGTACTTTTTGCAGCTTATTCTGAGGAGTTTGCAGCTATTGGAAAGACTTTGACTTTTTCGTTATCAGACCCGAATGTTATAGCAGGACTCTTTATTGGAGGATCTTTGCCTTACCTTTTTGGTGCGTTTGCGATGGAAGCGGTCGGAAAAGCAGGAGGGGCTGTTGTTACAGAGGTAAGGAGACAGTTTAAATCTATTAAAGGTATTATGGAAGGGACTGCAAAGCCTGATTACGCGGCTTGCGTTTCTATTGTAACTGCTACCGCACAAAAAGAAATGTTAATTCCGGCTTTGATTCCGGTTTTGGCTCCGGTTTTGGTTGGATTCTTACTTGGACCTGTAGCGCTCGGAGGAATGCTCATGGGAACTATAATAACAGGTATATTTGTTGCAATTTCTATGACAACAGGAGGAGCTGCCTGGGATAATGCTAAAAAGTATATAGAATCCGGAAAGCTCGGAGGGAAAGGTAGTGATGCCCATAAAGCTGCGGTTACGGGTGACACCGTGGGCGATCCTTATAAGGATACCGCTGGACCCGCTATCAATCCTATGATAAAGGTTGCTAACATAGTGGCTTTACTTTTGGTTCCATTTTTGAAATAAAATATGTCAGAATCTGTACAAAATCAGGGTTTTGTGGAAGCTACTAATGTAGTAAACGATTCGCGAGTCCACAGATTGGCGCAAGATTTTTATGATGCGGTAAAAGAATCAAGAAGATTTCAATGGATGGGATTAAGTAGTGCAAAAGATGAATTAAATAGATCCAGGTTGATAATTCATCTTGCTGAAGATGATAGACCTGAAAAAGAACATTCCCAGAATGAAAACCTCAGCGCAATTTCTGTATCGCTTGCGATTACCGCGCTACAATCTGACCGTTCTTTTATTGTTGATTTATACTACTTTATGGAATCAGTTAGCGAGATTCCGTTTGCAGAGAGGTCGTTAGAAGCTATAAAAACTCGTTATGGCACGCTAAATCACGATCCAAAGCCCGAATTTCTTTGGGAAGAATATTTTTCACCCTCACAAAGTGAGACTGACTGAAGTGCTATAATAAACTTATGCAGGAAAGAAGTTGGAGGATAATACCCAGAGAAGAAGATAAACTGGGTAATGGGATTTATTTTAAACATCTTGATTTATTAACTCCTTATAAAGCTTCCTCTGAACATGGTTTATCGGTTGAGTCCCCGGTTTTAGTGTGCCATAGTGGAATTTCTGAAAATGGTTTAGTATACAAAAGGGCAGGGGAAGTCATTGAAGCCCCAAAATTTTCTCCTGGAAATTGGGAAGGAATTTATTTTGAACATACTAATGCAGGCATACTAATGGGTTGTAATGAGACAGCTTTTGACGTTCAGGAAAAAAGCTGGGTGGCTTTTCTTGAGGCAATTGGAGATGTATATGTTACAGGAAGGATGGATGACAGATTAGCCGGGGCTGTCAGGATTGAAAGGATAGAAGCACATTGTTCATTTTGTGCAAGGGATAATTTTTTGGAAAAAACAGCTGAAAAGATAAAATTACCTTACAAGCCTCTAAATGAAGGATTTGCGTATGACAAGTTCCGAGGTTTGAATGGTGAAGGTATACTTGGAGCAATTTGTGATGTTGAAAAACATATTAAAAAATATCCTTCGGTTGAGAGTACGGTTAGATATAGATTTCAAATTTCAGAAGACGGTGAATTATTAACAAGTACTTTATAATTTCTATTCCAGCTACGTTCTATCCGTAGCGTATTCTATTTTGATCTATTCGATCTTGACAATCCGCATCTCAAATTATACACTTATACGTATAGGTGTATAATTCTCGAAGAAAATTAACAGCTTCTGCGAGTGCGAGCTATAATATTTTAATGCGAAGCACGAAGCAGGTGCTTATAATCAATGGGAAAGTTTAATTATTTTACTTATAAAGAAAAGGGTTTGGATAAATTCTCTACTGATTATCAGCAGGATTTAGTATTCGATCTAATTAATGCTTTTGCCCTTGCAAATAATCCTTTAGATTCTGCACTTTGAATTCAGGATCTTTTAACTGAGGATGAAGTTAAAATTCTTTCCAAAAGACTGCGTGTTGCAAAGTTACTTCTTAATGGAAAATTACATGAAGACATTGTGAGTGAACTGCATTGCAGCTATGCCACAGTTACTAAGGTGAGGATATGGTTGGATAATGCTGGAGAAGGTTTAAAGAAAGTTATAAAAAAGCTTCCCGAGAGAGAAAAAATTCCTATTCCAAGGAGAACTCCGGGCGTGGGCTACGGCTTGCCGACGATACTTTCGTACTATGTTTCATCTGGACTTAAAATGAAGGAAGATAAAAGACTAGAACAATTCCAACAGAACTTAAAAAGTAAAGCGTCCAGTGATCGAGATATAAAAGAAGAGTTAGATATGCAGTATAGGAAACTTAAAAAGCGTGGGGTATAGATAATCCGGATTGACAATATACACTGATACATATAAGTGTATATTTTAGGTATGAAAATATTAAATTAAGCTAATAGATAAAGTTCCGCCTATTAAATTAGGCAGCAGGTGTTGGGGGTTGATTGCCGCCACTAGGCTTTCCCGAAATTATACTTTGAACCTCCTGTACTATTTGATCCGGAGTGTATGAGGTTTTTATAAGATAAGCTGAAGCTCCGAGATCAAACCCCTCTTTTATAATTGAATCCTGTCCAAGATTTGTCAGTAGTACAATTACTGCAGGAGAATTTGGATTGGAAACTTTAAATTCTTTTAAAACCTGCAAGCCATTTATTCCGGGAAGCATTATATCTAAAAGTATAACGTCAAATGTTTCAGCTTTTAGAAATTTAACAGCATCTTCCCCAGTTGCTGCAGGTTTAACCGTGAACCCGGCTTTTGTGAGTTGCCTTGCGTAGAGTTCTCTGATTAAGGCTTCGTCTTCAACAAGAAGAATTTTTTTCTGTGCATTCATAGCTACATTGTAATTGAAATAGATAGTAAAAATCAAGTATACTATTGCCACGGCGCGTTCGTCTAGTGGTCTAGGACGTCGGATTCTCATTCCGAAAATCATGGGTTCAACTCCCATACGCGCTACTTTGTAACCCTCATTACTTTCGATTGACATTTAGCTTAAGTATCATTAGAATATAGCGACTTGAGATTTGGTGTTTGGGTATATAATGTAGAGAGTAATTAGAAAATAAGGCTTTAAACATAAATGGCAAAAAATACACAAAAAAACTTACATCCTGTAAGGCGAGGTTCTAAGAGTGTTTACGTTACTTCAAAAGGATTATCTGATGCAAAGCTTGAGCTTGCGCTTCTTAAAGGGCAAAAAAGAAGGGAAGTAGCGGAAAGAATTCAAAAAGCCCGTGAATACGGGGATTTAACTGAGAACTCCGAATATGATGCTGCAATGGAGGAACAGACGCTCGTTGAAAACCGGATTGCAGAACTTGAGAATATATTAAAAGACGCAAAAGTTATACAAGATGTCCCCAAAAGCGATTTTGTAGTAATAGGATCAACTGTAGTGATAGAGATGAATGGGGAAGAAGATGAATTTACAATTGTAGGTAGAGTTGAAGCAGATCCTTCGAAAAAAAGAATTTCTAATGAATCACCACTTGGTTCATCTCTTCTTGGTGCAAAACCTGGAGAAAGTGTTGAGGTAACAACGCCTATAGTAAGGTACAAATGCAAAGTTTTGGAGATAAAATGATAACAAGAACATTTAAAGTGTCAAAAAAACTAAGTTTGAATAATAAGAGGGTTGTCAAACTTTTAGAACAGGCAGTTTTACTTACCAGTAAAGTTTATGAGGATCAAATGAAAAGGGGTTTCTACCCGAAAGGTGTTAGTAAGGAAAAACTGCAAGCAGCATCAAAGAACACACCTGAAATTTTGTCACCATACTTTATTGTAACTGGTAAAGAAAATAATTTTAAAGCAATTCCCTATCATGAGGCATACGAAGATTTACTTACTCCAATTTCAGAGAAATTACAACAGGCTGGAAATATTTGTACAAATGCTACACTTAAAAAATATATTTTGACTCGGGCAAAAGCACTTCGTGATGGAACATATGAAGAAGCAGATAAGGCTTGGTTTTTGGTAAGAAATACAGATATTGATTTTTACATTGGACCTTTTGAACCTTATCAGGATAAAATATTTTTTAAAAAAAGAGCTTATCAGGGATTTGTCGGATTTATAGATAAAATCGAGTCTCAAGAAGTAGATAAATTAAAAAACGCTTTGTATTCTTCTGCAAAAATGAGTTCTGAGAAGAATCACTCAACAGATATTCCAAAAAAAGGTGTTCATATATTTGTTGAAGATATACTGATAACTTCAGGATATTTATCCGAGGTGCTATTTTCTGCAGAATTTTACCCTTTGGAAGTAGATTTTCTAAAAGAACATGGATCAAGAGTAGTATTCTATAAATCTCAACTTGAATATAAATTTGAAAAACTTCTATATCCTATTTTTCAATCAATTTTTGAAAAAAGATTTGCTTCGAGATATTCAAAAGAACTTTTATTTAAAGCAGCATTTTATAACATTTGTCTCTATGAATTTTCTTTGCAACTACATCAATATGGTAGCGGTAAGAACAGGTTAAATGATTTATATGGAATTATAGATGAAGCTAATGGTTTTGTATCGGGAATACAACACGGTAAAGATCTAGTTATAAAAGGTTTAATTGATGAAGTTTTACTTGAAGCAATTATTATCATACACATACTTTGGATTTTAGCGGATTGGATGATGTATAAATATACAAAAGGAAAGGAGAGTCATATAATCGGAAATTCGATGATTATTGATGATTACTTTGCGAAGGGTGCACTTAATGTTCATAACGGCATATCTTGGCCGAATTTTTATAGAATATTTTTTGAAATAGAGGATATGGCGGATGATTTAGTTTATCTTTTGAAAGAAGGGTCGTATAAACAGGCAGAAGAATTTATTAAAAAGAATACAGCTCTTGAGAGTTTTAAAAAACTGGAAGGTAACTTGAAAACTATTAATGCAAATATTTAAACTTTTAAGTCCCCTTTAAATTAGCTTCCACTTAAGTTATACTTTAGGCATGGCTTTAGAAAATTTACAGAAAGAACGGTATAAAAAACTAAAAAATTTAGAAAAGCTCGGGATAAATGTTTATCCCTCAAGATCCAATCTTGACAGGGTTAAAATTTCTGATGCTATTAAAAAAATGGGAAAGAAAGTATCTGCAGCTGGTAGGATTAGATCTCTTCGTCCGCACGGAAAAATTAGCTTTGCGGATATAGAAGATGCATCCGGGAAGATCCAACTGCTTTTTAGACAGGATAGTTTAGCAGGCGGAAAGTATGATTTATTGCCCAATTTAGATATCGGAGATTTTATTGGAGTAACTGGTGAAGTTACAAAAACAAATGCAGGGGAGATAACAGTTGACATAAGGGATTTTCAGATTTTGGCAAAATCCACCAGACCTTTGCCGAGCCAATGGTATGGATTAAAAGATGTTGAAGAAAGATACAGACGAAGATATGTAGATTTACTGATGAACCCGGAGGTTCGTCAAACCTTGGAGCACAGGTCAAAAATAATCAACGCTATACGGGATTTTCTAATAAATAAAAAAGGATATTTTGAGGTGGAAAATCCAGTGCTTCAGCCAATATATGGCGGTACGAGAGCAAGACCATTTAAAACTCATCACAACAGCCTGGATATGAATTTATATCTTCGAATATCCAATGAACTCTATTTAAAAAGATTAATTGTTGGGGGTTTTGAGAAGGTTTTTGAAATTGGGCATACATTTCGTAATGAAGGTATGGATAGAAATCATAATCCTGAGTTTACTATGCTGGAAACCATGGAAGCTTATGCAGATTATATGGACAATATGAATTTGATTGAAGAGATGTTTGAGTTTGCTGCAAAGACAGTTTTCGGAAAAACAAAACTTGAGTATCAAGGGAATTTGATTGATTACAAAAGACCATGGAATAGAGTGAAACTTGTGGATATATTTAAAAGTCATACTGGTGTTCATTTTTATGAAATAGATACCCTAGAAAAGGCTATTTCCTTGGCTAAAAAATTGGGGGTCGAAGTTAAGGATTTTATGACAGATGGAGAAATCTTGCTTGAGATTTTTGAGAAAAAATGTACAGATCAATTGATTCAGCCTACTTTTGTTTATGATTATCCAGCTGATTTTTATCCATTGGCTAAAAGAAAAACTGAGAACCCTAAATTTGTGGAAAGCTTTGATATTTATGTTGCAGGGATGGAAATGGGGACAAATTATTCTGAGCAAAATGATCCGGAAGAACTAAGAAAAGCCTGGCTTGCAGAAAAAAAGAAAGCCAAAGAGGGAAACCCTGAAGCTCAAAAATTAGATGAAGATTTTCTGACAGCTTTGGAATACGGTATGCCGCCAACTTCCGGAATTGGTCCGGGGTTAGACAGGTGGGTTATGGTAATGACTAATAGTCCAGCCATTGCAGATGTGATACCATTTCCTATGCTGCGTCCCGAAAGGAAGAAGAGGTAAATGTTAGATATAAATCTTACAAGCGAAGATTGAAAATTAATACATTATCAATATGTTAGACATTAATTTTATTAGAGAAAATATAGATATTGTAAAAAAAGCTGTTAGTGATAAGGGCGTAGATATTGATATTGATGAGCTTTTGGAAGTTGATAAAAAAAGACGGGATTTAATCGCTAAAGTTGATGATTTGCGTCAACAAAGAAATACTGCTGCAAAAGACAGGAATATAGAAAAAGGTAAACAAGTAAAGGAACAACTTGATGGGTTGGAAGATGAGTTAAAGATAGAGGAAGATACGTTTCAGAGTCTAATGCTTTATGTTCCGAATATTCCCTCTGATGACGCTCCAGTTGGATCAAATAGCGATTCGAATGTAGAAATTTCCAAGTGGGGAGAAATTCCAAAATTTAATTTTAAAGTAAAAGATCATTTAGAACTTGGGAGGCTGCTGGATATTATTGATACAGAAGTTGGAGTAAAAACTTCAGGTTTCAGAGGCTATTATTTAAAGAATCAAGGAGCAATTCTGCACCTGGCAGTTCTTAACTTTGCTTTTGATAAGATAGTGGACGAAGGTTTTACTCCTTTAATCCCGCCAACTTTAGTTCATGAAAAAGCCTTGATAGGCAGCGGGCATATTCCATTCGGAAAAGATAATACATATCAAATTGGAAATCCTGAGAAACTTGCAAGCGGAGAAGAGGTTAGAAATCCTCTGTATCTTGCGGGGACTTCAGAACCATCACTGCTAGCTTATTTTATGGATAGAACTTTACTGGAAGAAGAATTACCTATTAAAGTATGTGCACTAACTCATTGTTATAGATCAGAAATAGGTGATTATGGACGGGATACAAGGGGACTGTATAGAGTGCATGAATTTGATAAAGTTGAACAAGTAATTATATGTAGAAATAATTTGGAGGAGTCGGAGGATTTTTTTAAGCAGATGCAAAAAATTTCTGAAAATATATTACAGGAATTAGGTCTCCCCTACCATGTAATTGCAACATCAACAGGTGATATGGGAGCTGGAAAATATAGGATGAATGATATAGAAACCTGGATGCCATCTCGTGAGGGATACGGCGAAACTCATTCGAATTCAAATCTTACTGACTGGCAAGCCAGAAGATTAAACCTTAAATACAAAACAAAGAGCGGTCAAACGCATTTTGTGTACACTTTAAACAATACAGTACTCGCCTCCCCTAGAATTTTAATTGCCCTTTTAGAGAATCTCCAACAAGAAGATGGTTCAATTAAAATTCCGGAAATTTTACAAAAATATACCGGTTTTTCAGAAATCCTGCCCAAAAAACATGATAAGTAATGAAAGATATACTCCACTAACAGATTTTATGGAAATGGCAATAGCTGAAGCTCAAGGGGCAAGAGCAGATGGTGATTATGCTGTCGGTTCAGTAATTATAAAGAACGACAAATTGGTGATTGCTTCTGGGAACAGAACTAGACGTAATCAGCTTGCCACTGCACATGCTGAAAAAATTGTTATTGAAAGAGCATCAAAGCTATTAGGATATAGGCATTTAACAGATTGTGTGGTTTACACCACCCATGAGCCATGTCCAATGTGTGCCGGGGCTATCTCAATGGCACAAATTCCATTTGTGGTAGTAGGGGCCAGATTAGAAGATATGAAAGAATATGCCATAAAAAATGGCAATCATAACTGGAGATGGAGAACAATTGATATACCGGCAAGTTATGTATTTAAGAGATCAATACCAAGTCCAACACTTATTCCTGATTTTATGCGAGAAGAATGTCTAAAACTTTTCCATTCATAGTGCTTTAATGATTTAAATCATTAAAGCAGAAGGAAATATGAATACCATACAAGAATTGGAAATCGAAATTAATAAAATTAAAGAAAGAAATAAAAAAGTTGAATCAGATAAAGTTTGGGAAACTTCTTGGACTAGAAAAACTGTCATTGCTATTTTAACTTATATTGTAATTGGAGTATTCTTTTATTACAGTGGAATAGCTGAGCCTTTCAAAAATGCCCTGGTTCCATCACTTGCATTTATTCTTTCTACCCTCTCAATCCCCTTTTTCAAAGATTTTTGGTTAAAATATATAAACAAAATATGATTATTGATGTACATACACATGTAGGCAAAATGGGCGGAAAAATATGGACTCCGCGAGATTTGCTTGCCTCTATGGATGAAGCTGGAATTGATTATTCTATTTTAATTACCCTTGAAGAACAACCTGAAAATAGGCAATTAACCGTTGAAGAGATAATTAAAGTTTGTGAGAAATCACCGCGTTTAATACCGGTGGGGAGAATAGATTATAACGACTCAATAGATAAGCAGATAAATGAAATGACTGGCTATTTAAAAGAAAAGAAGATTGTAGGGGTTAAATTTTATTTGGGATATCAGAAATACCATGCGAATGATTCTAAACTGCACCCTATTTATAAATTTTGCCAGGATTATAATTTTCCAGTTATATATCATACCGGGATGCTGGAAACGGGATTCCCCGGGCTTCTTAAGAGTTCTCATCCTTTAACTATAGATGAGGTAGCAGATACTTTCCCCAACCTAAAGATTGTTATGGCTCATACGGGAAACCCCTGGATAATGGATTGTGCAGCTGTTGTTGCCAAAAATAAGAATGTTTATATGGATTTCTCTGGTTACTTTACTGAATATCAATCGCTAGATCCAGAAGAGGTTGAGATGTTTATTAGACAGTTAAAAGATTTCAAAATATTTGCTGGATTTAAAAAATGTATGTTTGGAACTGATTGGCCACTTTATCCACAAAAAGAATATTTAGAAGTTTCTAATCAATTAATAATGACTGAAGAAGAAAAAGAATTAGTATTCTGGAAGAACGCGAAAGAAGTTTTTAATTTGAAAGTTTAGCTTAAAATTTTACTTACTATAGCTTACCTCCCCTGTCTCTGTCTGAGTAGGTCTGCTGCTGAGGTGGCTTGGGTGCCGGAACCCCCGGGTAAACTTACCCCTGCTGAAGGAGTTACGGTTGGGATTGCAATTGTAGGAACTAGAGTTGGTTGGATAATAGGCGGCGCTATTGTAGCCTGGACATTATCTTCTGCAGCCGGGATACTTCCCTGAAGAGATGTTTTTCCTATTCCTAGAATAAAGTATGCTGATGCTCCGGCTACTGCCAAAAGTAAACCGACACCCACTCCTATTATCCATTTAGGAAAACTTTTATGATTTTCTTCTGTTGGAACATTAGGTACGTCATTTGAGGTAACTGCTCCGGGCGTAAGAGTTTCAGGTTGGGCTAGTGTGGGAGCAGAATCCTGTCCAGGAGGATTCATACCTTCGGATGCATTAACAAGATGTGATAAATCAGAAGGTGCAGGTTCAGCTGGATTTGATTCGGAAGGATTCGAAAAATTAAACGGATCATTTGAAAGAGTACCCGCAGCATTTTGATTATCTGACCAGTTAAAACTGCTGGTAGGAGTGCTGAAATCAGAAGCGTTCGCGGGATTTTCAGTAGATCCCGTCTCAGCTGGGGATGGAGGTGGTGTAAATGTTGGAGTAGGAATTAAATCAGCTGTGGCGGATTCCGGTGCACCTCCAAAGGGGTTTTGGTTAGGCATTACTCCCGGATCAGACTGGAATGAGGTATCAGGCGGCGGCATGGAGGTACCAGCAGCTGTATTGCCTGTTAAAGTTGATGTTGCAAATTCGTTTTGTGGATTACCTGGAAATGGTGCAATAGATGCAGGTTCTGACATTGGCGACTGCGTTGCAGAAGTTAAATCCGGAAGTTGAGTAGGGGCAGAAAATGAACTTGCATCGGGAGATATGGTTGGTACAGGAGGTGTGGTTTCAGTTGGCGTAGGAATTGCTGGTAAATCAGCAGCACTCGGTGGTGGAGGTGGAGGAGTGGAGGATAAATCAGGTGTTTGTGGTGCACTGGAGGGAATTGAATTTAAGTCCGGCTGAGGGGTAATTTTATTTGGGTCAGGGTTATTTGGATCCATAGGCAGTTTAAGATTTGATGTTAGTTTAAAAGATATAGTGAATAATTGTCAAGAAGTATATATAATATGTAGGTTATGTTAGGAATATTTGGAAAACTTTTAGATTCAAACGAGCGGGAAATTAAGAAATACAAATCTCTTATTGAGGAAATAAACTCCCTTGAGAAAAAAATATCTAAACTTAGCCCAAAACAGCTTGCAGGAAAATTTGAGGAATTTAAAAAAAGGTATGAAAAAGGTGAAAGTTTGGATGTACTCCTTCCGGAGGTATTTGCATCAGTGCGTGAAGCTGCAAAGAGAACAATAGGTGAGCGCCACTATGATGTTCAACTTATTGCTGCAGCTACTTTGCATCAGGGAAAAATTGCAGAACAAAGAACAGGTGAAGGAAAAACTCTTTCTGCAGCCCCAGCCCTATTTTTAAATGCCATAACGGGAAAAGGAACTCATCTTGTAACAGTTAACGATTATCTGGCCCGCCGGGATGCCGGCTGGATGGGTCCTATTTATAACGCTTTGGGTGCAACAGTTGCAACAATAATTCACGAACAGGCATTTATTTTTGATCCAAAGCACAAAGATTTAACGCATGATGATAAAAGGCTGCAGCATTTTCGCGCTGTTTCCAGAAAGGAGGCATATAACGCTGATATTACATATGGAACAAATAACGAGTTTGGATTTGATTACCTTCGGGATAATATGCTATTTAAGCTTTCAGATCAGGTGCAAAGAGGGCAGTTTTTTGCTGTAGTTGATGAAGTTGACTCTATTTTAATTGATGAGGCAAGGACCCCCCTTATTATTTCAAGGCCGGCACAGGAACCAACTGAAAAATATTATGAATTTGCAGAACTTACTCAGAATTTAAATCCGGAAACGGATTTTGTAATTGATGAAAAGCTAAAAACCGCACATTTAACAGAACACGGAACGTTAAAGATTGAAAAAATACTAAAAGTAGATAATCTTTATGAAAAGGATTTTTCAACGCTTCACCATCTTGAAGAGGCGCTTAAGGCTAGAGCTTTATTCTTAAAAGACAGGGATTATGTTGTTAAGGATGGAGAGGTAATTATAGTTGATGAGTTTACAGGAAGGCTTATGTTTGGGAGACGCTATTCCGAAGGTCTTCACCAGGCAATTGAAGCAAAAGAAAATGTTCAAATTCAGCAGGAAAGTGAAACTCTTGCAACAATATCTTTCCAGAATTATTTCAGGATGTATGAAAAACTTGCAGGGATGACTGGAACTGCGGAAACCGAGGCAGAGGAATTCCATAAAATATATAAACTTGATGCTGTAACAATCCCGACTAATAAACCTATGGTAAGAGAAGATCGCGCAGATATGATTTTTAAAACTCAAACTGGAAAATACAGTGCAGTTGCAAATTTGGTGGCAGAACTTCATGAGAAAGGTCAACCTGTTCTTGTTGGAACAACAGCTATTGATAAAAATGAATTTTTATCAGAAATCTTGAAGAAAAAAGGGATCTCGCATGCGCTCTTAAATGCTAAAAATCATGAAAAAGAAGCTGAGATTATTGAAAAAGCCGGCGAGAAGGGGGCAGTAACAGTTGCAACAAATATGGCAGGGAGAGGAGTTGATATAAAACTTGGCAAGGGAGTGGAAAAACTTGGCGGACTTTTTGTTATAGGAACTGAAAGACATGAATCCAGGCGAATTGACAATCAGCTTCGTGGAAGATCTGGACGCCAGGGGGATTCTGGAGAAACCAGATTTTTTGTTTCTTTAGAGGATGACTTAATGAGAATTTTTGGTGGAGATCAGGTTGCAAGAGTTATGAATTTTTTGAAAATGCCTGAAGATGTTCCAATAGAGAACGCGGTGGTATCGAAGGCCATAGAAGGTGCTCAAAAAAAGGTCGAAGGTCACAATTTTGATATCAGAAAACACACGGTTGAATATGATGATGTAATGAATCAGCAGCGCCAGATAATATATGGAGTACGAAAACAGGTTCTGGAAACTGCAGAAAGCAAAGATACGACTTTAAAGGAGGAAATTTTAGAAAAAATAGGCAAAGAAATTGAAAAATTTATAACTACGCATTCAGTGGAAGGTCTTGATGCAAAAAAAGTAGTAGGGGAGTTTTTTTCAATTATTCCAATTGACAGTGATTCTCAAAAACAAATTGAAGATCAGGTAAAACAAATGGATACAATAGACCAGGTAGCTAAGTTATTATCAGATTTGGCGAAAAGATTTTACGAAGAGAGAGAAGTAAAAGCTGGAGTAGAGCTTGCAAGACAAATGGAGGTATTTGTATATCTTACAACAATTGATCAGCTTTGGATTGAACACCTTGATACTATGGATGATCTAAGATCTGGCATTGGACTTAGGGGTTATGCAGGGCGGGAGCCGCTGGTGGAATACAGGAAAGAGGCATATGAGCTTTTTGAAAAGTTAATTGCAGAGATAGATTTTGAAATAGTGCATAGAATTTTTAAAGTTGCAGTTCAGGCGGCATCTGTACTTGCTCCTGTTCCAGTTTTGGAGGGTGCCAAAGAAGTTCATCCGGAAATAGAAGTTGGAGTGGAGCAAGAAGCAGCTGAGATAGGTGTAAAAGTAAGCGTAGAAAGGTCTAATGTAGAGCAGGGTATAGTAAGTGAACCAATAGGTTCCCAGGAGATTCCCGGTGAAACCAAGGTAACTATTGAGCGTGGTGGACAAGTTGTGACCCAGGAATCTTACGGAGGCCAGGGACAACTGAATAAACCTCATGGAAAAATAGGCCGCAACGACCCATGCTGGTGTAACTCTGGAAAAAAATACAAAAAATGCCATTATCCTAACTGATTTGGTGGATGTATTTGGTAAGCAGGTAGAGAGAAGCTAAAGGTAGACCCTCTTCCTTGGATACTATTTACCCAAATTTTGCCTTTGTGAGCTTCAATGATTTTTTTAGAAATATATAGTCCTAGACCCTGACCTTTTGATCCCGCTTCAAGGTGACTTGGTGCCTGGTAAAATTTTTCAAATAGATGTTTGGTAGCCTCATAAGGTATGCCCTCACCATAATCTTTCACATCTACTGTGATTTCATTGGGAGAATTTCTAATGCTAATATCTATATTTCTGCCTTTATTGCTGTGTTCGATGGCGTTTACTATCAGATTATTTAGTACTTGTGTAATTAAATACGGGTCTCCAGGAACAAGTGGGAGAGAATCTTCCTTATGTATTTTTATTTTTATACCCTTTTCCTTCCCAATTACATTTAAGCTATACACAACATCCGTTACCAGAGATGCTATTTGAAGCTGTTTTATCTGCATAGAGAGCCTGTTTTCAATATGAGTTATATTGATCAGATTTTCTATTAAAGATGACAACTGATTTGCTCCCTGGATAGATCTGTCAAGATATAATTTGTCATCTTTTTTAAGTTTGGTTAAGATTCGTCCAGATAAAACCGATAAGTAACTTCGAAGTAGAGTTAAAGGTGTTCTTAATTGGTGTGCAGCCATTGTCACAAAATCCAGCTTCATTTCCTCAAACTCTTTTTCCTTGGTGATATCGTGTATAGTATAGATAGTTCCCCTTACCTCCCCTTCAGTTAAAATCGGCAGACTGCTCACTTTTGCCAAAATAACCTCACCTGTGGTTAAAGATAATTTTGTCTCATCCTGAGTAAATAGTTTGTTTCTTGTGGAATCAACAGAAATAATACTGTCAATTGGCCTATCCTTTAAATGCGAAAGATCAGCTTTCAGAAGATCGAGAGCTTTTTTACTAACCATTTCTATATTTCCATCAATACTAGTAATAATGACTCCATCGTCAATTGCTTGCAAAACTCCATCTAGTGCTATTTTTTCAAGGTTAAGTAAATAAATTTCCCGATCCAATTTGTTTTTTTCTGTGAGAACTGTTTTTAATTTATTCCTTGTAAAAAAAAGGTAAAAGCTTAATATTAAAACTGCGAGATTTAAGGTTAGCAAAAAGTATGCCATATTGTATTTTTAATTTAACACACTAGGGTTCTTTCTGCATCAAATGGAATTACCCAAATCAAAGCCGAAGGATTGACAAGGTACTATATACTGTGGGATAAATAATTAATGGGAAAGAATAATGAAAAGGGAGTTGTTCCAATTATAGCTCTAGTTTTAGTTTTACTAGCTTTAGGAATATTTGCTGTTATTTATTATAAATCTACTTATCAGGCACCTGCTATTCCAACATTTCAAACTTCCCTCCTCCAGCTTACCTTGGAAAGTCCAAATTCAGGAACAATAACTGTTAATAATAAAATTTTAGTTAAAGGGAAAACATCCCCAAATGCAACAGTAGTTATCTATACTGATGAAAATGAAAACTCTGTGGAGGCTGACTTATATGGAAATTTTGAAGGTGAAATTATGCTTGCAGGGGGGATAAATACATTGACAGTAACTGCTTTTGCTGAAAACGGAGACGAGAAAACGCTAGCTTTAGATGTAGTTAATGATAGTTCAAACTAATATGGATAAAATAATTATTTCTGTAATTTTAACTTTTGTGCTATTTGCAGGAAGTGCATACGCAAAATCAGAAAATTCAAATTCCGGGAATGCTGGTGGCAATTCAAACAGTAATCCTTCATCTAACTCTCATGGAAATGCTTCTGTAGGTGAAGTTAAAGAAGTAAATCCAAACAAAATTACAATTGAAGAGAATAAGACAAATAAAAAAATAGAAGCTGATGTTGATGAGGATACAGAAGTTATTCATCAGAATAACAGAGGTTCTTCAATAAATAGAGGTAAGGGTAGTACCTCTTCTATTAGAAAAGATGATACAGTTGCACTTGTAAGTACTGATAGCGCAGGTAGAAAAGAAGGGAAGATAGGTAAAGTTCTGAAGATTTTTGTTAAAGAAGCTACTACTTCCGGACAATCAAAAAGGAGAGCAATACAAGGTGTGGTCTTAAGTATTGACGGTAGTACAATAAATATTGCTCACCAAATTCACAGGGATAGGACTAATATTGTATTTACAGATTCTGCAACCCTGTTTAAGATTAAAGGAATAGAGGACGGTTCGATTGCAGATGTTAATGTGGGGAATAGAATTGCTGCAGTGGGTGAGGCAACAGGTAGTGGAATTCTGGCAAGAAGAGTGCATGTCATTCCCGGAAAGGCAACAGGAATATTCAGAAGGCTTCCTGTTTCCACGGATTCCGCTACTGAGTCTGCAACTCCCTCCGGAATTCCTGCGTCTCCGTCAGGTAGTCTGGAACCCACATTAGAACCAACCCCTGAAGCTACTTCATCAACACAGTCAGGAGTATTGACAGAAGGAATTAATTTATTTCAAAGCTTTCTAAACTCCCTTCTGAATCTATTCGGTATATCCAAATAATGGATCTGTGAGGTTTGAGTTTTGCCCGCTGCAGCTTCTCTTTATTTCCTCGGGAGATTTTATTTGATTAGAATTCGGAGGAATAACCTTAATATGTCCAAACAGTACTTCGTTGTCTCCAGCGGCCAATTCATCCGGTAAGACGACTGAATAAACAGGACTTCCGCTCCAGGGTTGGTTCACATGCAGATTTTTCAGATAAAAAAAATATCTGAATCCGACATTTTCTCCAGGGGTGGTAATGTAAGATACGGCGATACAGGAGAACCCTTTTTCTTTTGAATCTTTTGAAATAAATTCAACTACCCCTTTTCTCTCGAGATACCCTTTATTGTAATAATCTTGTGTAATGAAAAAAATAAAGTTCTTTATTAAAATAACGGACAATAAGGTAAGGATAAAGTATTTACCGGCGTTTGATGATTTGAACACTAAATAAGTAAGCATTGAGAGTATTCCTATAAATACTACTTCGACATTTGCAAAATAATACTCAGAGATAATAGTTGAGGAGAAGGTGAAAAATAAAACAACACCAGTAATCCAAACATATAATGGAATTAATTCCTTAAAATGCATTAACTTTTTTTTAACTATGAAAATGCCTGAAAGTAGAATTCCTGTAAGAATCAAAATTGGCGGAACTATATTTTGTGTACTCGGGTAGAATATAAGATTTTGAATATTACTGCTTAGTTTTATTAAAATTAAGTTAAGTTTAGGCAGTCCACTTCCTCCTCCGTGATCAACTGAGAAATTATTAAAGAGAGAAATCGTTTGGATAAAATTATGTCTTGTTTCAAAGATAATTAGCGGAACGGAAGTGATAACAAGCGTAAGAAAAAATAAAAAAAGCTGTTTTATATTGGGTACTTTTAGTGACAGCATAGCTGCTACTGGTATGGTTAGAAGTGTTGGAGCTAAGGCAATGTGTATATGCCAAACCAGTCCAATTAAAATTCCAAGGATTGGTAGCACCTGGTATTTTCCTCTACTTATTGAAATAACTACATAAAAAAACCAGATTGTCCAGATATTAGAGAGGGTACTTGGGTATACATGCCGGTCGAATTGTACTGTCCATAAAAGTGTACCGTATAAAAATGCTGCAATAAATCCGATTGTTGGATTAAAGAGTTTCTTAAATACCCACCAGTAACTAAAAACTGTGGACATGCCTATAATAGTAATGGGAACTATTGAACCAATAGGATCCATATGTGTTAGCCAAAAAAATGGAATTAGCAAATAATAAAAAAACGACCCGATGTATATACCATTAGCACTGGTTAACTGTCCGATTAATCTTGAATGGTGATTTACAACAATATCTTTAACTATCCATGAAAACAAATCTGCATCGTGAGCGTATTCAAATCTTTCGACAACTGCATATGTTCTAAAAAATAAGGCAATTATTAGAATTAAAAGTAAAAGTTTATGCCTAATAATAAACTGTATAATATTTTTAAACATTGACATATATATCGTAACATTTTATCGTAGTTGTAAGTATGATACCAGTATGTCTTATTTTGCACGCAAATCTACAATACGCTGAAATTCCAACATCTGAAATAGAAAATATAGTTAAAAAAAGCTATATTCCAACGCTTGATTTATTAATAAGAAGTCCTAAAATAAAATCTATAATTGATTTTTCTGGTGTCACCTTAGAAATTTTTGCAAAAGATTACCCTTTAATTTTAGAAAAAATCAGAAGACTTTTGATCAATGGAAATGTAGAAATCCTTGGGGGTACTTATGCAAATCCGATTCTTCCGCTTATTCCTTTGGAAAATGCAAAGAGGCAAATTGTTTATTTTAATGAAATATCTGAAAAGTTATTCGGGGATTTAAAATTTAAACCTTCAGGATTCTTTCCTCAAGAATATTTCTTCGACGCATCGATTGTTTCACTACTTTCTGAATTGGGGTATAAATGGGTGCCTGTTCATGGGACGCAACTTGTAAATAGTTCACACGGAAAATTGAATAACGAATTAAAAAATCCTTTAATAAATGAGGATATTGCAAAAAATCCTAACTTTTATAAAGAAATAGTTCATCCGATTAAAGTTATCGGCGCGAACCAGTCGTATATTTACGGATTCGGAACGTTTGATAAATTTTCCATTGAAAAATTGCATGAACTTTACGAAAATAAAATAAGCTGGGTGGATTATCTGGATATTTTAGATAAATTAACTGCAGGAGATACTCCGTTTATTTTTCTTGGACCAAGCGATTTGGAATTCATGGGCCATTTTAGCTTTGAAGGTCATAAACCAATAGATCCTGTTTGGATGGAAGGATATTGTAACAAAATAATAGAAACCGGAAAGTTTGAATTTACTACTCCTAAAGAATATTTATCTAAAAATAAAATTAGTAGAGAGTTGTATTTAAAAAACGGCGGAGACCATGAAAATTTAAATATTTGGACAAAAGATCCTGATAATGAAAGGCTTAATATACTCTGTTCCGAGGCAGCGAATCTTCTAACGCAAAACGAGATTCAGTTAGATACTTTAGATAAGCTTGGGTATGATACCAAAGCTCAAAGGCAGCTTCTAAACGAAGCCTGGAAGTCTTTGATGCTTGCTGAAAATTCTGATGGGAGAGGTTGGAATCCAATACCAGAAAGAAGATTATTTTGCTATAGCAGTGCAATAAATGCAATGAAAAAAGGTAAGAAGATAAAGACTATCCCACTGGCATCTTTTGGTAATGACTAATCCCATCCGCTTGGGTGTGATTTGTACCATATAACTAATGACTCAATGGATTCTTCCAGAGTTCTTCCAGGTTCCCAGTTTAACATATCTTTTGCAGTTTTTATTGATGCTATCATTTTTGAATATTCGCCTGTTCTTGACTTGCCCTTTTGGATTTCGAATTTCACTCCGGTAATTTTTTGAACTGCATCAACTATTTCCAAAACAGAAGATCCTTTTCCTGTTCCAATATTTATAATTTCACTTTTACCTCCACGAGTTAAATACTCAAAAGCTTTAATATGTGCATCTGCTAAATCAACAACATCAATATAATCCCTTATAGGAGTTTTATCCGGAGTATCAACTTCAGGGCATGTTAAATAAAATGGCTCAATTTTTAATGCACCTCTTACAGCATTTTGCACTAAAAGCATAGACGGATTTTTGGAATCTCCAATTAACCCATCATCAGATGCACCGCAAACATTAAAATACCGAAGTATTACAAAATTCATTCCTAAGAGTTTCCCATACCAACCAATAATCTGTTCGACTATTCTTTTTGAAAGTCCATACGGATTTACAGGATTTGTTGGGCGGTCTTCTTTAACCGGTACAGACTTAGCTTCTCCGTAAACTGCACAAGTTGATGAAAAAACAAGATTTTTTATGTCAGCTTCTAAAAGATATTTTAATAAATTAATTGACCCTGAAATGTTGTTATCAAAATACTTTTCCGGATCCTGCATTGATTCACTAACCAGGCAACTTGCTGCAAAATGTATTGCTCCGGAAATATCCGGATTTTCTTTTATTATTTTAGATAAATCATCCTTAAGGTCGGCTGGATAAATCAAAAGTCTATCTTTCCCAAATTTTTCCTGTAATAATTCAAGAGGTTTTTTGTATCCTGTTGAGAAATTATCCAAAGCAACAACTTTATAGCCTTTTTTCAAAAGTTCATAAGTTACAACCGACCCAATATATCCACCGGCTCCTGTAACTAAAATAGATTTACTCATAGATCGATTGTATCATATAATTGTATCTTCTTTCAGTATGATATTATATTCTTAAGTGATGAAAAAACAAATAATACTTGGGATAGTTATAGTCTTATCTTTAGCAGTTTTAATTTTTGTTTCTAGCCTGTTTAAAATTGGTACCTCAACTAAGCAGGAAACCGAAACAATCCAAGTAAACGATGAATTAGAAATAATATCAACAAATCCTGATCCTTTGGAAGGAGCTGTTGTTATGCCTTCGCAAATTATTGAGATTAAGTTTAATAAGATAATTTCTGTAAGTGAATTTAAACACAAATTTGATCCGGAATTAGAACATGAAGTTATCCCGGAAGATGAAAAATTAGGAACAACATTCAAAATAAAATTCAAAAAGCCTCTAGATTTGGGTAGCGGGTATACGCTTTATATTTTACCTGATACAAATGGGGTAGATAAGAAAATCCTAGGGAAAGATGTAATTTACCATTTTTCTACAATAAAGTATAAAGGAGTCTAGAAATTAGCAGATTAATACTATTTGCAGTAATATTCTTCAATCCCTGGATATGGAAAATACTCATACCCAACCCGATATTGTTTATTTTCTTGATTTTCACTACTCTTCTTCTTGGATTCGTTGTTTTTGAAAAAAAATATTCAAATTTATATTTAATCCCCTTTTTAATACTTTTAATATTGCAATGGAAAACAACAACCCTTCAATCTCTGATACAGCTAGATAATGATGAACAGCGAATAAAACAAGAGAGAATAAAGTTTTATGCTCCCAGCGAGCATTATGTAAGAGTAATCTTTAAGAGATTAGCATTAGTAAATTTTTTGGAGGGAGATTTTAATACCGTATCCAATAGACTTCAGAGAAATTTTTTTGAAACAATAGATCCAAATGTATATTTTTTTGGCGGTCATCCAAGAGAGAGAGTTTGGGCAGATGATTTTGAAAAATTCCCTTTTGTTTTTATTTTTCCGTTTTTCACTGGTTTGTATTATTTATTAATACAAAAAAAGTGGTTATTTTTAGGAAGTTTCTGCATAAGTATATTTTTGTTTTCTGTGATTGGACACAAAAATTCACTAGGACCTTTTGTAATGTTCCCATTAATAGTTGTGTTAATAGCTTTTGGTTTTATGAAACTTTTTAATTTAAGAAAATATTTACCTCGAAAAGTGTTAAAGCTAATTTTAATAAGCACCAGTATTTTAATATTACTAAGTATTATCCAAACATTTGCATATGCATATTAAATTACTGTTTACAGTTATATTAATTTTAATTTTTTTCCTAGGAGCATATCTTAGGTTTGCAAATTTAGAGGGAAACCCGAATGGATTGTATGTTGATGAAGCATCAACTGGTGTAAACGCCTGGTCGATTCTAAAAACCGGTAGGGATGAATATGGTAAGTCTTTTCCTCTGTCATTCCGCTTTCTTGGATCATACACGCCTCCACTTTATACATATCTTACATCTATTGTAATATTCTTCAATGGATTTTCAATAACTTCGGTAAGATTAGTTTCTGTAGTATCCGGAGTTTTTTTGATTATAATTTTTTATTTCATTGTCAGATCCTTAAATATATTAAAAACTAAAAGAGCTGTACTTGCTGGTGCGGCTCTTTTTGCAATTTCTCCATGGGCAATTTTTTATTCAAGGATTGGGTATGAGATAAACCTTGCGTTTTTATTATACAGTTTAGGAATTTTGTTTTTAGTTTTAAGTTTTAACAACCCCAAAAATCTTATCCCTGGTTTTATTTTTTTGTCTCTTTCTACAAATGCTTATCATAGTGAAAGGCTACTTTCTCATATTACGGTAGTTTGTTTTTTAATACTTTTTCGAAAGACTTTTTTAAACAAAAGTAATATTAAAATTCTGATATTTGGTTTTTTAATGTATTTATTCATTTTAATTCCTCAGGTCTTGACATTTTTTACTCCGGCTAATATAACGAGGGGGTTTGGACTTTTTTATTCAGGGGAGATAGTAAGACAAATTCACAAATTAAGTTTTCTTCCGGTGTTTTTATCTGCGCCAATTGCATTTCTTCGAGAGTTTACGTCTCAATACCTGGCTTATTTTTCACCGCGTAATTTATTTTTTCAAAGTGATCCAGATTTACAGCGCTCATTACCTGAAATTTCAGTTTTTTATTCTTGGGAGAGTATATTTTATGTAATTGGGCTTTTTGTTTTAATAAAATTAATCAGATTACGCGCTTCTAAGTTTATTATTATGCTGTTTCTACTTGCTCCAGTTCCATCTGCATTGACCGGTGATCCTTTTTCAACTCAAAGGGCGCTCCCTTTGCTTATTCCTGTAATGATTATTATAACGCTCGGACTTGATAAATTTTTTCAATGGAGGATGAAATTTGCTATTTTAGTAGTTTTTATTTTCATCACTATTTCGTTGTTATATCTTTATCGTTCTTTGGCGGTACTTCTTCCTAACGAAAGAGCAAAAATTTGGGGATATGGTTTTCAGGAACTTGCAAAAGAAATTACTAAGTACCCGGATAAAAAATTTTTAATTGATAACGGAAGGATTAAGCCGGCATATATTGAGCTTGCCTTTTATTTAAAGATTCCTCCTAAAAATTTACAAGATGCTGTTGACCAGAGCGTAAAGAAAAAGTATTATCTCAATACAAGCTGGAACGATCATTATATAATGAATGGGTTTGAAACAAGAACGATAAATTGGGAAGAAGACATTTACAAAAATCAAATATTAGTCGGAGATGAGCTTGCTATTTCACAGCAACAGGCTAATGAACATTCCTTAAGGCAGGTATTTGAAATTAAAAGTCCGAAAGGGGAGATAATTTTTAAAGGATTCGAAACAAATCCAAATTTAAAATGTGCGAGCCAATTTATACACGGCAAGTGCAATAATTTCGTTAATACAGATACTAATTTTTAATTAACAAATGAAAAAAATTTTTGTAATTTTTATTTTAGCATTGTTTTTGAGGTTTTTGTATTTTCCGGATAACATTTACTTTGGATTTGATGCTGCAAGAGATGGTTTCGCTGTCCAAGAAATACTTAAGGGAGATATAAAAATAGTTGGTCCTTCAACTTCCGTCCCGGGATTGTTCCATGGAGTCTTATATTATTATATACTCTCGCCACTATATTTTTCTGGAAACTTAAATCCGGAATTTGTGTCAGCAGCACTCAGGATATTTAATGCTTTAGGGATTTTTTTAGTCTATTTTATAGGATCGACTATTTTTGAAAGAAGGGTTGGATTTATCGGAGCGCTCATTTTTGCTTCCAGTTTCGAACAGACTCAATTTGCAATGTATATGGGAAATCCGACTTTAGCGGTTTTAAGCGTGTTAATTTTATATACCGGACTCTCAATGGTTATATTTAGAAACAACAGATTTGGTTTACCACTCGCATCTTTAGGTTTAGGATTTTCAATTCAACTTCAGTTCGCTTTACTGTATCTGTGTATCCCTTTTGTTTTAATAATCTTGATCTTTAGGAGCTATTTTGTCAAGTTACCTATTAAAATATGGTCAGCATCTTTGGTAGTTCTATTTATATCATTATCTTCTTTTGTCCTGGCAGAATTTAAATATGGATTTAGAACTATTAATACGCTTAGCTCGGTTGGTGAGGCAGAAAAAGAGATAGCAAATATATTCAACACTTATTTTTTTACTGTATTTAGGATGGGTAGTTTTAATATTACAGGTGAACTTTTGCCAACCGGAATAGTACTGATATTTTTATTTTTTGTGTTTTTAATTCTAGTGAAAAATAAAAAGTATCGTAAGGAGATGATTTTTTTAGGTCTTTGGTTTTTTTCAATTCTTACAACTTTTTTAATGAGCGGAGGTATTTCAAATTTAAACGGGAATACCCCGCTTTACTATCCAAATGTTGGTGTATCCATTGCGCTAATTCTATTTACATCGTTTTTAATAAGTAGTGTATATAGATTTAATAAGTTTGTCGGGATAATATTAATTTTGATAATCCTTCTTGGTAATTTTCAATTGATACAGAAGTTTAATCCCAAAGGAACTATTTCAGAAATTACAGTGCAACAGGGAATGCTGCTCTCTGATGAAAAAAAAGTTTTGGATTATATGTATAATGATTCAGATGGACATGTGTTTGCTGTGAAAGGGGTAACGATGCCTTTTTATATAAATACCACATGGAGCTATCTTTTTGAGTGGTATGGTAAAAAAACCTATGGATATATCCCGGTTTGGAATGGTAAGAATGCTGAAGGATTCTATGGAAATTTAAAAGTATTAGAAGCGCAGGAAGACTTACCAACTTTAAGATATTTGATAATAGAACCAGTAAGGGGAGTACCTAAGTATTTGATTGATGAGTATCTAAAAGAGGAAAACTACTTTACAAAAGTAGTCGATGAAAGAAAAATTGGTGAGTTTGTAGTTCAAAAAAGGGAAAAATTTTAATGAAAAATAAACAAGGTATATTGATCCTATTAATTATTTTATTGGGAGTAATTTATAGGCTTACTTTAAGCAGTAACGGCAACTTTATTTTTAATATGGATAATAGCCGGGATATGGTAGATGTTAGAGAAATGGTAATTTTAGGAAAACTAAGGCTTATTGGTCCAAGCTCTGCAATTGAAGGATTTTATAATGGTCCTTTTTGGTATTATCTTTTAGGGATTCCTTTTTTTATCTCTGGAGGAAATCCGTATGCATCAATATTAATGGAAATTATTCTTTGGGCTGTCGGTGGGTTCTTCTTACTTAAGCTTGTATCAAGATGGGGAATATTGTCGATTGCCATGGTTGGATGCATCTGGGTTGCGTCCAACTTTATCCTTCTTGCTTCCCAATATGCATTTAATCCGAATCCGGTAATTTTCCTGACTCCAGTGTTAATTTATCTTTTGGAAAGGTATCTTGAAAAAAATGAGCTAGTGGTCAGTATTTTTCTTTGGCTCCTGGCAGGTTTATTCCTCCACTTTGAGATGGCTGCAGGGATTTTTATTCCGCCTGTAATTTTGACATCGATCTATTTAATAAACAGGAAACTTCTTTATAAGAAAATTTTTTGGATTGGGTTTTTATTTTATTTTCTATTACTTCTCCCTCAGCTTCTTTTTGAAATAAAACATAACTTTATTATGACAAAGTCTGTAATGACTTATCTTACAAAAGTTTCCAGTTCGGGACAGAGTTATAATTTGCTGGAAAGGGTAAGGACAATTTCGTTATCATATTACGATACTCTTTTGCCAACATTTATGAATTTCAAATTATTTACTAGCTCTTTGCTTCTCTTATTTTTTGCTGCCTTATTTATACAGTTGAAACAAGGGATTAAGAAAATGGATCAATTATTTCTTTTAAACACTTTACTAATTACTATTTCTTTTACAGGATTTGTGCTTTTGCCTATCAATGTAAACAGATGGCACTTTGATGCGGTTGTTGTGGCGTCGATATTCATTACTGGATTTATAATTAAAAGTCTAGCTGATTATGGTAAATCTGGTAAATTTGCAGGACTTGGGATAATTATAACTTTACTTATTTTTTCATTACTTAATGTTAAAAACTATTTCAGCGCTCTAAAAGTTCCTAGTAATGATCCAGCAAATTTCAAGAATGAGATTAGTTCAATAGATTTTGTTTATCAAAAAGCGGAAGGGAAAAATTTTAAAGTATATACATATTTACCATCGGTTTATGATTATCCTTATCAGTATCTATTTTGGTGGCACGGGCTTAAAAAATACGGATTTGTTCCGGAAGATTATTCTTATGCACCGGATAAACCTCAGTACATAAGCGGAAAAGAAAAATTGAAAACTGGAAATAGTCCTGAATCATCCGGTTTTATCTTTTTAATAAAGCAGCCTGATCAGGAAGGAAGAAGGCATCTTTGGGAAAATGAATTTAAAAAAATGGAATTAATCTCAACAGAAAAAATCGGACCAAACGAGCTAGAAATCAGGAAAGAGATTTGATTCAATGATTTGAATCATTGAATCGCACTACCTCAGTAATGGTTCGTGTATTATCCTCAACAACTTCCAGTAATATCCAATAAGTATTTTTCGGTAAAAGATGTTTTATTTTTTCAGCCCACTCGATTAAAACTATATTGTTTGGGTTTCTGATAATTTCATCAATACCGAGGATTTCTACATCTACTGATTCCAGCCTGTAAAGATCTATATGAAAAAGTGCCTGCCTGCCGGCAGGCAGATTTTTTTTAGTTTTTGGAATAGGGTGTTGTCTGATTAAAACAAAAGTAGGGGAGATAATTTTTTCTTTTATTCCTAAACCTTCTGCAAATCCTTGTACAAAAGTTGTTTTACCAGATCCCAATTCACCTGATAAAGCGATAACACCCTTAGGGAATTTATTAGCTAAATCCATGGCAAATTTTTTTGTTTCTTCAGGAGATTTTGAAATGTATGTTTTCACAACTTTGATTGTAATCTCTGTTTGCGGTATATGTAAATAAGAGAACCAAAACCGGAGAGAATTAATACAGTGCCCCCAATAACTGGAATATAATTTAAATTAAATTTTTTCTCACTGTCAACTTTTGAAAGTTGATCTTGTGGTGTTGGAGATGAGCTGGATGGAGTGGATTCCAGACTAACTCCAGCAACAGCGGTCTTACTTTTTGTACTAATAATAGAATTTTTAGTTGAGGGAGCTTTTGCAACTGCACCTTGTGGAATGCTAAAAGTTTCTAATCCTTGATTTGTGTCTGAAGTTTCTTTTGAAGATGTAACACCAGTAATATTTAAAGTTTCTTCATTACTCCATATTGGTCCAGAACCGGAAGAAGAATACCGGCCAATTTTAAATATATAATCACCAGTGCCTGTAAAACCAGAATCGCTCCCATCCGATTTTACATCTATTGTTCCTGACCAGTTTCCGGACGAATCAGTAGTTACAGGAAGTTGACTGCTGTATGAGTTTCCATTCTTTATCCATGAAGATCCAACTTTTGTAAACCCAAAATAATTACTTCCGCCAGTTTTTTTAAAAGCCCCTTTTAAATAGAATGTGGAAGATGGATTATTTGGTAGATTAAGTTCTACAGAGACAATAAAAGATTGATCTGAGTCGATTGTAGATGGAACACCTGAAATAGTAAATGAGGATTTTGAAGAAGTTGATGTTGGAGTTGGATTATTGTCAGTGGAAGGTGGAGTAGAATAAGGCGTGGAATATGATTCCTCAGGTAATGTAGTAGTAGGGGATGGTGTATTGGATGTGGAAAGTGTAAAAGACCATATACTACTCCAGTCACTCCAGGTTCCTGCGGAATCTTTTACTTTTACTTTCCAATACCATGTACTATTTGTTAAGGAAGGCGTGTAATGTGTATTGCTAGTATAATAATCCCGGTAAATACTTGAGAAATCGGAATTATCATCAACTTGTACACGATATGGACTGCTTGAAAAAAGAGCATATGATGGAGCTTGCCATTCAAGCTTAGATGAAGTTACTGTTGAACTATCCGCTGGACTTAAAAGATCTGGAGCAGAAATTGCAAAAATATTTTTTGGCAATACAAAAAAAATTGTAAAAAAAATATTTAATAAGGTTATCCTAAAAGTCTTTTCCACTAGTATGCGGACAGTGAGAGGAATAATAATACTAAGTACTCAAATAATCAAGACATGAAAAAGCCTTAAAGTAAGTGCCAATAGAGGGTTACAATACCATTTCCATGATCTATGACAATGCCTTTTGCAGGACCGTGGTCAAAGCCGGATATTCTACAGCCTGAATCTCCAATTGCATAAGCTACTCCTGAGTCTGCTGCCAGGATTGGAGTCCCGACTGAAGGGTTATCATAAATATCAAGTCCCGTATGAAACCCAAGCGCATATTTTTCTCCGTATTCTGTACTAATATGAGTTCCTCCTGGATACCCCTGCATAGGAGAGCCTAATCTTCCATTGTCCAGGTAGTTGTGCGGATTTACTCTTGAACCACTTACTCTCCCTCCTTCTACTTTTGCATTTTCATAAACTTCAAAATGTAAGTGCGGACCTGATGTACAACCAGTTAATCCCTCTGCTCCGATAACCTGCCCTTTAGAAACAGGTCCGATTTTTAGCCCGACATTAGAGATTGCTCTTGAAATGGAATCCGCATCTGCTTTAAGTTGAGCAATAAGCCCCTGGAATTTGATCTCATCATTTTGCGTGACTCGCAAAAGTTCTTCTTTCTCCCCTTTTTGTTTTGCAAGCTGAATTTTATAATTTTCCAGCTCATCATTTAATTTTTCGGCTTGTGTCTGACGAGTTTCTTTATCCTGTTTCTGGTCATTGTATGCAGCTTTTGTTGCTTGGAGTTGATACAGAACTTTTTTATCATTTGCCTGTGCAACTTGTATGTATTTAAGCCTTGCGAGTACTTCTGATAATCCCTCTGACGAAAAAAGCAGGTCTAAAGTATTAACAGATCCATATTTGTAAGTTTTTATAATTCTTCCTAGTAGTATTTCCGTTAAAGAGTCAACAGATGTTGAAATTCTATCTATCCTGCCGGATAAATCTATGATTTCTCTTCTGAGCTTTTCTATTTTTAAACTAGTTTCTTCAATTTTTAACTGAGTTACTTTTGTTTGCCCGTCGATAATATCCAGTTGTTGTTTTAGGGTCTTTTCCTGTTTCCGGGAACTATCAAGCTCGGCTTCAAGTTTTGTAATCTCTTCCTGTTTTTCTTGAAGCTGTCTGGTAAGCTCTTCTGCAGATTGAGCAAAGACGGGGTCAATGGTATATGGTAAATGGTATATTGGAGAAAATAGAAAACCCAAAAAAACCATAAACCATAAACCATAAACCATAAACTTTTGTGGCATATTAAATACGAAGATATCTTCTAACAGCGCCTACTGATCCAAGAGTACCGATTAGTATTGAAGCAATAGCTGCTGCAGAAAGTAAAATTAACATAAATAACGGATTAACAGGTAAAAGTTTTACCTCATTTAAATATCCCTGCCAAAATGGGGTAAAGTACCAGATTATTATATAAACTACTATCCAGGAAGAAACTGCCCCCACAAGTCCGTAAAAAATACCTTCAAGTACAAAAGGAGTTCTAATAAAGGAGGAAGATGCGCCTATAAGTTTCATTATTTCTATTTCGTCACGCCGGAGCCTGATTTTAAACCCAATTACCATAAGTATTACAAGTATCGCAAAGAGAATTAAGAATCCAACAACTGCACTTCCAACGATTCTTATTACTTTTGTTGCGCTTGTTAAAGTTGCTACAACGTCCTCAGGAACAATGACCTCTTCTATAACAGGTTCTTGTTTCAAAATTTCCGCGATTGAAGGTAGGTCTTGTGGGGTTTGAGTGGATATTTCAAGAGATGAGGGTAGAATATTTGCCGTAACAAGCTCAAGCAACGCAGGATCATTTTTATTCCTCTCTTTGTAAATTTTTAGAGCGTCTTCTTTAGACACAAACTTTATTCCTACAACTTTGGTTTCCCTGGAGAGTGCATTTTGAATGGCGGTAACATCTGCCTGGGTTGTACCGTCTTTAAAAAATGCTATTACCTGGGGTTTACTCTCGTAATATTTCAAGATCATTTGTGATCCGGTTGCAAGCAGCATAAAAACAAGAAGTGCAAAAAAGGTCAGGAACATTACCATTGATGCTGCGATAGCTTGAAAAGGCGACCTTCTTATATTTCTTTTAGCAAACCCGAAAGTTCTACTCATACTTTCCTTCCTTTGAATCTTTTGTTATTTTACCGTTTTTAAGTATTATGACACGGCGTTTCAGGGTATTAACTATCTCTGCGTTATGAGTTGCCATAAGTATTGTGGTTCCCCATGTATTGATTTCGTTTAAGAGTTGAATTACCCCCCATGCAGTTTTAGGGTCCAGATCCCCTGTTGGTTCATCTGCAAGCAGTATATCCGGCTTTCCAACAATTGCTCTTGCGATTGCAGTCCTTTGTGCCTCTCCTCCTGAAAGTTGTTTCGGGAATAAATTCCTCTTATCCCAAATCTCTACAAGTTTTAAAACGTGTTCAACTCCTTTTTTAATTTCGTCTTCGCTTCTTCCTAAAACTTCCAAAGTTAGAGCAACATTCTCAAATACAGTTCTGTCGTCAAGTAGTTTAAAGTCTTGAAAAACAAAACCTATTTTCCTTCTATATTTTGGAACATCTCTATCCGGGATTTTAGTGATATCAATGTGACTTAAAAATACTTTTCCTGAAGTAGGTGATACCTCTTTTGTTAAAATTCGAAGCAGTGTTGACTTGCCTGCGCCGGAGGGACCTACAAGAAATACAAACTCACCCTGTTTGACTTCCAAGTTGATATCATCAAGGGCAAGTAAGTTTCCGAATTTTTTTGTAACGGCTTCAAATTTAATCATCCTCCACTTTCCCTACATCCATAAGCCAACCTGCTTTTAGAGCTTTTTGAGTTTCTCCAAAAACTTTTACCTTTTTTCCTTCATATAAACTTAGATCAACAACTGATGAAGTTAAGGTTACAGGATATGCCCCTTCCCTTTCAAGGATATGTGTACCTTCTGAATACTCGTTTGAGTTTTTTGAAACTGAAATTGGTTTAATTACCCCTTCTGCGAAATCCCTGAAAGTCTTAGTATCTTGAGAGGCATTTTTTACTTCCTTTCCAATAACAGGAATATTTTGTAGCTCAACTTGAGATTTACTGGAAAGAAAGTATCCTGTACCAACTCCGGAAAGTACGGAGACTGCGAGTACAATGAGTAGAATTTTATTTAAATTAGACTGCATTAAGAGAGGTTTGGCAATTTTTTGATACGGATGGGCAGAGACCGATTCCATTTATTTATAATAACACAATAATTTGCAAGTGACTAGATACAATTATGTAAACTGATTGTATTTAGAATCAAGAGTTTAATGTGCGGACTTCTGCGTCAATAAACTGATTTAAGTCACCGTCCAGTACTGCATCAGTGTTTGAGGTTTCTACCTCAGTTCTTAGATCTTTAACCATATGGTATGGATGAAGGATATATGATCTGATTTGAGTTCCCCATGAAGCTTGAGTGTTACCTTTCATACTTTGAGTCTGTTCGGTTCTTTCGGACTCTCGTTTTTCCCATAGCCTGGCACGCAGCATTTTCATAGCATACTCCCGGTTTTGAAGCTGAGAACGCTCTGTCTGGCATGTAACTATAATGCTTGAGGGAATATGTTTTAGTCTAACTGCGGTTGAAACTTTGTTAACATTTTGACCACCAGCGCCTCCTGAACGAAAAGCATCAAATTCAATATCTTCATCTTTAATCTCAATTTCTGCATTTTCCTCAATAACCGGGAGAACTTCAACCAGTGCAAATGAGGTTTGCCTTAAATCATTAGCATTGAAAGGTGATTGCCTAACTAGCCGATGAGTCCCGGCCTCTCCTTTTAGATAACCAAAGGCGTAGGGGGAGTGAACAATCATTGAAAAGGTTTTGAAACCAGCTTCTTCACCTAAATCTTCATCAGTAACTTCAAATTTCATATTGGATCTTTCAAAATATCTTTGATACATTCTGGCAAGCATGGCTGCCCAGTCCATGGCTTCGGTTCCACCGGTACCTGAATGAATAGAAACTATTGCATCAGATTTATCGTATGATCCTGAAAGAAAAGTTTTTAATTCAAAATCTTCTAATGAGGTTTCAATCTGATTTGCTTCCTTCTGGAGTTCTTCCTCCATGGTTTGTGCCTCCAGGGGGACGCCTTGGAGGCTCGATTGTTCATCAGCTAACTCTATCGCATCACTGATTTGTTTTTCCAGATTCTCCAGAATGTCCAGACGCTTTTGCTTATCAGCCAAATCCTGGGAAACTTTGCGGGCTTGATTTTGATCATTCCAAAAACCCTCTTTCATAGTTTGAGCTTCAAGTTCGTGAATTTCCCCGTGCAAAACCTCCCGGTCAAAGACCTCGGAAATTTTCTGAAATCTATTTTTGAGTTCATTTAGCTGGGTTTTAATTTCTTCCATGCGTAAAGTATATCAGATTAATGTTTATTTGATTAAACTTAAATTAAGAAAAGACGAATTTAGTTATTGAGTAGCGGATTTTCAATCCTGAGTCGTAATATTTCATTTGAAGTTTCTGCCCATGAAACTGCACCAGCCATAGCAACAGTTGCTGCAGCCATTCCTAGTTCAGGATGGCTAGTAACAAAACCTAAAACTGAAGCTCCTGTTAAAACTAGTGTTGCTGCAGATTCAAAATGGTGAAACCTATTAAGTTGACTTATTCTCGCTTGAGTAATTTCTGGTTGCAATATCTCGTCAGCTAAATGTCCCCATGGATCAATAAAAAATGGTTGCTCTTCTTTGAACATTTGTAGGGATTATATATATTATTGAAAATAAAAGCAATAATACAATTTATTCATATCTTAATGCCTGGATTGGGTTGAAGTGGGTGGTTCTAATTATTTGATTTATAAAATACTCCTTTGGTAGTTCCAAGTTTACTTATCAAGCCTGCATCAGCTAATTTTTTTAAGTCAAACCGAAGAGTTCTTTCGTTAACAGCTAAAAATCTTCTTCTGATTTGGTTAAAGTTAACTAATTCTTGATCTTTTATAATATTTAAAATTTCTGATCTTCTAGGTAAAAGGAAATCTTGAGGACTAGGTTTCTTACTATTTAAAATCTGATTTTTTACAAGATTTGCAGTTTCTGCCATAGCTTCCAACATAAATTCAACATATTCTGTTACATCTTTCTCGTTAGACTCTAGTGCCAAATAATACTTTGCCCTGTGGTTATCCAGGTATTCTTCCAAAGGGAAAATCCCTTTCATTCCATATCCATCCTGGGCCAATATAGCTTGGAGTAAAAGCCTGCCAACTCTGCCATTACCATCTAAAAAAGGATGAATTTTCTCAAAAGTATAGTGTATTAAAGAAGCTTTAACGGGAATAAATTGATCGCGAGGTGAATTAATATATGAAATAAGTATATCTAGGAAGGAAAGGATTTGAGAGGGTCGAGGAGGGAGGTAAACTACTTGACCAGTTGCGTTAAAAATTGCACCAGGTTCTGTTCTAAATTGACCTATATCTAGTTTTGAAGTTAACCCCCCTAAAACCATTTTATGCAGATCTAAAATATATTTAACTGATATTTTTTTGATTTTTTCCTGGTTTATATGATTTAAGGCTTTTAGAATATTCAAGACTTCTTGTTTTTGCGTAGTTTGAGGGGAAGAATTGGAAAGAGAATTCATGGTTAAGGGATTCCCTTCAATGCGAGCAGAGAAAAGTGAACTTTTTAAAGTAGACTGTCTTCTTATATTTATCTCAATCTCTGGTGGTATAGAAATGGCGTTTATGACTTCTTTTGCTATTTCTATTTGCTGTAAAAGTTGAGTTATTTTAGGAGTAAGGTGATATTTTGGAGGAATTACCATATACTTCCAAATATTACCAAATATTGCCTAATATTACCAGATAAAGAACAATCCGCAGGTGGCATCGTAATTCTACCCCTCGGGCGGACATGGCTATATGAGGCTGTAATCAGGAAGTGAAAATTCAGCAAAGTACTGCTTGCCTGGATGTTGTTCCTCCCAAACCTGTGCTACCCAAAATAGCGCTGAACCTGGTTTCACTTTATCATAATATTTTGGTGCTGGCATGATAGAATTGTCTTTTTTAATTTCCCAATCATCTAAGCCTACGGAAGTTATAAAGAACGCTCTAATATCTGAAAACATTTGATCAAATTCTTCTAGGCCGGTAGTTTGTTCCTCGAGAATATAATAACGGAAAAAACTTGCAAAAGGATCTTCTGTAAACACTTCAGGGTTTGGATGTAAACGAGTTCTCCCCCATATATCACAAAGGAATTTATAATCCCTTAAAATAAATTCTCGTGCCATGGCGGCATTTTCATAAGGATATATATATTGATCCTGGTTGGGGTTTTCATTTAGTGTGTCTACAAAGTATTTAAGTTCTCCTGATAGCTGACGATTTAAGTCTGCTATCCCCACTCTTATGTGGCGGAAGCCAGCTGTATGCATTGAAAAAGGCTTAATAAGCATATTTTTTATTATTTCTTCCTGTTCAGAATAAATTCGCCAAAAGGGATGAAGCTCGTGGATATAACTAAATAAACTACGTTGCATTCTAAAGTCTCCTTGTGAAAATCTAAAAGAATGGTATAGGAGCTGCGCTGCGTATTCTGATGTCAAAGCTTTTTCTGTTATCATTATTGTGATTATATCTTATTCATACCTTAAAGCCTCAATTGGATCTAGTTTGGCTGCGCGGATGGCCGGGGCAACTCCGAAGATTATACCTACTAACATGGAGAATCCAAATGATAAACCTATTGCCCAAAATGGCACGACTGTTTTTATAAACTGATTTAAAATTAGGGAAATGCCGATTCCTATTATTATTCCGATAACCCCGCCGATTCCTGATAAAGTGATAGATTCAATCAAAAATTGGTTTCTAATTTGAGAAGGTCTAGCGCCAAGAGCTTTCCTAAGCCCGATTTCCCTGGTACGCTCTGTTACTGAGACTAACATAATGTTCATAACTCCTATCCCTCCCACAAGTAGGGAAATTGCTGCGATTCCTCCTAAGGCAGTAGTTAAAACATTGGTTATTGTTGATACTGTGGATAAAGTTTGTTCCTGAGTTTGTACAGTGAAATCGTCCTCACTTAATCTCTTTGAGAGAATTTTTTTAGCTTTTTCTTGAATAACAGAAACATTTCCGGTTTCATTTGACGCGATTACAATGTTATGAATTTTATCTTCTCCAAATTGTTTTTGGGCACTAATTAACGGGATAAGCGCAAAGTTATCAAGATCGATACCTAAATTTGACCCCCTTTTTTCTATAAGTCCGATAATGGTGTAATTCAGGTTTCCAATTTTTAGTTCCTTTCCAAGTGGATTGCCGGTGCCATATAATTTTTCAGCTACAGTTGGACCAATCACTATAACTCTTTTTCCAGAATCAACTTCCGAGCTTGTAAAGTATCTGCCTTCCTGAATTTTAATTGCCTTAATTATTTTAGTGTAATTAGCTTGTACTCCAACTACTGTTGTATCATTCACAGTTTTATTTTTATATTTTGTCTTGGTAACTTTTTGAATTCCAGCTGAAACTTCGGCTTCTCCCTGAAGCCTGGAAGACAAGGTATTTGCATCCTGCAAAGTAAGTCTGTTTGTTTGTATTCCTCCGGGACCTCTCCCGCCCCCAACTTTTCCTGGAATAACAAACATAACGTTCGGACCAAGGGATGCAATTTGGTCAGTTATAAAACTGCGCAGTCCTGAGACCAGTCCAACCAAGATAATAACAGACATAACTCCGATAACAATTCCAAGAATTGTCAGAAAAGATCTGAGCCTGTTTCTAAGAATTGATGAAAATGCTAAATTAATTGTTTCCATTTACAACCTTTCCGTCTCTAAGTTGAATAATCCTCCTGGCTTTTTTAGCTATTTCCAGCTCATGGGTAATTAAAATTACAGTCTTACCTTCTTTATTAAGATCGGTAAAGAGTTTCATAATTTCTTCCCCTGTTTTAGTATCCAGATTTCCGGTTGGTTCATCTGCCAAAATAATCTGGGGATTTGTAACTAAGGCTCTGGCTATAGCTACTCTTTGTTGTTGACCGCCGGAAAGCTGGTTTGGTTTTGAATTAAATTTTTCACCTAAACCAACTCTAATTAGTGCCTCCTTAGCCTTACTGGTTCTATTTTCTTTATTGACTCCAGAATAAATAAGCGGTAAGGCTACATTATCAACCGCAGAGGTTCTGGGAAGTAAATTAAAAGATTGAAAAATGAAACCTATCTTTTGGTTACGCAAATTAGCCAAACGATCTTCGTCAAACCGTATGACCTCTTTTCCGTTAATAGAATACTTTCCTGAGGTTGGTTTATCAAGTAGTCCAATTATATTCATTAAAGTAGATTTACCTGAACCGGAAGGACCAATAATGGCTATAAATTCGCCATGGTTTATACTTAAGCTAATATCTTTTAAGGCATAAAATTTATTTTCGCCTTCCCCATAGAGTTTGTTAACATTTATAAGACTTACAACTAGTTTCATGGTCTTTTAGACTGTCATTCTGAGTGAAACGAAGAATATAAGTTAATGGAACTATGTCCTTCACTTAAGTTCAGGATGACAGTTATTTATTAACTACATTTCCCGGATTTTTAACAACTTTTTCATTTTCTGATAGGCCTGATTTTATTTCAATATCTATATCACTGCTTATCCCTGTTTTAACCTCAACTTTTTTAACCCCTTTTCCGTTTTGTGTGTAAACATACTTTTCATATACTAAGGCATCCTGGGGGATTGATAAAGCATTTTCTGAATGATTTATTTCGATTTCAGCTTGCCCGTTTAAATCTGAAATAAAGTCTATTTTAGGATTATCCAATTTGATTCGGATAATAACTACCGTTGCTCCTGAGCTGGCAGTTTTTGTAATAGGTTTTATTTGGGAAACAGTTCCTGTAAATCCTTTGTCATTATATGAGTTCAGAGTTACTCTTGCTTTTTGACCTAAGGAGATTTTTGAAATATCAGACTCATCAACCTCGGCATCAAAATAAAGTTCGGAAATATCAACAACCTGGGTTATTAAATCTGTGGTAGAAACAACCTGCCCGGCAGTAATGTCGGTTCTGGTGACTATCCCGGAAATTGGTGAAAATATAGAAGCATTTAATAAAGCCTCTCTTGCAGCTCTGACGGTGTCATAAGTATTATCCCGTGCAACTTCCGCTGTAGTTCTTAATGCTCTCTGAGCTTCAGTTTCTCCGTTTGTCCCCATGTTTCCGTATTGAAAAAGATGAATATCGTCGTATATTTTATCCAGAGTTGTTTGTTTATCTTTAAGATTATTTTCTGTCTGTTGCAAGGTAATCGAGAGGTCGGTCGTATCCAAAGATGCTAAAGTTTGCCCGGTAAAGACTTTATCTCCGGCTTTGACATTTATGTAAGCAAGTTTTCCAGGGCTTTTAAATCTTAAATTTGCAGTTTCCTTTCCTGCTAATACACCTGAAGCTGAAATGGAAGATACTATAGTCTGTCGTTTAACCTCTGTATATTCAAGAGGTTTTTGTTTAGTTCTTTGGTTGAAAATAAAAATACCAAAAATTACGACTAAGAATACAAGACCGATAACAAATCTTTTTCTGGTAATTTTTATGGGTAATTTAACAGGTAATAATTTCACGGTCAAATTATACAACTTTCAGCCTAAAAATTCAAGTTATAGGGTGTATTAGTGATTTTTGCCTTGTGGTTGAGTGTTTATATTAAATCTTGAATTTGATAAAGTACATTTATGATTCTTCATATTAATACCAAAGATCAGAGACAGGTGGTGGTTTCTCTGAAAAAGGATGGAAAGATTGTGGATTCTTTGGATGCTAAGAATGAATATGGATCACAGGTTTTGCTGCCTTTGATTGAAAAAATTTTAAAGAAAAATAAGATGGAGTATAAGGATATAGACGGATTAGAAGTGGAAACCGGACCTGGGAGTTTTACAGGTATAAGAGTTGGGGTTTCTGTGGCAAATGCTTTGGGGTATACACTCGGAATTCCTGTTAACGGGAAAAATATAGAAACAGAGATGCAATATTAATGATATACTAAAACTGTCATCCTGAGGGCGAAGCCCGAAGGATCTCTCAACTTGTTTGAGATGTAACTGACATAAAGTCAGAGATTCTTCACTGCGTTCAGAATGACAATTTTATATGACCTTTCATCACTGGTTTATTCCGCATCGTGATACTCATCAAAAAGCTCATCTTATATCCTGGAGGGCTCTTGCAGCTTATATAATTTTTTTTGCAGCTTTGCAGAGCGTTTTTACAAGTTTAAGTATTACAAATCCGGGGATTCTGGGAACTTCTTCGAATATTACAAAAGAGAAAGTAATAGAACTTACAAATATAGAAAGGGGAAAGTTAGGACTTTCTCCTTTATCAGAAAACCCTTCTTTAGACAGTGCAGCAATCTCTAAAGCGTATAATATGTTTGAAGAAGGATATTGGGCACACTTTGCCCCTTCAGGAAAAACACCCTGGGATTTTATTCTGGGTTCAGGATACAAGTTTTCTTTAGCAGGTGAAAATTTAGCCAAAAATTTTTCCAGTCCGGAAGATGTGGTAACGGCCTGGATGAACTCCCCTTCCCATAAAGAAAATATCATGAACTCAAAGTATAAAGATATTGGAATTGCAATAGAGGACGGGGTAATAAACGGTCAAAAAACAACACTTGTTGTCCAAATGTTTGGAACGACTTCTATACTGACGGCTAAGCCAAAACAATTAGCTAAAGCAGAAGTTCCTTCGCTAATAGAAATTCCAAAGGAAGATGTGAATAACCGTGAGATTTTAATTCTGCCGGAGGTTGCAAAAGCGCAAACTTCCGCAGAGCCGGTTGTTAATCCTTTTAAGGTTAATCAATTCTTGGGAATGGGAATTATTATCTTCGTTTCAGCCCTGCTTCTTATAGATTTCATAATTCTTCGAAGGAGAGGTGTATTTAGATTTTCATCTTCTCATTTCGCACATATGGCAATTCTTGGAGTCGCAGCGGCAGCTATAACCTCAGCTGATCCAGGCCAGGTTGGATCTGGTTTAACTTTTATATATGAAATTGTTCCTTAAACTGCACAAACATAATTTTTTAATAGTAATTGCTGCAGCATTTATTGCTTTAATTTTAGTTTTTAAATTTCAGGGTATCCCTATAGTACAATATACTATACTTACTTTCCTTGTTGCTTTTTACCTTCTCTGGGCAACAGCTTTTCACCATTTTGATAAAAGTTTAAAGCTTGAAGTTATGATAGAATATATCTTAACTGCTCTGCTAGCACTAGTTATTTTATACGGAGTATTACTTTAAATTATAAGGACCTGTTTCGCGCTGTTGTATTGGAAATTATACAACACACTTGCAGAATCTTGCCTTTTTAATACTTATGAGTATATTATTTAAGGAGGAATTAAAAACGTGAAAGGTGTAATTTTAGCCGGGGGTCTTGGAACAAGACTTTACCCGTTAACGAAAGTAACCAATAAGCATTTACTTCCAATCTTTGATAAACCAATGATATTTTATCCGATTAATACTCTGGTTAGAGCTGGTATTGATGAAATCATGGTAGTTACAGGAGGACCTCACTGTGGCGATTTCCTCGGGGTTTTAAAAAATGGAAATGAACTTAAAATAAAGCATTTAGAATATGCATATCAGGAAAACGAAGGCGGTATAGCAGATGCTTTAAGGTTGGCTGAAGATTTTGCTGACAATGGTAATATCGCGGTAATTTTAGGAGACAATACAACGGATTTTGATATATCTTCTGACGTTGCAAATTTTAAAGAGGGTGCAATGGTTTTTTTGAAAGAAGTTCCTGATCCGGAGCGTTTTGGTATACCGGTCTTTGATAAAGAAAGCAGCGAAAAAATTCTTGAAATTTTAGAAAAGCCAAAAGATCCTCAAAATAACTTTGCAGTAACTGGGCTTTACATTTATGATAATAAAGTTTTTGATTTCATCAGAGAAAATAAACCATCAGAAAGAGGGGAGATGGAAATCACGGATGTAAATAATCACTATGCCCGGAGTGGTAATTTGGGTTACAGGACAATAGATGGATTTTGGAGAGATGCAGGGACTTTTGAAACTCTTTTGGAAGCAAATATTTTTTGGTCCAAAAAGAAAGGATAAATGTGTCTCGCTCGATCGGATTTTTTAGTTCTCAAAATCGCTTCGCTCTGAGAACATAAAAAATCTAGATCTTCGCTCGACTACATGACGTTGAAAGAAAATCATGAAACTATTGGTAACTGGCGGTGCTGGTTTTATTGGTTCTAATTTTATACATTACTGGCTGAAAAATCATCCAGACGACAAAATAGTTAATCTGGATAAGTTAACTTATGCAGGTCATATGGAAAGCCTTAAGAATTTAGAAGGCAATCCTAATTACCAATTTATAAAAGGTGATATTTGTGATGAGGAAGTTGTTAAAAAAGCGATGCAAGGGATTGATATTATAGTCCACTTTGCTGCTGAGTCGCACGTTGACAGATCAGTTGTTGATCCTCTGATTTTTGTAAAAACAAATGTTTTAGGGACTGCAGTACTTTTAAATGCAGCTTTAGGTGCAAAAGTTAAAAAATTCCATCATGTTTCTACAGATGAGGTATATGGGGATCTAGATGTAAATGATCCACCTTTTAATCCTGATACACCGTATGATCCACGTACACCATACTCTGCTTCTAAAGCAGGATCAGATCATCTTGTAAGAGCATATTTTAAAACTTACGGTTTACCAATTACAATTTCAAATTGTGCTAATAACTATGGTTTTTATCAGGATCCTGAAAAATTAATTCCCAGATTCATAACTAATCTTTTAGATGGTGAGAAAGTGCCTTTAATGGGAAAGGGAGAAAATATTAGGGAGTGGCTTCATGTTTTAGATCATGCAAGAGCAATCGAACTTATCTTAGAAAAAGGAACTTTAGGTGAGACATATTTAATACAAGGTGAAGAAAGAGGAAATTTAGAAGTAACTATGAAAATACTTGACGTTTTAGGTTTAGGTGAAGATAGAATAGAATATGTTGAACACAGATTAGGTCATGACTTTAGATATGCAAATAATGGAAGTGAGCTTGAGGCTCTAGGTTTTAAGAGAACTTACAATTTTGATGAAAGCTTGGAAGAAGTAGTTAGGTGGTATCAAGAAAATAAAGACTGGTGGAAGCCTCTTAAAAAAGGGAGACCGGTTCTAGATAGAGAAGTACAGAAGGGGTATGGCGGATAGAATGAATGAATTTATAAAAAAAACTTCGATTCCTGGACTACTTATTTTAGAAAGGCCTACTTTTGAAGATGATAGAGGATTTTTCAGGGAAGTTTTTCATCTAGATGAGTTAGAGAAAGTGACCGGGGAAAAGTTTAATTTAGCCCAATGGAATCATTCCCTCTCTAAACCTGGTGTTATAAGAGGGCTGCATGCAGAAAATTGGAATAAGATTGTTTATTGTACTAGTGGAAAAATGTTTACAGCGATTGTGGATTTACGTGAAGAATCGGATACATTCGGAAAAGTAGAAACCTTTACTTTAGGGGATGAAAATAAAGCTGCCCTTTTTATACCAAAAGGATTGGCAAATTCTGTTTGCGCAGTTGGAGATAAAGATGTAAATTATCTTTACCTTGTAGATTCCTATTATGACGGGACTGATACAACTGCTATTGCATGGGATGATCCGGATTTGAATATTGAATGGCCTGTTGAGAATCCAATAATATCGGAAAGAGATAAAAATAACCCTAGACTACGGGAGCGATTTCCTGAAAGGTTCGAATGAGTAAGGTTGCTTCGCTCGTAACAGAAAACAATATGAAGGAAATACTTATAATTGGACCTGGATCTTTGACTGGCTCGCGTTTTGTGGAACTTGGAAAAGATAAATTTGAAATGTATGGTGCTGGTGGCGGTATGGATGAAAATCTAACCGGGCTGGTAAGTTTTCAGAGTTTGGATATAACCAATCAGAAGAATGTAGAAGCTGCAGTATCAAGTTTTCCCGGAACTTATGTTATGAATTTTGCAGGAGCTACCCTGGTAGATGAAATAGAAAAAACAAGACCTGCTGATTCGACTGATAAAAAGCAACTGGACGAAAATATTGCATATAAAGTTAATGTTTTAGGGACAAAGTTTTTGGCAGATGCTTGTAAAAAATATGATAAATTTCCAATCTTTATCTCAACTGGATTTGTTTTTGATGGAAAAGACGGACCATATTCTGAGGAAGATCAGGTAGCATCTTTACCAGATGATGTAAGCTGGTATGCATGGACAAAAATTCTGGCTGAAAATGAAGTAAAAAAATCGGGAGTTGAAAATTTAACAATTAGAATATCCTACCCTTACAGAAGTGAGTATATCGGAAAGTTGGATTTTGCAAGAAACTTTTTAAAAGTTTATGATGAGTATAAATCAGGTATAAGAGATTCAATCTATCCAATGTTTGCCGATCAATTCTTGACACCAACATTTATAGATGATATACCAAGATCTGTCGGTTTACTTTTAGGAAAGGGAGAAGCAGGGGTTTTTCATTTAAGCTCACCGGAAATAGTAACACCTTATGATTTTTGCCTGGAGCTTTTAAGAGTCGCAAGAAATGTGGATAATCCTGAAGAATTAATCAAAAAGGGGAGTATAGTCGAATTTCAACAGTCTCATCCTGAAATTGCCAAAAGACCTGTACAAGGCGGGGAGAAATCTGATAAAATAAAAATGTTAGGGTTTACCCCAACAAGCTGGAAAGAGGGGATTAGAAAGGCTTTTGAAAAAAAAGGTTGATTAAATGATTGAAGAAATGTTATTCTAAGCTCGATGGCAAATACAGAAGGCGAAAATTTTGAGAAAAAAGTAGGATATTTAAAGCCATCCCTTGAGCATCAGGGCGGTTGGACTATTCAAATACCAGCAGATCTTGAACCAGGTGAACACTTTAAAATCACAGATGAAGTTGATCTTAGTCCGTTTCCCGAAATTACTCCACGCGTTCGAGATTGGTTAAAAACAGGTAATGGTACAATTGGTCAATTTGAGGGACTCCTTTGTGTTATGGATTCTGATAAGCTTCATTTAAGTAATAGTCCAGAAACAGATAGAGTTATTAACCTTTTGGAAGAAAACAGCCAGCCATTTTTGGCCACACCAGTATCCCTTTCTCTAGAGCCCGTATTATATTGCACTTTATTTTATAAAGTAGTTTATGGTTTTGATAATATTTCAGATTATGTGATCCGAAGTGTGGAATCTTCAAAAAGACTTGCAGAGGAGGTTGATAAAATAATGGGATGGACAGAAGAAAAAAAGGATCCAAAATTAATTGAGTGGTGGAGAGAATTAATACAACGGCAAGCCCTAGATGCAAGAGATCTTTTGTTGCAGATGAGAAGATAAGAAAATGTGATAAAATAAATAAAAGGACTAAAATTTATGTCTAACAAGAGAGCATTTATAACAGGCATTTCAGGTCAGGACGGGTCATATTTAACAGAATTTCTTTTGAAAAAAGGATATGAAGTTGCAGGGTTAATTCGGAGAAATGCAGCTAACGAGACCGGAAATATTGAACACCTAATCTCTGAGATAAAAATTTATCATGGTGATTTAGTTTCCCCTGAATCTATAGCAATGGCTCTTTTAGATTTTAAGCCTGATGAAATCTATAATTTAGCATCGCAATCTTCTCCTCTAGCCTCTTTTAAAGATGTATTCGGAACAATGATGATTACAGGGATTGGTGCTGTGCAGGTATTTGAAAGAGTAAAACAAATTGTCCCAAAAGCAAAGATTTATCAGGCATCGACATCTGAGATGTTTGGAAAGCCCTCTCAAATTCCTCAAAATGAGGAAACGCCTTTTTCTCCTGCAAACCCTTATTCCGCTGCAAAAGAGCTGGCACACAGAATGGCAATAATTTACAGGAACGATAAAAATAAACCAATGTTTATTTCCTGCGGGATTTTATTTAATCATGAGAGCCCCAGACGCGGGCTTAACTTTGTAACAAGGAAAATCTCTGCGGCAGTTGCAGTACTTAAAAATAATAAAAAAGAGGGTATTCCTTTAAACGAATCAGGAGAGCCGATTGTAAAAGATGGAAAACTTACTCTTGGGGATTTAGATGCAAAAAGAGATTGGGGATATGCACCGGATTATGTAGAGGCAATGTGGATGATATTACAGAAAGACAGCCCTGATGATTTTGTTATAGCAACAGGGGAGATGCACACAGTTGAAGAGTTTGCAAAAGAGGCATTTGAAACTGTTGGATTAAACTGGAAAGAATATGTAGTTGTTGATGATAAATTTGTTCCTCCAGTTCAAACAGGACCATTGCTGGGAGATTTTGCAAAAGCAAAAAAAATCTTAGGCTGGGAACCAAAAACTAAATTTCCTGACTTGGTAAAAATAATGGTACACTCGGATCTTGCAAAATTCACATAGGAATTGTAAAGCTCCTCTTTTTCAGATAAAATCAATTCATAGTGAATAACCTTAAACGAGTTGTTGTTGTTGCGCCGACGTATAATGAAAAAGGAAGTATTGGAAAAACAATTCCACTTATACTTTCGCAAAATGGAAAAGTCCCCGGATTTGAGATCCATGTTTTAGTTACAGATTCAAGTTCACCGGATGGTACAGGAGAAGTTGCTAAAAAAATTGCACAGATAAATCCAAAAGTTCACTTTCTGGATGTTAAAGAAAGAGGACTCGGTCTTGCCATTATAGAAGGCTATAAATATGCTGCATCTCATCTAGATGCGGATATTCTTATGCAAATTGATGCAGATTTGCAGCATGACCCTAATGATATCCCCAAGTTTCTATTGAAACTAAACGAAGGATATGAATATGTTCAGGGTTCAAGATATGTTAGAGGTGGAGAAAATAATATTTCGCCAATCAGGCAGCTTTTTAGCTTTGGATCGTCCTACGTTATGAGGATATTAACAGGGATCTGGGAGATTAGTGATTTTACGCCTTCCTTTAAGGCATACACTAGAGATCTATATGAAAGAATGGATTGGGATTCAATTCCTTGGCATGGGACAACTTTTTTAATTCAACCTGCTGCGGTAGTTGAAGCGAAAAAAGCTAACGCAAAAATGACTGAGGTTCCGATTGTTTTTAGAAAACGGGACGCGGATAAGTCTAAAAATGAAATAGCGAATTATATAATTGATATTTTAGGATATGGATTTGAAGTAAGGTTTTCAAATTGGGGGGTTAAACTGCCTATTTTATATTGGGCAAGGAGATCAAAAACTTTTATTAAATTTGGAACTGTAGGATTTGTAGGGACGATTATTGATTTTTTCTTTTATAATTTTTTTATCGGACAGCTCGGAATAAAACCTGCAACTTCAAAAGCGTTCTCAACAGAGATTGCAATTTTAAATAACTTTTCTTTTAATAATTTCTGGACTTTTAGAAAAAGGAAAACAAATAAGAGTGTTTGGATAAAACTTCTAATTTTTAACATTGTATCATTTGGGGGATTAGCAATAGGGGTTTTAATTATTAAATTTTTACATTTAGTTTACGGAGACGGAGTTTTAAATCTTGGCTTTTTTGATATTCAGTATTATAATATTTACTTTTTCGTCAGTATTCCTCCGACAATGGTCTGGAATTTTCTAATGAATCACTATTTCACCTGGAAAAAGGAGGAGGTAAATAATGGGTTATAAGGGGGTCATTATCGAAGAGAGTTTAGGCGAGATCTCTATTTTAGAAGAGATCAAAATCTTAGATACAAAGGTTGAACAAGTTACATCAAACCATAAAACCCCTTGGCTTAAACAATGGACTCTACATACTGTCGAAGTTCCTGAAGATAAAGCTGATGAATTAGCTGAAAAGATAAGCAGGTCATTTGATAATGCATACCCAGATTGGTATGCAGATTATAAAAATGATAAATATCACTTCATAATTTTTAAAAATAAAGTATTTAAAATACATAGAAGTAATCCAGAAGAATATAAAGCTGTAGTGGAGCACGGATTATCTTTAGGCATTCCAGATTATCAACTGGACTTCTCACCTTACATAAAAGAATGGGTAAGGTAAAGCACAAAATGGCAATGGCAAAATGGGGACGGTCCTCAGAAAGATTGATGGGACAGTCTAGATTAAGCATAGTTTATAGTAGGCTGAATTTAATTATCTGGATAATCAAGCTATAAAAGAGTGCTTTGTATGGATTGTTGTAACAGGAAATTCTAGGACCGTCCCTAAGAGCCCCAAGAGCGTTAATCATAGTAACTTAAATCAGGAACCGGGGCGGTGTTTTGGAGGATGTAGTTTTGAGAATATAAATAAAGTGCCAGCGCAAGAATTGCTAAAATTATTTTAAATTCTTTGGATATTAGAATATGCTGGAAGGCAATGATTACAAATGGGGCAATTGGAAGTGTATAACGGCTGATATCCCTGTGAGCCACAAAAAATGATGCTGTTAGAAATGTTAGAACAAAAAAAGCTAATGGATAAAGCTTCTGCTTTATTAGTAAAAACCCACCTAAAAGTCCCAGTATATATATGTAGATTATATCTTCAAGCCAGATAGTTCCTACCCAAAACTGATTTAAATTAAAAATCTGAAAAGGGGGGAAAGTTAGATGAATATTATCTCCGCTATGAAAATATGCAAAAAAATCTCCGTATTTTATTCCATATAAATAAAAAGTAGAGAAAAGTGTAATAGGTATTAAGATAAAAGGATAGAAAGATAGGATATATTTAAAAGATTTTTTTTGGTATCCTTGCCAAAGAACATAGAGTCCAAGAGCAAGACCAAGTAGCGCACCAGGTGGCCTGGTAAGTTGTGCAACAGAAGCAAATATAGCAGCCATCCATATATCCGAATTCCCACTTTTAATGTGGGAACTTAGTTCATGGTGCGTAACTTTTAAGAAAAAATACAAAGACAAAATTACAAAGAATATAAAAACTGGTTCAGGGGAACTAACTGAGCGTACGATAATCCATCTTGCTGGAAGAAGTAAGAATATCATGGTTAAAAATAGTGGATTATTTGTTAATTTAAAATTTCTTACTAAGTAGTAGAAAGCTATGGCAGATGCAATCGTAAACAGAAGAGAAACAAAAAGCATGGATTTCAGGAACCCTAAAAATGGGGCAAAAAGTGCAATTAAAATTGGAAAACCCGGGAAATGAGAAGCATAATATGTATGAGGGAGTAGTTGCGGAATATTGGCAATCTGAACCGGGTCGTAAAAAGTTTTTGCAATTATTATATATTCCAGTCCGTCAAAATTCCTGAAGATTGTATTGAACCCGTTTGAAAAATTTAAACCCCAAAAGTTAGGAAGGGACAAAAAATGCGGGAGCCAGATAAGGAATGTAGAAATTATTACAAATGATGTAATAATAAGCAGATGTTTTACTGTTTTATCCATATACGAATTAGCTCGTCATGTGACTTCGCTACTACTTTATATATTAAAGCATAGCAGAAAAAATAAGCCTATGCTACACTTTAAAAATGATCGATAATCTTTCTGTTTTCTTTCCATGCTTTAATGAGGAAGGGTCAGTAACTGGAACTGTAAATAAGGCAATAACAGTTTTAGAAAGGTTAGGTATAAATTACGAGATTACAATTGTTAATGATGGTTCAACAGATAAAACTGCTGAAGTTGCAGATTCGCTTTCAAATTCAAATCCTAAAATTAAAGTTATACATCATCCAAAAAATTTAGGTTACGGGGAAGCTTTAAAATCCGGTTTTTATAATGCAAAATATGATGTGATTTGTTATACGGATGGCGACGGACAATTTAATTTTGAAGAAGTTACAAAATTTATTTATAAGTTAGAAACAGCGGATTTGATAATAGGTTACAGAATAAAGAGGGCAGATCCTTTCTATCGCATTCTTTTTGCAAAGGGTTGGACTCTCTCATTACTTATGCTTTTCGGTATGAAGCTAAAAGACGTTGATTGCGGTTTCAAAATGGTTAAAAGGGAGGTTTTAGAAAAAATTCCTAAATTTGAATCAAAAAGGGGAGCGATGATTAATGCTGAGCTTGTTATTAAGGCAAAGAAATTCGGGTTTAGGGTTTCACAGGTTGGTGTCAATCATTTTTCAAGAACTGCGGGTAAGCCTACAGGAGCAAGTATTCCGGTAATAGTAAGATCATATTTTGATCTTCTTAAACTTTGGTGGAAATATTTAGGTAAACTTGAGTTTTTTGCTGTCGTTTTCATTTTGTTTATTGCCACTTTCTTAAGATATTACAGACTACCTGAATATATGACTTTTTTAGGAGACGAGGGGAGGGATGCGCTCATGATCAGAAGAATTCTTGTGGAACATGATCTTCCTTTAATTGGTCCTACAACATCAATCGGAAATATTTATTTAGGTCCGCTTTATTATTATATGATGGCTGTTCCTATGGCAATATTTTGGTTAAATCCGGTTGCTGCTGCGTATCAAGTAGCATTTATCGGGGTTTTGACAGTACTTATTATTTACTATCTTGGAAAGATCTGGTTTGGTAGCTGGTCTGGATGGGTAGTCGCCTTTTTATATGCAATTTCTCCTGTAAATATTATTTATTCAAGATCTTCATGGAATCCAAATCCGGCACCTTTATTTGCTTTGATTTCAATATGGTCAATGTTTATTGCACAAAAATCTAAAGATTTTAGATGGTTAATTTTAACCGGAGCGGCAATTGCGGCTGCATCTCAAATGCACTATCTTGCTCTTATATTAATTCCTATTACAGGAATACTTTGGCTTTATAGTTTAAGCCTGAAGTTAAGAAAAAAACTGGAGAGTAAATATTTTTTTACAGGAACTTTAGGTGGAATATTTTCTTTCTTTGTAATTATGTCTCCACTCGTTGTTTTTGATCTTAAGCATAATTTTCTAAACTACAGGGCAATTACTGCTTTCTTTTCAGACCGTCAGGCAACAGTAAATTTAAATCCTTTTAATACATTGGAAAGAATTATCCCTATATTTTCTAATAACTTAATAGGAAGGTATATAACTCAGGATAATTTTTGGTTGACGATAGGAGTTTCACTGCTCGTTATTATTCCAATTATAATAACATTCTGGAGAAGAACAAAGGGTATTATTTTGACTTGGTCAATTTTAGCACTGAGCATTTGGTTGACTGTCGGCGTATTGGGGCTGGCTTTATATAAACAAAATATCTATGATCATTATTTAGGATTTTTAAATCCGGTTCCGTATCTTTTAATTGGAGCATTAATTTCCACATCCGGTGTGGTTAGTAACGGTTTGGTTAGTAAATTACGCATATTTTCACCATATCCGGATCCGGTGTGGTTAATAAGAATTGCAGCTATACTTCTTATTTTGACTCTAACCTATATAAATTTGCAAAACTCTCCACTTAAAAATCCTCCGAACAATCAGGTTAAAAGGACGCAAGAAATAGCAAAGTTTGTAATTTCTGAAGCAGAAAACAAACCTTTTAATTTTGCGCTGATTGCTAAGAGTAATTACGACGCTGCTTACCAGTTTTATTTAGGACAGTTAGGTCATAAACCGAAAACTGTTCCTGCTGAAATTACAGATCAGCTTTTCGTAGTTTGTGAAGATCCGGTTTGTGAACCCATCAATCATCCGAAATACGAAATTGCAGGATTTGGAATGGCAAAAATAGAAAAAGAGCAAATATTTTCCGGAGTGAAAGTGTTTAAATTAATTTCTAACCCTAATGGTAAGCCATGAACAGTTTAAAACTATCCATTGTTATACCGGCATACAACGAGGAAAACAACCTGAAAAAAGGAGTACTTATTAGAGTAGTAAAGTACTTTGAAAAAGTAGACTATCCATTTGAGGTAATTTTAGTTGATGATGGTTCGACTGATGAAACGGTAACTTTAATAGAAGATCAAGTAAAAGGGAAAAAGCAGTTTAGACTGATAAAAAATGCTCACGGCGGCAAGGCTGCGGCTGTTATGACAGGGTTACTGTCGAGTAAGGGGGAAATTGCCCTTTTTACAGACATGGATCAGGCTACTCCTATTTCAGAAATTGAAAAACTTCTCCCGAAATTTGAGGAAGGAGCGGATATTGTAATAGGATCAAGATCCGGAAGGAGTGGAGCTCCAATTATGAGAAAACTTGCAGCATGGGGTTTTGCGTTTTTACGGAGCATTATTTTAGATCTTTCATTCCAAGATACACAATGCGGCTTTAAAGCATTTAACAGAAAATCAATTGAAGCAATTTTTCCTAAAATAAAAAATGAATGGGGGATAGTTCATTTTAAAGGTGGAGCGGTAAACGCAGGATTTGATGTAGAAGTTTTGTATTTTGCAAGAAAATTAGGATTCTATATTGAAGAAATTGAAGTTGAGTGGAATTATGTTGATACTGAAAGAGTACAGGTTGTTAAAGATTCGGCTGCAGCAATTTATGATATGCTGCGAATTAGATGGAATGATGTTTTAGGTAAATATAATTAAAACTTGTGAAAAATATACTAGAACATAAATTTTTGGACATTTTTTGTATATTTATTATTTTCTTAACAGCCCCTTTATTTTTTTACAAACTAGGTCAGTCGTCACTTGTTAGTTTTGATGAAGCTTGGTACGGGGATATTGCCAGAAATAGTTTAATGTCAGGTAATTTTATTAACTTAACGTGGAATGGTGGATATTATATTGATCATCCCCCAGTAGGATTTTTACTAATTACAATCTCAGAAAATTTATTT
>MFDK01000036.1:3310-3928 GCA_001776865.1 Candidatus Daviesbacteria bacterium RIFCSPLOWO2_01_FULL_37_10 | reverse complement strand
TTGGAGTTAGGTTTGCTTCGGCTCTTTCCGGACTTTTAAGTATGGTAGTTATTTATTTTTTAGGTAAAGAACTTTTTGGTAGAGTGGTAGGTTTATCCTCTGCATTGGTACTTCCTTCCTCTTTTTGGTTTTTGTTTCGATCAAGATCTGGAAATTTAGATATTATTCTAGTCTTTTTGTTTTTGTTAACTTTATTTTTTGCGATTAAGGCATCCAAAGAAAAAAAATTCTTACTCCCCTGGTCAATTAGCCTTACATCTCTATTCTTAACAAAAACCTTAGTGCCATTTACAATAATCCCTTCGCTACTGATTATTTTTTGGAAACTCAAATATAAATGGAAAGATTTTATTCCGTTAATAGTTCTAATTTTTGGGATAGTTGGTGGGTGGTTTATTTTCCAGATATTTGAAAACAGAAGTTTTTTAAATCATTTTTTTGGGATTGGGTTACCAGGAGTTTCTGCTCAAACAAGCTTTCTGGAAAACTTTAAACTGACAAAAGAATACTTACATGCAGGAGTTGGTAAATGGTTTTGGCCAGGATTATTAGCAATTTTCGCAGGACTCTTTTTGATGCAAAGAAGGTTTTTAATTTTATCCGTATTCTTCTTTGTGT
>MFDK01000036.1:0-3245 GCA_001776865.1 Candidatus Daviesbacteria bacterium RIFCSPLOWO2_01_FULL_37_10 | reverse complement strand
TTAATGTTAGCTTTTTTTGGTTTCTCTTATGTAATTTTAAAAAGATTTATTAGAAGTGAAATAATTATTTTGTTTTTGTTTCTTGTATTAATCGGATATGTTTCATTTCTTCAAACAAAAAGAAGCTGGTATGAATTTATTGATATTCCTGCGTTTATTTCAGATGAGGAGATATTATCTAAGGAAGCCGGAAAATACCCTTATGATTTATTTATAGATGGGGATTTTGTACCAGCAGCTGTTTTTTACTCCGGAAAAAAGGTAAACCAAATTGAAAAAAATAGACTCAGTGGAATATTTAAAGAAAGAAGATCTGTCCTGGTTATTACTTATCAGTGGCAACTGGATGGACTTGGGATAAAAAAAGATCAATATGAAGTTTTAAAAACAGACCGCGATAAAATGTTGATCCTCATAAAATGAATGTCAAAAATGATACTAGTCAGCCGTAATTAGAAATTTTTAAAAATCATAATTAACTGATAATTGACAAAATAACGCCAAAGCGGTATCTTGTCAGCAATGTGGTAGTTAATAAACGAAGTTTGTTGCTTCGCAATAAAATAAAAAAGTGTAAAGGTAAAGATAGGATCGAAGATTTAACTTCTATACAAATAGATGAGGAATTATTCAAGGATATTTCCAAAACTTTGACTAAACAAATTGATTGGGAAAATTTTACTAAAAAATACGCAACTGTAGGAAATGTATTAAAAATAGTAGGGATGGGTGTTTTTCTCACAGCTTCAGTAACTATACCAAATTTGCCACTTGCTTTAAAACCATTTCTTAATAATCAACGAAAGAGCGAATACGAAGCTTGGAAGAGATTTAACATACGTTATTTGAAGAGAGCATTAGAAAGACTAGAAAAGCAAAAACTTGTTGAAATTTATGAGGAGGATGGAACTCAAATCGTTAAAATAACTGGTGCAGGTCAGAGAAAAATTTTAAAGTTTGCCATTGATGAGTTGGCCATTGAAAAACCGAAAATGTGGAATGGTAAGTGGACATTGATTAGTTATGACATTCCTAATAATTTAAAAACAAGAAGAGAAATCTTCCAGGAATATTTAAAAGCTTGGGGATTTTATCCGCTTCACGAAAGTGTTTATCTTCATGCATGGCCTTGCGAGAAACAGGTTGAGTTTTTAAGGCAATATCTAGGCATAGGAGAGTTTGTAAGGAGCTTTATTATTACTAGGATAGAAAACGATAAAGTTTTTAGAGATTATTTTGGTGTATAAGGGGTTGATATATTAAGAGGGATTTGAATCCGTGACAAATTTCCGCTCGAGCGGTATTTTGTCAAGAAATTATTAATTTAGAATATTAGAATAAAGGTATTGAAGGGTATTGGATCAAGCTTTCTGAAGACCGTCCTCAACTGGGGAGAAGCTTATGATTGATCGTATTAACTCATCCTAAATTTAGTCCCCACTTGTTCATCTCTGGCAATCCTTAAGATTGAGTCATTTTCACAATTAGTAATCCAGACCGATTTTCCTACGATGGCAAATGACACAGCTACTTCTATTTTAGATTCAATACCTCCAGTCCCTTGATCAGTTTTAGAACTAGTATAGACTTGTTCTAAATCCTTTTGTTTTTCAATCACTTTTATTACCTGTCGGTTCTGATCCCAAACTCCTTCTGCTTCTGTCAACATTATTAGTTTCCCCGCTTGGACTAATCTGGCAACAAAAGCTGATAATTGATCATTATCCGCGGAAACAGAAAGTTGCTCTAGTTCGAAGGTATTCACCGAATCATTAGCATTAATAATAGGCACATAACGACCGCTTTGCAGCTCATCTAGAAGTGGCCATTTGGGACTACCAACAGAAATTGCCTGAACATCCTGTTCAGAAAGTAAATGATCAATAGTTATTTTTCCATATCTTTTAAATGCTTCTGCCCACGTTGTAAATAGCCGTGTTGAACCAGCTGCTGCTAGTTCCTGTTTTCTAACCAAATTACCATTATCAAAACCCAATCTTTTACGACCAAAAGCCACAGCTCCAGATGTTACAATAGCAATTTCATATCCATGATCAATAAGACGGCTGGTTTGCCTGGCAACACTATCAAAAACCTCTAATTTAGCGTCATCATCTGAATCAACAATCACGCTACTGCCTAATTTGATTACAAATCGTTGGTATTTAAAATCTTCTATTTCAGTTTCCATAAAAAAAAGCACCTCCTTATTAGTTTAAGGACGGTGCTAAATTAGCTTGCCGTGGTACCACCTTATTTATCCATCAATCACTCTCAGGATCTTACTAGCTGACAATAATCAGCATCCCAATTTTACGGTTAGGCTTCCGTGCATACTTTCGTATCCAGCTCGTTTGGCAGGAAACCAAACTCAAGCGCTTTATAAAGATAATATTATCACATAAATATTGAATATGCAAATTACAGTAAGTTGGTATAATAGGAAAGTGAAGGTTTTAGGAAATTATAAATTAGAAATCATTCTGGGGATTTTAATAGTTATTCTCTATTTTGCCCTTCGTCTACCCAACCTAACTTTACAACCGATTTTTGCTGATGAGGCTATTTATATACGCTGGGCTCAGGTTATGAAATCCGAGCCAACGCTTAGATTCCTACCGCTTACTGACGGTAAAGCTCCCCTTTTTATGTGGATAATGATGCCTATGTTTAAAATCTTTACAGACTCCCTTTTTGCAGGAAGGTTTTTATCTGTTCTTTCCGGATTCGCAACTCTTACTGGTGTTTTTGCTCTGTCCTGGAAAGTTTTCAATATAAGAGTGGCTCTTTGGTCTGCATTAATATATGCAATAGTTCCCTATACTGTTTTTTTTGACAGATTAGCACTTGTTGATTCAATGCTTTCGGCATTTACGATATGGTCTATTTTTTTTGCTGCTTGGCTTTTAAAAAGTCAAAGGTTGGATTTATCAATGATCCTTGGATTTTTGCTAGGCGGTGCGATGCTTACTAAAACTCCTGCCATTGTTAATTTGATCGTTTTGCCCTTAAGCCTCATTGGTTCTTCTTTTAATAAACTAAACAAAAACAAACTACTAAAACTTTTTGGATGCTGGGTATTGGCAATTTTCATTGCAATTGTAGTGTATAACCTTTTAAGACTTGGACCAGAGTTTCATAAGCTTTCTGCTAGAAATGCGGATTATATGTTTTCTTTGTCGGAACTTTCAGGGAGACCTCTTGATCCGTTTATCCCCCATCTACGGGATATTATGGATTGGTTT
>MFDK01000035.1:4067-22726 GCA_001776865.1 Candidatus Daviesbacteria bacterium RIFCSPLOWO2_01_FULL_37_10 | reverse complement strand
TTGTAGATATTAATTAATATTTTATTTATTTGTGGATGTATGTTTTTAACATCAGATGATGGTTTAGCCTTGAATAAACTTTCAGCTAAGCGCTTTGCAATCGCAAGAGGAAAGAAGAAGATATTTATGTAGGATAATTTAAGAATTTGAAATCCGGTTCTCTTAAGTTTTTCTCTAAACTCACTTTTGCTGTACCTTTTTTTCGTATGAATTACAATATCATGATTTCCTCTGAGCCAATTGTGAGCAGGATTTTTAATGATTAGTATTCCACCAGGTTTCAAAACCCTTCTAAACTCCTCTAGAGCTTGTAAGTCATTTTTTACTTGTTTGTGATAAAGAACATCAATAGAAACAACTGCATCGAACTCATTTTCCTTAAATGGTATGTTTGTTACTGATCCTTTCCTGACTTGTCTAAGACCATTATTTTTAGCAAATTTTAAAGCCTCATTACTTATATCAATTCCGCATATTTCCCCAAACCTTTTTAATTTTTTCATTAAAGAGCCTGTCCCGCAGCCAGCGTCTAAAATTTTATTTCCGGTTTTTTTAGGTAGGTATTTATTTAAAAATTCTATAACGGCACTGTGAGTGCCGACATAATAAAAATGCGTTTCTTCGTTTTCAAAAATATTTCTGTACTCAGCTATTTCCATATTATTTCATCTTATCTATTACCATTAATTTTATCCATAGTCTGCCCAGTTCAAAAAAAGTTGTTAAAATCCTGTCTATTCTAAAAAATTGTGACTCACCCCATTTTCGTTCTCTGTGGTGTATGGAAACCTGGCGAAACTTTGCACCAGCGCGTTGTGCTTTTTTGACAAGTTCAACACATATAGAGCCGCTATTGCTTTGTAAATCAATTTTTTTCAAAAGCAGCCGCCTTATTAACCTAAAATCGCAGTCAACATCATACGTTGGCAAAAAGAACATCCAGCGTGCTACAAAACTGTAGAGATTTCCTATAAAAACTCTATACGTCGGATCTCTACGCGACATTTTAATTCCGTTAACAAAATCTACGTCTTTTGTCATGAGAGATAAAAGAATTGAAAATTCTTTAACATCATACTGGCCGTCTCCGTCTGTATAGAATATTAGCTCCTTAGTTGCAGCTTTAAAACCAGAACGCAGTGCTCCCCCATAACCAAGATTTCTTTCATGGAAAACAAGTTTAAGCCTGGGGTAAATTAAGGTAAGTTTTTTAAGTACGCTGCGGCTGGAGTCCGTTGAGCCGTCATCTATCACAATAACCTCATGGTTTGGAGTTAATTTCTTTAAAATCAAGAAACTATCACGGATAAGTTTGCTAATGCTCTTTGCATCATTGTAACAAGGAAAAAAAACTGATATTGAATAGGCTTTTGGCATTAATTTTGTCTACCTCGAATCCCAAGGCTTTCTTTTATGGCAGAAGTATAATCCAATTTACCTTTTGAGTAAACGATCATTTCTGCGAGTAGTCCGGTTGAAATAAGTTGTACACCAATAATCATAAGAAGCATACCTAAAAAGAGTAAGGGATGGCGGGCTTGTATGCTTCCAGTTGTAAATCTTAGGTAGGCTATGTAAAAACCAATCAGGAATCCAATAAAGAAAGATCCGATCCCTATGGATCCGAAAAAATGACCAGGTCTTCTGATAAATCCGGTAAGAAAAGTAATTGTTAACAAATCAAGAATTCCTTTTATACCTCTTTCCCATCCGAATTTTGTTTGACCATAAAGTCTTTTTCGGTGGAGTATTTCAATTTCACCAACTCTAAAATTTTGTCTGTAGGCTATAACCGGAATAAATCTGTATAGTTCACCGTAAAGATTAAGGGACTCTATAACTACTCGTCTGTATACTTTAAATCCGCAGTTAGTATCATGAATTGGTACACCGGTTAAGAGTCTTGTAAGAAAATTTATTATTCGTGAGGGAATAACTTTTTTCAAGTGCGGGTCATGTCTGTTCTTTTTCCATCCTGAAACAAGATCGTATCCCTCCCCGAGTTTTTTTAAGAAATTTGGTATCTCTTTAGGGTTGTCTTGTAAATCAGCATCCATAGTAAATATGATATCTTTTTTTGCGTGATCAAATCCAACCTGAAGCGCTACTGATTTACCAAAACTTCCCCGCAGTCTAATTACCTTGATTCTTTTATCATGTCTCCGGAGTTTTTTAAGTTTTAAATAAGTTTTATCAGTTGACCCGTCATCTACAAAAATTATTTCAAAAGATTTTGAAACGTTTTTGAGTGAAGATAGAATTTCAACTACGAGTTTTTCAACTGACTGCTCTTCATCCCGGGCAGGAATTACAAAAGATAATTTTGGATTCCTCATCTGATTGCTTTTTAGCTTTCGATATCTTATCATAATTTTGAGATGAAAGGTAACAATCCACTTATTTCGGTAATTATTACTACTAAGAATTCAAGCGTCACACTTTCAACGCTTTTAAAAAGTATTCAAAAACAGAGCTATAAAAAAATAGAGATTATAGTGGTTGACAATAACTCGAGTGATAAAACAGTTGAAATTGCAAAAAAATTTACGAAAAAAGTTTTTAATAAAGGCCCTGAACGTTCTGCCCAAAGGAATCTTGGCGCTCTAAAATCTAAAGGTAAGTATTTATTATTTCTGGATTCTGATATGGAACTTGGAAAAAAAGTTATCGAAGAATGTGTAGAATTATCAGAAAAAAAAGGAATAGAGGTTATTATTATTCCGGAAAAAACTGTTGGTAGAGGATTTATTCAAACTATAAGGAGGTTTGAAAGAGAAATGTATGAGGGTGACTCGTCTATTGAACTGGCCAGATTTTACTCAAAAAGAGTTTTTGTAAAAGCTAGGGGTTTTGATGAAAATTTAACAGGACCTGAAGATTATGATTTGTTTTACAGAGTTATGAAGGTTGCAAAGGCAGGGCGTGTTAAATCTTACATTTATCATCATGAGGAGGATTTAACTTTGATAAAACTTTTACAAAAAAAATTCTATTACGCAAAAAGGGGTGCGTTATATGCTGAAAAACATCCGGAATTGATAAGGACTCAAGGCTTAATTCTATTTAGAAAAGTTTATTTTAAAAATTGGAAAAAATTTGTTCGGCGCCCAGTAACTGGAATATCTTTTATATTTGTAAGAATCCTGGAGACTATTTGGGCTGTTGCCGGTTATATTAGCGCAGTTGGAATAGTAAATTTTCTTAAAAAATTAATTGTTGTGATATTTCCTAATACTGGAAAGACCCATGATTAACTTCACAACTTTTGATGAAACATTTTTAAGTTTATAACCTTCCGGAATTTCAGGAATCTCTCCTGATCTTTCCTGATTTACAACAAGTTCTACGGCACTGACAATTGTATCTTTATTGAATCCTGTTAAAATTATGGAACCGGCATCAAAAGCTTCTGGTCTCTCGCTACTTACTCTTACTTGTATTGCTCTAAAATTAAATATTGCGGATTCCTCAGGAATTGAGCCGGAATCGGAAAGTACGCAAAGAGCGTTTTTTTGCAAGTTATTGTAATCAAAAAAACCAAACGGTTCATGAAGTTTTATAAGCGGCGAGAGTTTTAGATTTAACAGTGATAGCCTTTTCTTGGCTCTTGGGTGATAACTTACAATAACCGGAAATCTGTATTTATTCGCTAAATAATTTAGTGAATTAAAAAGTTCTTTTAGGTGAGCGGGATTATCAACATTCTCTTCGCGGTGTATAGAAACAACAAAATACTCCTTTTCTTTAAGTTTTAGATTAAGGAGTATTTTTGATTTTTCGATGTCCTTAATAAAAACTTCAAAAACTTCTGTTAAAGGGGAGCCTGTAACATAAATGTTTCCAGGGTGTATCCCTTCTGCAATTAAGTATCGCCTGCTATTTTCTGTATATGCAAGGTTATAATCGCTTATATGATCGACTATCCTCCGGTTTATTTCTTCCGGGACATTATCGTCAAAAGACCTGTTTCCGGCTTCCATATGAAATATGGGAATTTTCATACGTTTGGCGATAATTGCGGATAAGGCGCTATTTGTATCTCCTAAAACCAGAAGTGCATCTGGTTTTTCTTTTAATATTGCTTCTTCTGCTTGTTTCAGGATATTTCCTAATAATCCACCAAGAGTTTCTGACTTAACGTCTAAAACAAAGTCTGGTTTTCTAAGCTTAAGATCCTTAAAGAAAACTGTGCTTAGCTGCTGTGAATAACTTTGACTAGTATAAACAATAATATGCTTAAAATATTTATCCATTTTTGGCAAAATACAAGAAAGCCTGATTATCTCAGGCCTTGTTCCAAGTATTGTCATTATTTTTAGTTTTTGAGTCTTATTACGCATAAATATTAGTTTTTAACCAGCTAACATAACGAATTAATTCTTCTTCTGTTGCTACGTCACCTTTCGCACGGTAACCAGGGAATCTGTTTATCTCTGCAGGTATTTGCTCATATCTTTTTCCTCTATTTTCTTTCGGTATATCACTTTCCCAGTCTCCAAAAACTGCAATGCTATAAAGTCTAGTTTCTAGTATCGGATTCTCTATTTCCAAAATAGTAGCTATAAAAGTACTATAAAGCCTTGGTAGGTGTTCTGCAGAGACTACAACAACCAGAGGCTCACTTATGTGACGCCAAGCTAATGCAGCACTTATATTTAATGCCTGCATTTTTGTATTTTCTGCATAATCATCTGGGATGAGATTTTGCTTCATTTTGGGTGTAAGTTTTCCATAAATATTCATAGCTCTTATAACTTTGCTTGCTCCAGCACCTCCTCTTAGAAGATCTGGATGGCTGTGTTTGCCTGTTACTACTAAATGTGGGGAGGAGTCTTGTTTTAAGAATCTTTCTTTAAAAAGTGTAAGAGAAGCTGGTGCCCGATCCATCCAATATCCTGTTGGCATAATGATAGTACCAATCTCAAGGTTTTCCGGCGGGGGATTATGACAAATTTCAAATAATTTTTCCCATTCAAAATATGCAGCTTTTTGTTCTTCATCTAAAAGATGTATGGGAAATGGATTTTCTGATTTAGTTTCCATAATTATTTTTGTAGTTTAATATATGAAGCGATAAAATTCAATCTGTGAGTGGGAATAAAGGGAATTTTTGTTGTTTAACTATCTCTTCGCGGTACTGCAAGTAATGGAATAAATATTTTGGTGAAGCACCATAACCCTTTTCCCAGTAATTAAAGATTCTAGAAACCTCACTTTCAATTTCTGTAAAAGTATTAGTTTTATCAATTCCCTGACTTCCCAGCATCGGGTACCATGGATCTGTAGAAGGTGGCATTATAAAATGCAGGCGCATGAAATAATTTTGAGTCTCCATTGCTGCAACCATACAAGACATACTTCTAACAGAGTGATAACCAACTGATAAAATTCCGCCAGATGTCCATGCTTTCTCTTTCGACAATATTATAAATTTATCTGCCTCATCTCTTGTATGTAAACCTAGACCTGTTGGGATTAAGTCATAATAACCTACATAAGTTTCATTAAACTTTCTAAAATACCAGTCTTTTCCAGGCCATGCTGCACCTGGATAGTTTTGCTCTCCCATACCTTCTCCGTCTGAGCCGTTAAATGAAATACACCCAGCTTTCTTACTTCTTTGGTAGTCAGCAGCGATTTCAAAAAGGTTGGGATGAGTTGAATTTATCATTCCTTCACTTAAACCATGTAAATAAATTGTATCAACTGAATTTATGGGTCTATCTGATTGAAGGAGCATTGCTGCACGAATAAGATCCTGATAATTTGGTTCCACGCGTTCGTTCATATTCTGCTTCTTGCTCCGACATTTGTTTTACTTAGATTACGATGATTACGATGAAAAGTCTTAATTTCTCCTGAAACAAAAGTTTCCTGGGAGGTAATATTATTAACCTGAAGCAGGGAATCCAGAGCACTTTTGACTGCCTGATTCTTTTGAATGGTTCCCAACTCGTTTTGAATTTCAGGAAGTGTTAGAAGAATCTTAATAGTTTCTTCTACATCGAGTCTTTTTGTATTTCCGGAAGTATAAGGTTCTAAGTTTTGAGCTTGAATCTTTTTCCCGATATTAAAATATTTCTGATATTCCAACCCTTGAGACTCTGGAGGAATTCTGAAATAGTCTCCCTGATCCTCAGCACGGATCATTTCCTCTTCTGAAATTAGTGTTTCGTGCATTTTTTCACCGGCGCGAACCCCCACTTCCTTATACCCTTTCTTATAATCAAATATTTTGCACATTGCCTGAGCAAGCGTTTCAACTGTAGCAGCAGGAGCTTTTCTGACATACATATCTCCATTATTTCCGTGAGTCATGGCATATAAAACTAGATCAACAGAGTATGGGAGCGGCAGTAAAAATCTTGTCATTTGTCCATTGGTTAAAGGAAGGGATTCTCCTTTTTTCATCATTTCTATAAAAAAAGGCAAAACGGATCCTCTTGTAAAAAGTACATTACCGTATCTTGTTCCGCAAAGAGTTGTAAATTGATTTTTTTCTTCCCCAATATTCCTAGCATCAGCGATCATAACTTTTTCCATCAAAGCCTTAGAAATTCCCATCGCGTTGATAGGGTATACTGCCTTATCAGTTGATAAAATAACCAGGGTTTTAACTTTGTGTTCAATTGCGCTGGTAACGACATTGTGCGCACCCAGTACATTTGTTTTTATTGCCTCTAAAGGGAAAAATTCACAAGTCGGAACCTGTTTGAGTGCTGCTGCATGGAAAATATAATCTACACCATCCATAGCCTTACTAACGCTTTCTTTGTCTCTGACATCCCCAATTATAAATTTAAGCAGGGGGCTACTGTACAAATTACGCATGTCATGCTGTTTTTTTTCATCACGGCTGAAAATAATTATTCTTTTCGGATTTAAATCAAGCAGTCTTGAAGTTACTGCATTACCAAAAGAACCAGTGCCACCGGTAACTAAAATCACTTTTCCTTTGATAGCATTTTTGATTTTACTGCTGTGTTTCAAATTTTGCTTATCTGTCATAATTCTTCGTAATATGTATCAGGATCTTCCGGATTAAACGGTTCACTTATATATGCCAGTAAATACATCTCAGACTTTCCAGTATTTTCTATTGCATGCCAAACATTAGGAGGAATTTTAACAGTTACCATATTACTTTTGCCGATTGTTATTTGTTTTTTTTCTTCATTTTTTTTATCAATGAGTGTTAAGATGCCGTTTCCCGCGATTACACAAAACCATTCAGTTTTTCTTCCATGGTAGTGTTTGCCTTTTGTTTGTCCGGGTTTGGCAGTGCTTATGTGAATCTGACCAAACTTCCCATCCTTTTTGCTTAGATCTTCCTGTCTTAAAATTTCCGCAACCCAACCCCGGTGGTCTTTTTTTATATCCAGCTTTTTTATGCTAATCTTCATAGAAGTTCATCACATTCTTTAAGCCTTTTGAAAGTGGCATTTTTGGTTTCCAATTTAAAAACTCAGTTGCTTTATTAAAAGTTTTATTGCTTATGGGCCATCTGTTTTCTTTAACGTCCTTATTATACTCAACTTTAAAGTTTTTACCAGATACTTCTTTTAGGATTTTAAGAATACTGTTTAGTGAAGTTTCTTTTCCGGAACAGATATCAAATATTTCAGCTGGATTCTTGGGTGTATAATGGACTGCTTTTATAATAGCATCTGCAACATCGTCAACATAAAGGTAATCCCTTTTTTGGGAGCCGTTACCATTTACTCTTAGCTCCTTTCCGGTTTTAATAAGATGTGCAAAAGTTGCAATAACTGAATTATAAAATGGTTTACCTCCCGGACCATAGATATTAGATATACGGAAAATTATTCCTTTAAGATTTGTTTTTTTTGTGTATTGAATTATTAAATCTTCACCAGTTTTTTTTGAAAGGCCGTAAAGAGAGTTTTTTAAATAAACCTGGAAAGTAGAAGCAAAAATTATTTTTGATGAGGGAGCGTATTTTGCTGCAGCTTCAAGCAAAGAGATTGTTCCTAATATATTTGTTTTGCAAAGCTCAATATTATCACCTCTGTTTATAGCCGCAAGATGAATAATTATATCTTTATCGGAAACTAAACTTTTAAGAGTTTTTGGCTTCAGTAAATTATGCTTTTTAAAGTCAAAAATAGTGTAGGGAATTTTTTTTGCCCTTAAGCAATTAACCACTGCTTTTCCTAAAAAACCCTCAGCTCCCGTTATTGCAATAGTCATATATTTAAAACCCTTGATAGATTTTCTGTAAATATTTTATCCCAATCAAATTGTTTTGCATATTCTAATGCATTCTTTCTATATTGCAAAAGTTGACTCTTATTAGTGAGCAATTTGATGACGACTTTGGTAAATTCTTTCTCATTGTAATCAATGACGAATCCGCATTTAAATTTTTTGATGTCTCGCCATGTATAAATTGCCTTTGTTGTTATTACAGGAAGACCAGAGGACGTATAGTCTTTAATTTTCCCGGGATCTGCATTTTTAACTTTGTCATCTAGAATATGGTAATTAAACGGTGCAAGCCCTATTGCAGCTTGAGAGAGTCTAAGATGGAAAGATCCTCTGTCTTCCATCCAGTCTTCGAAGTTGATATATTTTTCCACCTCATATTTTTTTGCAAGCATTTTCCATTTTTGATCCTCGTCTCCTCTCCCTATTAGATCTAGTGAAATGTCTGGAATTTTTTTAAAAATTAAAGGGATAGCTTTAATTACCATATCAATACCCATATAATCTATGAATCCGCCGGCATAGATAAGTTTATTTTGAGTAAACTTGTCAATTGGCTTTCTTTTAATTTTAGCAAACCAGACGCCTATTGGAACATGGAATTGTTTTTTCTTGTAGATTTCACTTTTCATGTTGTTTGTTTCTGCTCTAGCTTTTGCCATCCTAGCTCCAACATTCCATGTTTCGCCGGAATATTTAACAGCAATTTTGTCTATTTGGTGATAAACATAATTCATGATTGTATTTTCAAAACGTGTAGGGAAGTAGTCAATAGAGTAGTAAACAACTTTTTTTGCTCTTCCGAGCAATTTTAAGACAATGGCGGAAACTGCATTTAAAGGGTCATATGCGATAATAAGATTATATTTTGTGTTTGTGTTGTATGTCCAAAAAATCGTGTAAATAAAATCCTTAAAGTAGTGCAGTTGTTCTGGAAGCTGCCAGTGATATCCGGTATGCTTCTTTACTAATTTACCATTAACATACCACTCAAAATAAGAACTTTTTTTATAAGACTCTTTAATATACAAAAGCGGGTGGGTAATAAAAAGAAGACTCTCAGGTTTTTTTTCAAGTAAAAAATCTCTTAAAACATGTGCAACTCCGCCCTTTGTGTGTTCATGAAGTATGATTAAAATATTACTATCTTTAACTTGTTGATCAAACTGTTTTGCCATTAAATGGCATTATCGTTACTTTGCATCAGATTTTCAAGACCTGTAAGTTTATCTCGATAAAACCCCGACTGTAAAGTCGTGGGTTTTCCAAAACCGGACGAAGTCCGATCGAGAGAAGATACCCCGACCGTTAGGTCGCGGGTAGATTCATGATGAAGTAAGAGCAGAATATGAAACTAAGATTACTCCTAGAATAATTAACCCCAAAGCCACTAATTGAATTCTTAAAGCTTTTTTAGTGCTTTTCCACTCTCCGAATTTAATTCCCAGTGTATTTGAAACTACAATGGAAAGTGAAAGCAATATTGCCCAGCCAACTGATGGGCCCAACGTTCCCATCTTTGTCGATCCGATACCAAAAAGGGCAAAGCTGGTAAACCAAAATACACCTGAAGTTAAAACAGGAAGAAGTACTTTTATATTTATTTTTTTGTATACATAGAAACTTTTGTTTTTACTAAGAAGGTATAATGCATAGGTGAAGTTAACAATAAATCCACCAAATATAACAATTAGCCAAACCAAAGCAGAAGAATTTGTATCTGAAACTCCGCTAGCAATGGCAAAGGCATTGATATCTTTACCGGTAACAAATCCCAGATTTAGAAAAGAAGAAAAAATTCCGGAGATTACTGCAAGCATAATTCCAGATAAAGAAGCCCTGTTTCCGATTTTAAGAAATCTGTCTCTTAATACTCCTGCATAGCCACTTAAAATAATCCCGGTAGTAACAATTACAAGACCAACTGACAAATATGTACCGGATTCCAGATTAAGAGAAATTTTGTTAATAAATATTGGTAAAATTGCACCTGTTAGAGTTACAATTCCCAAAATTATTGAATAAGTAAGCGAGACTCCAATTTTGACAACACAAATTCCAAAAAGTATTGCGCCTATTCCCCAAATCATTCCAAAAATAAGCGGTAAATAAACAATATCCCTTGGAATGCTGTTTAAAATAAAGCTTAAATTTTGAATCTGGAATAGTGCAAAAATTAATGGACCTAATAAATAAGCAACTACAGAAAATATTGCCCAGAAATTTTCCCATTTAAGCGGTTTTGTATCTTTAATAAAAATACCAAAAGTTCCTTGGAGAATAGCGCCGAGTATTATTAAAAAGAAGGCTATTTGCATTTGATCCATAAAGTAATTTAATCACAAGCTTTTGAGAGTAGCAATAACTAACTTAACAGGAATATTGAATTTGTTTGATTTGTATAGACTTTTTTATAGCCCAGTTTTTCGAGAAATTTTTTGGGACTACTGCCTTGACCTTCTATACAAATTACTTTTGGTCTGAATTTTTTCCAGTTATTACTTTTTAATACTTCTAAATCAGACCCCTCAGTGTCAATACTGAAAAAATCAACTAATTTATTCTTGTGTTCTTTTTCTAAAATTTGTCCTAGTTTACTTACCTTTATTTTCAAAACTTTAGTATTGATATGACCTTGTTTTTGATAATCTTCTAAAGCGGTTTTAGAAAACGTTGAAAGTGTTTGCGGAGAAAATTTAAAAAAATCAAGTAGGCCGTTTTTGTTAGCAACACCAACATTCAGGTTTATATCTCTTGGTCTTAATTTATAAAACTTATTGATTCTTATTGGATCTGGTTCGATGTTTATTCCTTTCCATCCTTTGTTATAGAATCTTTGTGTATTACTAAAACGAATTGGATCATATGCTCCAATGTCAATGTAAAAACCTTTATTCTTCATTCCTAAGAGTTTGTCGATAATAATGTCCTCGCCCCATTGGGAGTAAGAATGAAGAAAAATTCTTTTTAGTAGCAAACGAAGTTCAAGATAGACATACCAAATTAAAATAGGAAGACTGTAGATTTTAAAATATCTGAAAATTTTTGAAATCATTTAATTATCTTTATTTTAACTTAAATATCAGGTTTGGAATTGTTCTCACGGCTTTTTTATAACCAAGTTCAGTTAGTAATTTTTCTGTAGAATGGGGTAATTGTCTTTCGGAATTATCATAGTTAGGATCCTTAGTACTAGGAGCTTCAATACAAATCACTCTTGGTCTAAATCTTTCCCAATTGTTACTTCTTAACACTTCTGTGTCAAACCCCTCAGTATCAATACTGAAGAAATCGATAGATTTACTATTTGGGGATGTATATTTTTCTAATATTTCACCCAATTTATTTACTTCAATTTTATTGGTTTCAATTAATTTATATCCGTATCTTTGATAAGTACTTGCTACTTTTTTTGAAAAAGTCGAAAGACTTTCTGGCTCAAACCTAAAATAATTAAGCGCTCCATTCCTATTAGCTACGCCAATATTTAAGTTGATATCTCTAGGTCTTAGTTTATTAAATAAACTAATGCGGTTAGGATTAGGCTCAATATTAATACCACTCCAGCCTCTTTGATAAAATCTTTTGGTATTACTAAAACGAATTGGATCATATGCTCCAATGTCAACATAGAACCCCCTCTTCTTTTTACCCAAAAGTTTGTCAATTATAAGATCTTCACCGAACGGAGTATATGAATTTTGCAGTACTCCTCTAAAGAAATATTCTACTTCCTTAAGAAGGTACCAGATAAATCTAAAGAAGCCATATATACGTAGATAGTAAAATAGTTTTTGCATAATGATAAAAAATTTATTACTTATTTTAATCATGGGAGTTTTTTCATGATGTTTTGCTTGTCTTTAAGAGTCATGCAATTATTATTCCAAAAAAATGTTTTTTTCAGCAGGTAAATATCAATAAAACAGTATCTTTTTCATAATAACATGGGTACTAGACTAGGAAATTAACGATTTGTTAAATCCTTTCAGCAAAACTATGAGTTCCTTGTAAAGTTGCTGTTTTGTCTTTTTGTATCTCCATTCACATTCCTTTAGATGATATTCAAAGTTTACCTTAACTCCTCTAAATTTAGCAAGTCTGCCTTTGGTAAAACTCCAGAAGTTCTCAATGCCGTTAATATGGATTCCGTTTCCGTAGGAAAACGCCTTTGAATGGTTAATTCTTTTGTGTTTGTCATATCCAACATCAACCAGCCCGTCATATCCCCGCCATTTATCAGTATGGACTACTGCTTCTCTGTCAATCCTGCCTCTAATGATTGCCTGAAGAGTTTTTTTACGGCAGTTAGGGACAACCTCTGTGTAAACCCTGTACCCTGTCTTTCAAAGATGCCAAAGACCGGTTGTTTATGTGTACCTCTGCCTCTTTTACCGGGAACCCCTCTTAACCTTTTGCCGCCGAAGTATGCTTCATCACATTCTGCTTCACCTGTAATGACTATACCAAATTCTCTCAACTGATGGTAACATACAAGAGTTCTAAACAGATGGTAAAATCTGTTTACAGTATTTCTGTTTAAATTAACTATGAGACTTACCTTAGAAGCTTCAACATCAACACAAAAACACCATACTAACTTTTTAATTTTAAAATCGCTTAATTTACTTGATTTGACAATCATTTCGACTAGTATAACAAAGTTATTCTAGTCTAGTACTAAACATGTTATAATGTGCGCTATCTTAATAAAAAGAGCGTTATGTTTAACACAAAAAGAATTAATCATTTATTTAAAGTTATCATATGTCTAAGTTTTATTTTTGAACCAGAATACCTCGCAGATTACTGTGGTGACGAATGGTTCACAGAAGATCTTGTCCGAAGGGATACTTCGTAGTTTACTGTGGGGGGTAGTTCATTATATACTAAAAGTCTAATTTTGTACTGGAATCTAATCTGCCCGGTTAGAAAATGATAAAATTAATAAAATCTACTTTTTACAACGAAAAACTAACTAAAGAAAAACTCTGTGAATTTATCCTCAAGTCTGAACAGTTAAGTTTTGGTTCTGAATGTAAAAAATTTGAGCAGAACTTCGCTAAATATCAGGGTAGAAAATATTGTGTTACATTTAATAGCGGCAGTTCAGCTAATTTAGCACTTATTCAAGCTTTAATTAATATGAATAAAGTTAAAAAACAAGATCAAGCAGCTTTTTCAGCTGTAACTTGGGCTACTAACACTATGCCTCTTATTCAAGCTGGACTCATTCCTATACCAGTTGATGCTGAACTCGAAACTTTAAATGTTTCTAGCAGAACTCTAGGAGTGACCTTGAAAAAATTCCCAAATATAAAGATGTTATTTTTAACAAACCTTTTAGGTTTTTGTGATGATATTGATGAGATACAAAAAATTTGCCAGAAGCAAAAAATACTGCTGATTGAGGATAATTGTGAATCTTTAGGAACAGTTTATAAAGGGAAAAAACTAGGCAATTTCTCTTTTGCCAGTACATTTTCATTTTATGTTGGTCATAATATGTCAACCATTGAGGGAGGGGCTGTTTGTACAGATGATGAAGATTTATATGTTATGTTGCATATTGTTAGAGCTCATGGTTGGGATAGAAATTTAGATCCGAAATTCCAGAAAAAATTAAGAGAAAAATATCAAGTTGACCCATTTTATGGGATCTTTACCTTTTATGACTTGGGATATAATTTGCGCCCTACTGAAATAACTGCATTTTTGGGTAATTTTCAGTTAAATTTTATCGATGAAATTGTTAAGAAAAGATATGAAAATTTTAGAAAAATTGCTATTCCCCTATACCTTCAAACGGATAAGTATTATCGTATAAAATATGACCATATAGAGCTCCTGTCAAATTTTGCAATTCCACTAATTTGTAAATCAAAAGAAATAAAAGAGGAGCTTATTAAAAATTGCCAGGGGAAAATAGAGATTAGGCCAATATTGGGAGGGAATATATTAAGGCAGCCAATTTCCAGTAAATATTTAAAAGATTATCAAAAAATCCTTACGCCAAATGCGGATATTATTCATGATTTGGGTTTCTATTTTGGCAATAATCCTGAGATGACTAAGGAAGAGATTATCCAAATCTATAGTACTTTCCTTTAGAAAATATTGTATTGACAATCTAATTGTTTATAAGTATTATGCTGACTATGTCAGAAAAAATAAACCCTAGATCAGTTTCTATTGGCACTACCACTTTTTATAAAAACTGGGAACCTGGTGAAGTAGATTTAACTAATATTGATAAAGTTCGTGGTGACGAAGCAATTGAATTTGCCAGAGAGGCAAAAGAAAGAGGTTATCCTCTAACCGTTGTCGACGGCGGAAGTCCAAAACTCTTTGTGGAGACCCTACAAGCCTTAGGTGTTCTTGTATTTCCTCAGGAGGAACCTGGAATGGGTCCTGGTAGAAGACAAGCTTTAATGATTGCTTCTCAAGCACCTAGTGCTGAAGCAATCATATGGGCTGAACCAGAAAAAGGATCTTTTATTGCTGACTGTTTAGAAATGGCTTGTCAACCAATACTTGGTGACAGTGCAGATATGGTTGTACCCAGAAGAAATAGATATTTATTTAGGACTACTTACCCATCCTTTCAGGTTCAATCAGAAGATTGGGCTAATGATGGTATTAATAATATTCTCTTAAGAGAGTTTGATCAAGTGACATATCTTGATATTTTATTTGGTCCAAAAGTTTTCAGGAATGATCCAAAAAGATTGGGTTTTTTTATGAGAAAATATCGTTACCATTTAAGAGAAGGTTTATCAGATTCTGGAGTTGCTAGAGCCAAAGGACTAAATTCGGAACTTTGGGCGGGTATTTGTGCTTTACCTGTTGTAGCAGCCCTACATGAAGAATATGTGGTTCAAAGTGTTGATGTACCATTCAGATATCCCCAAGTTCAAAAGAGAGCAGAGCAGGTAGCTTCATTGGCTTCTGTAATGGAAGAGAAAAGAATGAATCAACTGCGTAATATGATTATTTTAGTATTGGAATACGTACGTTTGCTCAAGGGCGACCCACGTAGTAGACTTGAGCAAATTACATAATTCCCACATGACAAATTTCTGGAAAAATAAAAAAGTTTTAGTAACTGGTGGAGCTGGTTTTATTGGATCTTTTGTTGTTGAACAACTTTTAGAAAAAGAAGCAAAAGTCTCGATTACTACCCACTCAGGTAATCTTATTAATGTTCTTCAGATTATAAATAAAATAGAAGTAATTTTTGCTGATTTAACAAACTCTAAGTCGGCAATTAATGCAACAAAAGGTTTTGACATTGTTTTGAATTTAGCTTCCAGAGTTGCAGGAATACAATTCAACATAAATCATCCTGCGACTATGTTCAAAGATAATTTCCAAATTGCTCAAAATATTACTGATGCTTGCCTAAAGAACAAAGTTGAGAGATTGCTTTTAACCAGCTCAGCTTGTGTTTATGCGAGAAATTGTACAATTCCAACACCTGAAGAGGAAGGATTCTTAAATGATCCTGAATCAACTAATTTAGGCTATGGTTGGGCAAAAAGAGTTGAGGAGCTTATCGGGAGATTTTATTTTCAGGAGTATGGTATGAAAATTGCTCTTCCCAGACCATACAACGCCTATGGGCCAAGAGACGATTTTAATCCGGAAACATCTCATGTAATTCCTGGTCTAATAAAGAAAGTTTTTGACGGAGACAATCCAATAATTGTTTGGGGATCTGGTAAACAAACAAGATCCTTTCTTTTTGTTGAAGATTTTGCCAGAGGACTAATTAAGGCAGTTGAGAAATATTCAGTGGCAGATCCTATTAATATAGGCACTGATGAAGAGGTGACTATAGGCGATTTAGCTAAAATGATTGTTGAGATCTCTGGAAAAGAAACCGTGATTCAGTTTGATAAGACTAAGCCTGATGGTCAACCGAGAAGAAATTGTGATACTAGAAAGGCCAAAGAGAAAATTGGATTCACTGCAAGTATCAAACTTGGTGAGGGGTTAAAGAAAACTATAGAATGGTATAGAGAAAAATACAAAGAACTCCAGTAAAATTAATAATCATGTATATATTAGGAATCTATTGTGGACATAACAGTACAGCAGTAATTATGAAGGATGGCAAAATTATTGCAGCCGCAAGTGAGGAACGATTTAATGGAATCAAAAACTTTACAGGATATCCCAAATTTGCAATCAGGTATGTATTAAGGGAATCAAATGTAATGATAAAGAATATAGATTTTGTAACTATATCTCATCTGATATCTGTTCCGGTGACCTTTAAAAAATATTATAAAGATAAATCTTTCTCGGTTTTACTGCTTACGCTTCTTAGTTTTCCTTTATACTTCATAAGAAATATGTGGGGTTTTTTTGAGTATTTTATTCCACAAATCAGGCCGGTCGGTCGGCTTTTTTATAAATTTGCTGCATATTCGGTTGGAAAGTATACGCACTACAAGGAAATACTTTATTTAGAAAATGCTCTAGGAATTAGTAAAGAAAAGATTAAAGCTTTTGATCATCATTTATCGCATGCGGCTTCAGCATATTACGCCTCGCCTTATAATACTACAAAGTCGTTAGTATTAACACTTGATGGAGAGGGTGATCTGTTGAGCGGATCGGTTAACATTTTTGAAAATGAACAACATAAAACTATTGCTAAAATTCCTCGTGATAATTCTCTTGGGTATATCTTTGAACATGTAACATCATTTTTGGGCATGCAACCTAAGGAACACGAATATAAAGTAATGGGCCTGGCTGCGTATGTTAAATCAGAGATTATTGAAAAACTGTATAAGAGGATTGAATCTATAGTTCGAGTTGATCCGGATACTTTAGTCATTAACTCGCAATTTAATACTATTGGGTTTACGAGATACCTGCGACGTCATATGCAATCGATACGTTTTGATTTAGTGGCTGCTATTTTTCAAAAACTTTTAGAAGATAAAATTGCTCTTTGGGTGAAGCAATGTGTAAAAAAAACAGGCATTCATACTGTAGTTTTAGCAGGTGGAGTTTTTATGAATGTAAAAGTAAATCAAAGAATAGCAGAGCTTTCTGAGGTAAAAGAATTATTCGTTCTTCCTTCGTGCGGTGATGAGTCCAGTATAATTGGTTCTTCCTATTTAGGATACATAGAGGCTTGTAAATCACAAAATGTGCCTTTTTTGATACCACCCATAAAAGATATTTATTGGGGTCCAGCTTTTAAAGATCAGGATATTGAAATAGCGCTAAAAGAGAGTGACGCATATAGGAAGTTCAAAGTAAAAAAAGTCAAGAAAATAGAAAGATATATTGCTAAACTGTTAGCAAGAGGTGTGGTTGTAGCAAGATTATCTGGTCGCATGGAATTTGGTGCAAGAGCCTTAGGCAATCGCTCAATTCTTGCCGACCCCCGTAATTATGAGGCTGTACATATTATTAATGAGCAGATAAAAAATAGGGATTTTTGGATGCCTTTTGCGCCATCAATTCTATTTGAAAGGCAGACTGATTATATTAAAAATCCCAAAAAACTTAGTGCTTATTACATGATGTTATCATTTGAAACTACGGAAAAAGCAAGAGCTGAAATTAAAGCTGCAACTCATTCGTATGATTTTACAGCTCGACCGCAATTTGTGACAAAAGATTTTAATAGAAAGTATTATACAATTTTGAAAGAGTTTGAAAAATTAACAGGTGTAGGGGGGATTCTTAATACATCATTTAACCTTCATGGGTATCCTATTGTTTTGGGTCCGAAAGAGGCACTTAAAGTATTTATGAAATCTGGTATAACTCATTTAGTACTAGAAAATTATCTAGTAATTAAGAAATAATATTATAGTAAACGGGATATATTTTTAGTAAAAAGTATGTTCCAGTCGAATTGTTTAATATATTGTAGCGCGTTTTCTTTGTATTCACGAAGAAGCCTTTCATTAGTCAATAACTGAATGATTGCATTTGATAAAGATTTTTGAGTATATGATACTATTATTCCGCATTTTGCTTTTTCAATTGCCCTGGCATTCACAGATGCGTTGGTCATGATTACCGGGAGACCCTGTGCCAGGTAGTCCTTAATCTTAGCAGGATCTGCATTTTTGATTTTCTCATCGATTATTAGCGTATTAAAAGGAGCAAGTCCTAAGGCGCAACCTGTAATAATTTTTTCAGCTTGTTTCTTATCTTTCCAGCCATGAAACCTAACATGCGTATGTAGAGATAGTTCGTTGACCAGTTGTTTTAATTCTTCTACTTGCTCTCCTCCTCCAATAATCTCAAGCTTTATGTTGGGTATACTTTTTTTAATCAAGGGGATGCTTCTAACTGCTAAATCCACCCCCATATATGGTGCTAAGTGACCTACGTAAACAATTTTTGTCATTTTTATTCTATTTAGGGGGACTCTTTTTATTTCATCAAACCAAATACCT
>MFDK01000035.1:0-4049 GCA_001776865.1 Candidatus Daviesbacteria bacterium RIFCSPLOWO2_01_FULL_37_10 | reverse complement strand
CTCATCCCCCTTCTTTTTCTGTAACCAACAAGGAAGGGAGAAACATTCCAGGTTTCATCACAAAAATTAACACATACTTTATCTAGCCTATGATATACCCAGTTAATTAGTTTGTTTGGGAATCTTTGAGGAAAAAGATCAATTGTATAATAAACTACTTTTTTAACACGACCTAACTTTTTGAGAATTAGTCCAGCAAATGCATTTAAGTTATTCATCCCAAAGTAAATATCGTAAGTCTTATTGGATTTAAATACCCAAATGAGTGTGTAGATGAAATCCTTTATGTAAGAAATTGATTCAGGAAGCATAAAGTGACGGGCTTTGGAGTTTATTTTTATCCTGGACTTTTCGTAAAACTCTAATTCTGACGAAAGTTTGTAGCTTTCTTTTAGAAGAAGAAGCGGATGAGTTATATAGATTAGTTTATTTACACCGGATTTTAAAAGAAAGCGTTTTAAATCATTACCCGGTATAACAGGCATTATTGTCCTATGTGTTACTATAGCGATTCTTTTATCTGTAAGGTTTATATTTTGATTTGCCATTTGAATATTTTACATAATACTACATTAAAAGTGTTAAATTTACTTCATTTGTAGTATTATCGAAAAGTGAAAACTACTGATACTGTTATTGTTACTGGTGGAGGTGGGTTTATAGGATCGAAGTTAGTTGAAAAGCTAATAATTTCTGGTAAAAAAGTTATAGTAATAGATAATTTTTCTACAGGAAAGATAAAAAACTTAAGCAAGGTTATTTCAGAGATTGAACTAATAAATGAAGATATTGGAAATTTTAGTTTACAATCAAGGCTTAAAAAATATAAAAATAGTGTTCAGAAATTTTTTCATCTTGCAGCATTGCCTCGTATAGAACGATCAATTACTGAAACAAAAGAAACTCACAGTTCCAATGTACATGGGATTTTCGGAGCCTTGGAGTTGGCTAAATTTTTAGGTGTAAAAAAATTTATTTATACTTCCAGCTCATCAGTTTATGGTAATCAGAAAAAAAATCCTTTAAACGAAAATTTAAAACCTAATCCGCTAAATCCTTATGCAGCTCAAAAGCTAATAGGTGAAATGTATTGTGACATATACAGTAAAGTTTTTGGAATCCCTGTAGTTACTCTTAGACTTTTTAATGTTTACGGGCATGGGATGGATGGAAAAGGAGCTTACAAACTTGTATTCATGAAATGGATTGAGCAAATGAACAAAAAAGAACCCTTAACTATATACGACGATGGTAAACAAACTAGAGATTTTACTCATATCACTGATGTAATCTCTGCATTTTTAAAAGCTATGGAATTTAAACAAAAAAACATGCATGAAATTATTAATATTGGTTCAGGGAGACAAGTTACTATAAATTATTTGGCAGAACTTTTTAAAGGAAAAACTATTCACTTGGAATCCAGAAAATTTGAAGAAAGATTTAAACAGGCTGATATAAAAAAAGCCAAACGCTTACTTTCATATACCCCTTTGGTTACTATAGAGGAAGGGGTAGCAAAGTTACTAAAGATTAAATGAAAAACCCGAAAATTACTGTTGTAATGCCTGTTTATAACGCTCAAAAATTCATAATCAGTGCTATTGAAAGTATTTTAAATCAGACTTTAAGAGATTTTGAACTTATAATTGTAAATGATTGTTCGACAGATAAAACCCGAAAAATAATTGAATCATTTGCCAGAAAAGATCCTCGAATAAAAATAGTCAATAATAAGACAAGAATGAATATTGCTGCTTCTCTAAACAAAGGGGTAAGTATGGCATCTTCAAATATAATCGCACGAATGGATGCAGATGACATATCCATCCCCATTAGATTGGAAATGCAATATAGATTAATTAGTAGTGATAAAAATATTGCTGTTGTTGGTGCGAACATAATTGTAATGGATTTGAATGAAAATGAGATAGCCATAAGAAATTATCCAACTACATCTGAAGAATTAAAAGCTTGTTTGTTTAAATATAGTTCGTTTGCACATCCAGTCGTTTGTTTTAGGAAAAGTGTTTTTGATGAGGTAGGAGGATACAACCCAAAGTATTCGCCAACTGAAGATTTGGATCTTTGGTTTAGATTGGGAGTGAAGCATAAATTTGGAAATGTTAAAAAGCCGCTGCTAAAATATAGATTATATAATAATTCAAGCAGTAATAGATCTCTTAAAGATTTGGAAATACTAGTATTTAAAATTCGTTTTGATGCTATAACAAAGTATGGTTACAAACCTAGCTTCCTCGATTTAATCTATAATTTATTACAGTTTGTAACACTTTGGTTTACACCAGAAAAATATAGAGGTATGATATATAATTTTTTAAGAAACAATAATCTGATATAAAATTAAGTTACCAAGCATGAAGCATGATAGGATTTCCGTGTCGTCTGTCTACTCCTCTTAGATAAAAATGATAACTTGGATTAAGTTTTTTTAAGAAATTGCAAATATATATATGATCATTTTTTTTATGATAAGTTGTAATAGCTATTTTTGGCTTGAATTTTTTAATCGTTTTTGAAGCTCCTTTCAACATTTGCATCTCATAACCTTCCAAATCTGCTTTAAGATATGTTATCTTTATATTCTTTTCAAAAAAAAGTTGATCTATAGTTTTAATATCTACGGGTGAGATGGTGTTAGAACTAAGAATACCTGTTCCAAAAACGTCTCCAGTCATATAAGCTTTTCCTGGTTTTTCTCCAACAGCAAAAGGGATAATGATAACCCTTCTATTTTTTCTAAATGTAAGCTTTAAAGGTATTAATGAATCTTGGAATGGCTCAATTGCATATACTTTCTTTGCTTTCTCGGCAGCAGAGATAGTAAACGTTCCAACGCCTGCTCCACAATCTACTACCACATCATCCTTAGTTATAGGAGTTTCTTTAGTCTCATAGTAATGCCAACTAATAGGATTATGATTCTCACCTATTATATAAAGTATGGTTAGGTATTCTTTTTTGGGGAAGTAGAAGGGTATAGAAAATCTTTTTATATAAAATTTTAAATATATCCCTTCTATAGTAACTTTTTGAATTTTTGATGACCCTAGAGAAAATCTAGTGGTGAGTAAAAGAACTTTTAAAAGCTCTGCTAAGGTTACATCATATCTACTTCCGCGGATCCATCTATAAGCGATAATAATTTTATAGGTTATCTCGTAGAGCAGCATTAAAAGAACATTTGGCCACTTTTCATACTTTAAATATAAAGGCATAGAGTTTATTATACATTAAGTAATTAGTCCTTACTCAAAAATATTTTTATGATAAATGTTACTAAATTTTTAAAAACGAACTCAATAGCTTTTATTATATTGAGTTTAGTTATTGGAGTAGTTTTTAGTCAACTCCCGCGAACCTTTTACCAGCAGGATGAATGGTATAGTCTAGGAATAATTTATGCAGAAGGCTCGCAAACGATATTTGATGGGGTATCGAGTCCTTTAGATTTTATATTTGCTAAAGGTAGAGTACTTTCAAGTGGTATAGGTTTTTTATTTCTGAATTATTTTCCATTCCAAATTACTCAGTTGGCTATTTTTGCTATTTTACTGCATATAATTGCTACTTGCTTAGTTTATTTTCTAATTAACAAATTTTTTCAAAACCGTTTGATTGCTTTATTAGGAGCTAGTTTTTTCACAGCCAATGCTGTTTCTCATGGAGCTGTAACTTGGCCAGTAATTGCTATAAATACTGTTACTTCAACTATCCTAATACTTCTCAGTATTCTCTTCTTCTTTAAATATATAAACAATCTTAAATTAAAATGGTTATTTCTTACTGGGGTGATGACTTACTTTTCACTTTGGTTTAAAGAAACAGGTACATATTTATTTTTGTTTTTACCGATGTCAGCGCTTTTATTCAGAAAGTATACAATTACTTCTTTATTAAAACGTTTTTGGTTTTATATATTCTTCTCTATAATGATAATTTCTTATAGGATAATTCTTTTAAAATTAGTAACTATAAACCCAAATTTGTATATTACAGGTCAAAATGAACACTTTTTTTCAACTATT
>MFDK01000034.1:4869-6987 GCA_001776865.1 Candidatus Daviesbacteria bacterium RIFCSPLOWO2_01_FULL_37_10 | reverse complement strand
ACTCCCAGAAAATGCCTTGGATATTTGACACCATATGAGATAATGTTAGAGGTACTTACTTGATTAACTGCTGCACTTCCACCTAGAATGTACGAGAAATTGGAAATGGTCCAATTGAGACCCCATAGTTGACACTACAGAAAATATAGTGTAAAATACTAAAAATATGGCAAGTCCAGATAGAGATATAGAATTACTAGAACAAGCTGATCTTTTAGATCAAATTCATGAGCGATTCCAAAATATTGGACTTTCTGACCCCAGATTAACTACTGCTACGGCCGCCGTAATTTTAGGAGGAAGAAAAGTATTAGCTATACACGGAGCTAGTCCGGAAATGCTTCAAGTTGTATTTAAAGCAGAAGCAGGCAAAACCCCAAGAACTGTTGCCGATTTAGAATCCGGCAGAGTTGGAAAAGCAGTTATTAGACAACAATTCCCTAACGCTAGAATAAACGAAGAAGAAACCGGCGACGAAGAAGCATTGGAAGGAAGCAGAGATGCTCATCATGTTGATCCATTAGATGGCACTTCTTCTTTTGCTAGGGAACTTCGATATTCAACAGTAGCAGATGCAGTCTATGTAGATGGTAAACCATATGCTGCAGCAATTTGTCATCCATACGAGAGAGAATTAGTAGTTGCTCAAGTTGGAAAAGGAGCTCACCTTTTTGCTCTGGATGAAAATTTAGTACTTTCTTTTGTTAGTCGAAGGCGACAACTTGAAGTATCAAAGTCTTCTCTTGATGGTGGAATTGCTTTTGTAGATGCCTTATTCAACGCCAATACCTCACCTAGAAAGTTTGCTTTTATGGCTGATTTAGTTAAACTATCTAATAATAACCTAGGTTTTAGAATGAGTGGAAGTAATATTGATCAGCAGTTGAAAGTGGCTAAGGGTTCAGCTGAAATCACTTTAACAGATGCAGTTGGTGGATTCTTTGATTTAGCAGCAGGTGGTTTAGCTATTATTGAAGCTGGTGGAAAATTTACAGATAAGTTTGGAGATCCCGTTGATGAAACCACACAAGTTGCATTAGGTACAAATGGAACTATTCATGACGACGTTTTAGACATATTGACTAGACACTACTTTGGTTATGATGGCTTCAATAAATAATGGAAAGGTACTTTGGAGATAGATTTAGTATCAGAGGATTTAGGAAAGTAAAATCTTTAACTCTTATTGTAGGTGGCTTAACGCTAGGTACCCTAGGTGTCAATAGTGCTTGTAATAATTACAATAATATCGGTATCTATCTGGATCAGGCGGGTATTCCAAAACTCCAATCATACTCTGAAGCATTTGATAGAATTAACGATGAGCAAAGAAATCCAGGAAGATATGCAAAAAATTTACTAGATTTAGGGCTTGCATGTTCAGGTGGTTTTCTTGCTGCTAAAGGTTTAAATATCGCAGGTACCCTTAAATAATATTCTAAAACTTCAAATAATTTTCTGGTTTTTGTAAGAAATATTTACATATGAACCTAACACCCCCGGGACATTTATTATACGACCGTGTAACTTTTGTCTAACGACCAATATTATCTGTTTCCAAAACTAATACCCAATTTTCCATTCCGATATTACTTATATATTTCCTTAAAGCATTTGTACAATTTTTCTTACTTACCCAAACACTTTTTTGCCAATGTTCAAATCCCCAGGATTTTAGATTATGCCTCAATAAATCTCTAACAGCTCTCCTTTTTTCTGGAATGTCAAATATTACTATTCTCCATTTACCATCCCAGCTACCATCAGAACTTTGAAGTTCTGCCAAAATTGCTTTTTCTCTACCCTTATCTGTTAATCTATAAATTAACTGTTCATCATCAATTAGTTCAATAATGCCACCTTGTCTTAGACGCTGCAATGCTTTAGAAAGTGATGCCTTTTTTAATTCTTGAATACCATATATGTATTGATAATGATGGTAAGTAAAATCCTCAAAACGAACATAACCATCAACTGCTTTCTCCAGCGCTAGCAAAATGAAATTTGTAACCTTCTTGCCTTTTGTTTCTGGTAATTTAGCCATAGGACATTTATATCACGATCGTTATACTTTTGTCCAGAAGAATTTTAGGAAATATTTAGGGATCTTGAAATTAT
>MFDK01000034.1:0-4860 GCA_001776865.1 Candidatus Daviesbacteria bacterium RIFCSPLOWO2_01_FULL_37_10 | reverse complement strand
TGAGTATTTATTCACCAGTTCACCATATTCCAGGAGTAATTCTTTATCCTTAGATTCCAAGTCAGAGAAGTGTTTTTTTGATACCAGAAGTAAATGTTCTACAACTTTTTGCCCGTCCCAAAAGTCATAAGGAAAATTATTTTTGCTTATATAAAAGTTTTTTGTTTTTGAAACTACAATATGCGGTTTCGGCTCACAAAAATAACACCCTTTTTCCCCTTTTCTATATTTATGATAGGAATTTTCATTTTTAGTTGAACGGTACATTTCTATGATTTAAAATTTTCTTCAAAATATTCTACATCTTTAGGAGTACCCAGCCCCCAAACTCTTGGAGTTATTGCCGCTACTATTTTCATATTCTTTTTTATTAACCTTTGATAAATTGGTGCAACATAAAATTCTTTTTTACCTTCATCCCCGGTTAAATCATTTTCCGCAATCGCCTCTTCTACTTCTCTTACAAAAACATTTCCATGGGAAAAATAATATCCCCCAATATTTGCAAGAGCTCCCTTCGCTGCCAGCTCTTTATCCTTTTCTCCAACTGCAGTTATTACATCTCCTTTTTCAACCAGAGAAAAACTCCATTTTGGATCTTTATCCGGAGGTATAAAAACAGGTATTATTCCATGAGTATCTTCGGATTTATTCATAACTTTTTCATGAAGGAAACTTCCGTCAAAATAATGGTCAGAATCCGAAACAATAATATCTTCATCACTATTTATAAATTCTTTAGCTTTTAAAACTGTTTCTGCTGCCCCTCTTGTAATAGCATCAATAAGTACAATTTTAATTTTCTCACCGAACAATTCTTTTAATGACTTAGAAATTCCGTGATCGTCATCATGATCTTTTCTGCAAATAAATATTAAATCCTCCGGCTTTGGATTAAAATCATGAAGCGACTCAACCGCCCATGTAACCATAGGTTTTCCTTTTACATTGATTAATGGTTTAGGCTTTTTATATTCAAGATTGGAGTCAGCAACATCCAGAAATCTTGATCCTTTTCCTGCCATTGGTATAACTATTTTCATGATTTTATTTTTTCTCCACCAGACTTAAATATTTATTCAAATCCTCCGGTGTTCCAAGTCCATGCATCTGGGAATGTTTTATTTCCCAGATGATAATTTTTTTGCCTGATAAAATCAACTCATTATAAACAGGGCATACATAAAAATCATTGTTAAACCTGATATCCTTTGAAATCATCGAAGTCGCCGCTTCGACAAATAGTTTACCCTGTTTAAAATAATAAATTCCGGAAGTTGCATGATTGGAAATTACTTTTTTTTCGGCTGTTTCAAGAACAATTCCTTTTTTATCAACACGGGCATAACTCCATCTTGGGTGTTGAGAAGTAAAGGTTAAAATAACTCCGTCAGCTTTTGATTTTCTGGCAAAGACAATGAATTTATCTATATCGCTATCAATAATTTGATCTCCGTTTGCAATAATTAACTCATCTTCATTATTGATAAAATCTACTGCAGTTAAAACTGTACACGTTGCTCCTTGAGTCGGCGAAGTGAGTTGTATAGAACTAAAATTACCCTTTGTTGCATTATCGAAAATTTGATTCAGTGAATATTTATCAAAGTGTTCTTTCTTACAAATTAAAATAAACCTATGCTTAAATTTTGATCTAATATTCTCAATAACCAGCTGTATCATCGGCTTTCCGTTAATATCAATCAGGGGTTTCGGGAATGTATATCCTGCGGTTTGAAAACTTGTACCTGCACCTGTAATAGGTATCACAATGTTAATCTTTTTTTCTTCTATTTTCATACCATATTTAAATCAGTAAAAAGTGATAAATTTACATCATCATACCCCCGTACTGCGATAACTTTTGCTCCGGACAATTTGGCTGCTTCAATTCCGTGAACTGCATCTTCAACAATAAAAGCTTCAGGAGGCTTGACCTTAATTATCTTAAAGGCTGCAAGATAAATATCAGGGGCGGGTTTTGGTTTTATTCCTTCATCATTACCAATAACGTAGTCAAAAAAGATGTCAATTTGTGCACACTTTAACATATTCTCTACTGAATATTTTTGGGCATTACTGCAGCATGCCAACTTATATCCTTTATTCTTCAAATGAGTAAGCATTATTTGCTTTTCATGGCTTGGCTTACAAAGTTGTCCTACCCGCTCATCTGTATATTTTCTTTTCATGACTTGAATTGTTTCATGGAGACCTAAAGGTAAACCCTTTTTTTCAGATAGTACTTTTAATTTTTCAGCAGTTGGAAGCCCATTATAAAAACCCGTATGATCCTCTCTGGATATTTCAAACCCGAAAAGTTTCAAAGCATCATTTAAAGCTTCATAGTGCCACTCCGTAGCGTCAATTAAAACTCCATCTAAATCGAAAATTACTGCTTTAATCATTAATTAGTTCCTACTTTTGTTAAATTATTTTCATCAGAATTATACTGCAATCTAATTATAGAATCTGGTGTTAAATTGTGAAGCTTAATTGCCTTTTCTAACTCTCCCTTATCCCAAAAATATCCAAAACCTAAATCATTTATTTCCTTATACCCCTGGCTTCCTATACCAAATAAAAATCCATCTTCCAAACGCCCTTGAGCTTTTAAAAATTCTTTAGGAATTTTACCTGAATCAAAGTATAAAACCATAAGGGTATAACCGCTGCCTTGCTGAAAAGGTAATTTATTCCCTTCAGCCCAAAAATTTTGGTCACTGGTAGTGTAGAAGACGTTCTTTTTATTGTCAAGTGTCGGCACAAGAATTTTAAGCTGAGAGATAAAACTTTTTTGTAAATTAGCCAATTTTACTTGTTCGCTAATTGCTCCGTAAACTACACTTCCGTGAAATACTAAATACACTATAATGAGCGGTAAAACAAAAATGTAGAATATTTTTGGACCAAGAATATCCCAAAGCCGCTTTAAAACCCAAGATAGTAAAACAGCTCCCCCAACTACAGACAAATAATAATACCTTGATTCAAGGTAAGAAAAATCCTTGCTTAGTAAGACGTATGGTAAAAAACTCATAAAGGAAAAAACTATCCAAAATATAACAAATCTTTTATTTTCTAATCTGTCCTTTTGCCAAAGCAAATAAATGAATATAAGAATAATAAAGGTAAGTATTACGGATAATAAATCTAATATAACTGATTGTGCAATTAAAATATTATTACTGGCAGATGCAAAAAAAGGATAAATCTGCCGTAAAACCGCCCTGGCAAATAATAAAAATTGATCCCCAGGAATGTATATGAGCGAGAACGAAGTTAAAGGATATAATACTGAGCGCATAATAATCGTAGAAAAGAAATTATCATTTAGTCCGGTGATATAAAGATTAGAGGTAGAATGCCTTAAATAAAGCTCGGCAACTCTAAATGTAGTAATAAATAAAAACGGTAGACAAAAAAACCAATAAGTTTTGAAAAAGGAAATAACAGAATATCTTTTAAGTAAAAGGGCTGACAAAGGCAAGAACATAAACATATAAAGTCCTGTTTCTTTAAACCATAAAGAAAGATAAATCATAAGTCCACAAAATATTAACCATTTCACTTTATAATCAGCTAGATACTTAAAAAAGAAAAGAAGACCTATTAAAACAAATACCGTTGATCCAACCGCACTAATAGCTATAGCTGACCAAGTTACCGCTCCATGTGATACAGCATTTACTGCAAAAAATAATGCTCCCAGCAAAGAGAATAGAAAGCTTCTAACAAATTTCCTGATTAAAATAAATACTAAAAATGTGGCAATTATATGCAAAACTATTGCAAAAATAGCTAGCTGAACATTTTGAAGAGGAAAATAATAGGCGAATAAGTAAAAAATAAAGCTTGCTAGTAATCTTCCCTTAAATAATAAAAAATCCAGCGGACTGGAAACTCCACTTAATGTAGTCAGTGGAACTTTAGCGAACACTAATCCTAAAACATACCATTCATCCTGCTGATAGAAAGTTTCTGTCAGCTTCCCGAAAAATATAAAGATCACTAAACTTATAATTATCAACACCACTAAATTAGTTTTCATGATATCTACAAACGATTTCATTTTAATTTCCCTTGATTAAATTTTTCATAAAGCTCGATAAACTGCCTGGCTCTATTATGATATGTATGTTTTTCCAAAACCTTCTTCTTACCAACCCTAATTATCGATAATCTCTTATTTGGATTTTTTAAGTAATATTCAATTTTTTCAAACCAATCTTTTGTATTTTCACCAATTACCAACTCATCTTTTGTAAAATACTTCCGCAGCACTTTAACATTATCGCAAATTTCAAATCCGCCTGAAGCTATTATTTTAAAAGTTCTTTCATTAAAATCTGACCCGAATTTTCTCTGATAATCTACATGCATATTTAGAGAAATAACAGAAGAGGAATAAACCTTTCTTTCTTCACCTTCCGGAAGCGATAACTGGCGTAGTCCCTTTAGTGGATTAATATTAAAGTACTGACCAAACCTCTGAACATAGCCGGTAAGTCTATCCGCTATTGTCCAATCACTACCATATGTTCTAACAGTATATTTGCGCCTTAATGGAACAAGATGCTTTTTTATAAATTCTTTTTTATCCGGTAAAAGACTACCTACAAACGAGATATCAGCTTGATACTTTTGAGCAAAATCTGAATAGTAAATTTTTTTGTTTGCTGCTAATAATATAGTGTGCAACGGATAACCTGTGCTTTTGGTAAAGCCATCCATTAGAGAGCTCTCTTTTTCGAACCAACTAAAAAAAACATCTCCAGCTAATCCTTTTTTAATCAAGGAAGTTAATTTCTTATCTGATTGAAGTCCTTCTCCGTCATATAGGTCATTCATTTTCTTCCA
>MFDK01000033.1 GCA_001776865.1 Candidatus Daviesbacteria bacterium RIFCSPLOWO2_01_FULL_37_10 | reverse complement strand
AATGTCACCAAACCGGTATTACTGCATGTTTGATTTGTGTTTGTAAGCGGAGGAGGACCAATCCATATAAATCCATCCCAAGCACAACCTGTGTCAAGTCCTGGATACCAATCATTTATATCGTGTGAGATCCTGGTATGTCCGTTAACAACCATATAGTATTTTCCGGGAGTTGTAGGCACTACAAAAGCGAAGGTGCTCGATGAAAACGAACTAACAGATCCCCTTCCTGTAAGTTCAGGAATCGGTATGAAAGGAGAGCTATTATTAGGAGTCGGAAATGCATCCGCATTTATTAAATATCCGTCAAAGTGTCCGATTCTTTGCCCTGAAATTGTCATATTAACTGACTGCCCGGGAGCATATGGAGCAGATTGAGAACTCGTAGGAGACAAGTTGTATTGAACAGATGGGGCAAGCACTATTGTAGGAGTTGGAGTTGGGGCAGCTGCACATGAATCTACAGTTTCTGTAACTTCCTGGGAAGTTGCTACTATTGAACCTGTACCGCCTAAACCGCTTTTTCCCTCAACTTTATATGTATAGGTACCGGGATTTTCTAAATAATTGTATCCACTAGACACAGTAGCAAGAATTGTAAAGGTACTTGAGCCACTTGTTTTCTTATATATAACATAAGACTGAGCCAGACTTTCATCCCAAACAGGAGTAACACGTCTCTGAGAACCTTCGCAATCTCCGACTAATATACCAAGATTTAAATCAATAGGGGGTGGTGACACAAAAGTAACCGTTTGAGCATTAACAGTAACAGAGCTGGTACCCTGACAATGATTCGGATGTCCAGGTGTACCGCTGCACCAAAGATCTACATCATAGATAGTTTCATCCGGATCTTCAGAAATATAAGCTCTATAGTATACATCCATTACATAGATCCATTGACCTACATCATCAGCAGTATACGTATCAGTAAATGAAATTGTACAAGGATCACTGAATTGGTCATTATCGCCACAATATGAACTTGCTATAGATCCATTTACCCCTCCTGGATTTTCAAACCAATCAATAGCCCCACTGCTCAATTTTTCCCCAACATGTAACTCAACCCTCTCTATCTCCTGACCGTCAACCTTGGCAGAAACGTTAATACTAACATTAACAAAACTTCCGGTTGGTATTGTAAAAGAACCGGGGCTTGCAGATATGGAAAATGTTCCAGGCTCTTCAGCCGCCCTTGGTTTAAAGATTTGGGTTGTTTGGGCAAGGTAGATTCCAACCGGAAGTGCAACTAGAAGCACCAGAACCACAATTAACCCTATCAGATTTCTTTTAATTTTTAAGAGCCTTTTTATTTCTTCCATAATTTATCTGCAAGTTACCGGCGAAATTGTATTTTCCACTATTGACCAAGACAAGGCGGGACCATAATCAGAACAGGTTAGAGTTCCACTGACTGCAGGTTGACCTGAACAAGAGAGTGCGTTATTAGAATTACAACGTCTGGAAATTCCCGTTCCTCCACATGAAGGCTGAGGACCTACCCAACCCATTTCTCCTGCGGGTTTGGTATTATAACAGCCGACAGCAGGCAAACTAGTCGCCTGCCCAAGGATACCACCCATAAATACAACGCCGTCACAATCATAGTCAAAACTACCGTCTCCTCTGTCAGTAGTAAAAAATTGAATTTGACCGGGTTTTGCATTAGGGTTTTGATCATAACAATCAACTCCTGCAGGGTAGCCATCCCCATCTGCATCAACTCCTGGAGCTGAGGTTGGAGCTGGAGCGCGGGTTGGAGTTGGTTGGGCTGAGGTTGGCTTAGTTGCGGCAGTTGGCTGGGCTTGAGTTGGTTGTTGCGCCTGAGTTGGCTGAGGCTGATCTGAACCGGTTCCTGGAGCGCCAAACGGGGAAGTTAGCCGGAGATCCACAGAAGCTTTCTGTCCTGGAATAATTTTTAAACCAATTTTCCCGCCGGGAAGCGTTACCAAACTGTTAGTTGGCCCTATAAACTCAAGCGGGGGAGAGCCAAGAGCTTTACCTTTAAAAACCTGCTGATTTTGCATAAGGTAAAACCCAACACCGAGCCCAACAGCAAGAATAAAAATTATTGCAAGATTTATTAAGTTTTTTTTATTGCGAAGCAACAAATTCATTGTACCGTAATCTCTTTCTGGCAATAATCACCATAATCTACTCCAAAGTTCATTTTAGGTCTATAAAAATACAATAATTTAGCACCCGGACTAATTCCATCGTTTGAAGGTGTAATGTTAAAAGTAGTCGAACTATAACTATCATCAAATCGCTTGGTGTCAACGCCCCAAAAACATGAACCCGGACCGGTTGAGTTACTTATACATGTAAGAGGGCTTTCCGGATATATTTGATTTCCCAGGGTTGTCCTTTCAACGGTAAAGGATGAAGCCTGATTAGAAGGTATCGTGCCTGGTCCATTTATTACGCATGTAAACCCGGTTGCTGCTGTTGTAGGAGTAGGGGTAGGTATATTATTCTGACTGCAAGTCTGATCCATTTTACTTTGTACACAATCTACCTCTGATTGTTCTGTTTTATTACTTGAGTTTAAATCCATACTCCTACAAAGTGTCACTAGAGTGCTGTATTGAGGGTTACTTGCTAAATAAGCGTCAAATGTTAAATTTAAGTCTGTTGTTATATTCTTACAAGCATTAATAACAGTCAGATCGTCCTGATTAACGGTTCCATCTCTGATTAAATCTGCAGTGCAGACAGTACAGGAACCTCCTGTTGTAGTAGTTGGGGTAGGCTGACCTGGAGCTGTAGTAGCAGTTGGTGCAGATGTTGTAGGAGTCGGGGTACGGGTTGGTGATGGAGTTAGCGTAGGCTGGGCTGCTCCCGGATTCCAGGTAAGCTTAAGCAATATATTCTGGCTTTGGGTTTCAGGAATCCCATTATTGTTACTATCAGGAAGGGGTGCCCCGCTGGCAGCAAATGCCTCCAGGGTTGATCCTTCTCCTAAGGCCCTACCTTTAAAAATTTGCTGCTGGCGGACAAGAAATATAGTCAGGGGTATCGCTATCAGCAAGAAAATAACAATTAAAATCCCGCGCGCGCGCCTTTTATTATTTAATGTAGAAAGAAAATCCACTATACCTTAATAATGAGTTAAAAAGTACTTCTTTGTCAAGCACTAGCGTTAGATAGAAATTAAACTCAGAGAAAATATTGTGCGACGAGCAATTACTAACACAATCTAGAATTTTTTTGGTTAAGAAAATTCTGCTTATGTTTAATGTATTCTAAAAATCGGGTATTGGCACAAAACTCAAAAACTTTTACATCTGTCATGACGAAAGAACTGAATACGGTTTAAGTTCACTAACTAATTTCATAAAGTTAGTGACAGTTAAAACTTTCCAATTAGAAGGCAGCGGATCGGCCTTCTTCAAAAGCCACTTACTCTTTTCTGTATATGTACAAAGGGTTCACCAAATTTATTAACCAAAAATTTTTCTATTTTGTGCTCGAACTCCAGCCCTATTTTATTAACCTGACTGGCAATTTCAGTTCTGTATTTTCCAGATCCTAAATGGTAATCTTTGTAATCCAATTCTTTCCTTACTTTTACCATACCTCCAAATTTCAGCTGAATCCATCTGGAAGAAGGTAGATATTCAATATTATCTAAATCACTCACTGTTGGAAACCTACCATTTTCTCGATAGAAACGATCGATTCCTTCTTTTAGATCCTGTAATTTCCATATTTTATAATGCGCCATTTTAATCCTTTTTTTCTGCTAACGGGTGGAATTTCCTGTGTGCTTCTTCTGCGAATCTATCAGAAACGTTTACATATCTTGTAGTAGTGTTTAAAGACTCATGACCAAGTAGAATCTGAATTGCGGCAGGTGAAGCCCCTTCTTCTGCCAAATAGGTAGCAAAACCATGCCTTAGTGAATGTGCACTCGTAGGTACAATTATTCCCAATTTTTCCCTATAGCTTTTAATCTTGAACTGCAAATAGTTAGGGGAGATGCGACAATCTTTTTTACCCATTCTTCTACCTTTTTGAGGGACAAATAGGGCAGGCAGATTATCCTTCCTTAGTCTAAGATACGCATCAATTAAGGACTTGGCTCTCTCCGTAAGATAAACAAAACGCTCCTTCTTGCCTTTACCCATGATAAAAATTCTGCCGCTTTGATCAATATCCCGCCTGTTTAAGAAAAGCAGTTCGGAGATTCTCATGCCTGTTGCAAATAGAACCTCTAACATGGCACGGTTTCGAGATCCCACAATAGGATCTTTTTCTAGAACAGATGGTGACTCAATCAAAGAAGTTAATTCTTGGAGCTCAGCCACTTTGTAGTGTTTGTTCTCTTTTCTCACCATTCTAATATGCTCCGGCTGGATGGGAATTTTATAATCTTGAAAGATAAGAAACTTTAAGTAGCTCCTAAGAGAGGAGAGTAACCTATTCATAGAGCCACTCTGCAACTTAATTAAAGCATCCTCTTCTGAAATTGCAGTTTTGCGGTCAGTAGATAAAAGATAAGCTTTATAATGTTCTATATCTGACTTACCTACTTGATCAAAATCTTTTTGCATTTCTTTTTCAAGAAAATAGGCGAATGTGAGAAGATCCCGTTCATAATTATAAATTGTCTCGGTAGAGTAGTTATTTGTCTGCAGGTGCAACATAAAATCATCAAACAGAGGTAAGGATATTTTCTTTTTCAGCGGAGTGGTGGAACTTGACATTATGAGTGTTAGGTTGATTATACTCATAATAACAAGCCTGCATGCACCTGTCAAGAAGCATTATAGGTATAATTTAGTTAGCAACTCAGTAGCAAATTCTTTATAAGTATTCTTATTAGTAAGACAGGTCAGTCAGTAAATAGAATGGAATAAGAGTGGATCCTAACTATTAAACTAAGTTCTTATCTGCCATAATGGTAACAATGCAATCGCCTTCTTCACCTTTTAGAAGCCCTCTGAGCCTAATTAGGCTGAAGCCCGTAAATGCCCCAAAAACGGCTTTTTGGGGGATAAGAGCTCTTAATAGTCATCTAGAGTTTAGGTTGTCAAGAAGGTCTAAATTTAAAATTAGCATCAGCTAGTATAATTAGAAAATTGACTGGAATATTTGGACGGGAATAACCTTAAATTATGTACCAAAAAATTTCCATTTAAATGTTTAATTTTTTTGACTTCAAACTTAAAACTTCAACTGGAAGAGAGTATCCCCTAAAAATGCTTATCCCTATATTGTGCGACGTCAAAGTATAGGGAAGATTCAGTCATTTGTAAGAGTGAGTGGAACCCAAGTTTTACTAAAGTTAGCTATTTAGAAGAGAATGGTACGTTTCCTTGACTCTTGATTCTAGTGACTAAGTCACTTGTCCGGCTAGAGTATCCCTACCCCAAAGACGCCTTCGGGTTTTTCACGCCCAATATACAATTTTACACAAAGATCATTAGCAGCCATATTATCTTGTTGCCAAGTTCAAAAAGCAAGAAGTACTACCTTATAGTTTTCCACATTTGTGCCTATCAACTATATCATAATATATCATTCTCATAATTAAGAAGTAACCTATAATTTTTCACGTTGTTTTGAAAAATTTTTCACATTTATACTGAGCTTATCAAATTACTCCTCTACTCTTTATCTAATTTAGATTATTTTATCAACCTAATCTGTTATTTTTATATTCAGCCGGACCAGGATGTTGTTAAAAATGCAACTATAAATATAACCGCGCCTATACTCAAGTATTCCACTGCCGCTCTCCTATTCACACGATCCCTTAAAATTTGAGAAGAAAGCCCAATTAAAACGTACATCACTGATGCAAGGGTTAAAGACCACATCGTTGTTACCATAGGCCAAAAAGAAAGCGCTATGCTAAGCTCTGTTAAACTCAAACTGAGTATCATACTCTGCACTATTACTGCAATATCCAGCCTGTCTTTCATGTCAATTGACCAGAGAATTTGCATAACCAGTAAAAATCCTAAGGAAAAAACCAGTAACCCGTTCCATATGAATAGTAAATTAAAAGCATGTATTACATTAAACAGGAAAAAGGCTGTAATCAGAGTAAACAAAAATGCAGCAGTTGAGGCTGCGCGGTAAAGCGGTATAGTGCGGATTGATGCAACATTAAATACATTTTGTGATAGAAGCAGAGAATAAAATGACAGACCGAAAATTAAAGCCACAGGTAATCTGGTTAACCACCTTACCGGAAGAAGAAAATAAAAACTTGCCAGCCCAAGCACAAATAATGTCGGCAGGATTAAAAGTACAGCTGCTTTTAAAAAATTAATTCCTTCCCAAAGCGCCCAAAGTGAAATAAAGTAAGCCAAAATTGTAAGACCTGTTAAAAATTTAAACCGTAGATTAAAATCAACAAGCTGGGTGGAAACCAAACCAAATGTAAGTATCACTGACGCTATTATAATTTTTTGCCTTTTGTTTAGTCCAAAGTCCATACTTTTACTTTGCCGCTATCTTAAGAACATGAGTAATAGCAATCGCAATACCATCTATTGCGTCATCTGCATGACCCCCTTTCCATTTGGCAGTTAGTTCCCGAAATCTTTTTCCATTTGAACCCAGGAATTTTCTAACTCCCTCATGAACTAATTTTTTATCTGCCCTACCTGCTCCTGCAATCATTAGCTTAACTTGTAAACCGGTGTATTCATGAATAGGTACGCTATGCTTTCCTGCGGATAACATTATTACTCCCCTTGCCTGACCAACAGCCATTGCAGTCCGGTGATTTATTCCGAAAAAAAGTAATTCTATTGAAATTAGATCCGGTTTATATTTTTCTATCAACCCCTCTATTCCATGATGGAGTTGAACCAGTCTTTTGGGCATTACATCTTCTTTGGAAGTACTTATGTTGCCATAATCTACAAGTTTTATCCCATACTCAAATTCCCGACCTAAAATATCATCGGGAACTTTAATTATGCCAAACCCTGTTGTAGCTGTACCGGGATCAATACCAAGAATAATCATAGTCTAAGTTTTCCAAGATACAAGTATCCAAGTATTCCAAACAATAACCAATAACCAATATTTAAAAATTAAGAATTTGGTCATTATTATTTGTTTGTTACTTGTATCTTGTTACTTGGTTATTAATTCATCAGTAATTTCAAAATTACTGTATACTTTTTGCACATCATCACTCTTCTCTAGTTTCTCAGTAAAACTAATCACCTTTTCAGCCAGCTCTTTATCTGATATTTGCTGAATTGTTGTTGGTTTCATAACAAGTCCCTGATCTTCTATCTCAAATCCAGCCTGAGTAATCTTTGTACCCATAGTATTAAGTTCTGAGCTCTCTGTATAAACTAAATACTTTTGCAAATTTTCATCTAAATAGTCCTCTACATCTTCCGCCCCAAGATCTATTAATATTAGCATTTCGTCTTCTAAATTTCCCCCTTTGCTTTTCACTCTTATTTCCCCTCTTTTTTCAAACATATATGAAACTGCCCCCTGACCTGCTAAAGTTCCCCCATTCCGCTCAAAGATACTTTTAATTTCCTGATTAGTTCTTAGTTTATTATCTGTAACTCCTTCAATAATAAAAGCAACTTGTCCGGGTCCGAAACCTTCATATACTACCTCTTCTAAAACATCTCCTCCAAGTTTTCCGAGACCCCTATCAATTGCCCGCTCGACATTTACACTTGGCATATTAACAGACCTTGCTGTATCTATGGCCATTCTAAGCCTAGGACTTACATTTGGATCCCCAGAATCTCCAAGTTTGACTGCAATAGTTATACTATTAGCAAGCTTGGTAAATGTTTGACCTCGCTTTATATCCGCCATCCCCTTTTGCCTTTTGATTGTACTCCATTTACTATGTCCGCTCATGTTGAATATTCTATCAGTAGTAAATATATTAGTAAAGTTAAAATAATATTACAAGTTTACCTGTTTTTAGTTCTGAGAGGTAAAATTTGTTGAAAAAAATTAAACTAACCAATAAAACCCCGAAACATTGACAAGTGAACTCTTACCTTCTATACTTTCCACTTGATGGATGATCAAGCATCTTCTAACCTTTCTCAACAAGCAATTGACGCAGCGCTTTCCTCAGACTGGGAAAAGGCAATTAAGTTAAACATAAAACTTATTAAAGAGTTTACAAACGATGTTGATGCTTTAAACAGGCTTGCTCACGCTTATTTCGAAATGTGTAATTATAAACTTGCTAAAAAATATTACTCTCAAGCTTTAGAAACCGACTCATATAACCCGATTGCTATTAAGAATTTAAAAATACTTCAATCTTTCAAAAAATTAAACGGTCAAAAACCAGTTCTTTCAAATCACCATGCAAAAATTTCCTCATCTCTTTTCTTACACGAACCAGGTAAAACTAAAGTTATATCTCTCCTTAAAGTTGCGGAGCCGCAAAAAATATCCAAGGCTTATTGCGGCATGAGCGTTGAACTTATTAGTAAAAACCGGGGTATTACTATATTAGATGAAAATGGAGGATATTTGGGAGTACTTCCAGACGATACTGCTCACCGCCTTATTAAGTTAATAAAAGGCGGCAATCGCTACTTAGCATTTATAAAATCTATAAGGGTTAACGGTATTGCTATACTTATACGGGAAATTTACAGAGCTGCAAGGTTTAAAAACCAGCCGTCTTTTCTCGAATATTACTCAGACCCTCCTTCTCCAACAATCATAATACTACCAAATAATACCGAAGAGGAAGTTAGTTATGAAGAAGACCAGTAAATCTTAAAATCTCCTCTTTAGTTAATTTGTATCCAAAAGAGGGTATAAAAATTCTTTTCCTGTAGTTTTCAAAAATCTGGGCGCTTGTAAATGGTTTGGGAATTTTATGAAGCAATTTTCCTCCTATATTTTCAAGCGTACTAACTAATATTTTTTTCCTCTCAATATCCTGAACAAATAAAACTGCTCTTATTTGACCATGATTTCCATTTAGTATAACTTGCCAGAAAAATTGCTCATCCTCGTCAAGTGCCGGAAAATTTTTAAATATATCACCGGCAAACTCACCGGTTTCTTTTCTGCCAACTTCCCATGCAATCAGATCTCCTGAAACTCTTGTGTAATCCTCAAGCTCTAAAAGCCCCAGGATTTCACTAAATCTCTCAGATAATATTTTTTTAGGACCAAATATTACCAAAACCTGTAGATTCCCTTTAAAAAGTCTTTCAAAAGATAACAATTTCCCTTGGCATAAGTCTAAAAGCATACCTAATACTTGAAGGGTTAAAAAGTTAGGCTTTTTTACAAGATAAATTCCGTATTCCTTTAGTGCATCAGGTATTTCCTGATAATTTTTCATCGATAAATATGCCAACACTAAACTTACCGATAAAATTATGAAAAAGATTAAAAGATAGAAAATCATCGCGATGCCATATCTTCACCTAATACTAAAATAATTTGGGCACGTGAGGCAAACCTGTCTACCCAAGCAGCAGATTGCATTTCCATTTTAGCATACTTTGAAGTAAAAATTTGCTTAAACCGCTCCAATGTTTCACTCCTTGCTCCCAAAACTTGAGTATATTTTATCTTAAAATCAGCATTATCTGAAATCACCACATTTCCGCCCATATTGGAAATTATTCTGGAAATCTTTTGAGCCAGCCCAGGATAATCTGTCCCGTTTAAAACTGCAACAGTTTTTTGCTCGTTTCTTATATTCGGATCGGATAATTTTTCCAGAACAAACAAATCCAACTTCTCACCGGCAAAGTATACTTTTGTATCATCTGCAAGTTTTGAGTTAACTAATAATTCAGCTATTAGAAGATCTGTACTCTCAAATTTATCCGATCTTATCTGAAAAATAAGTGCATACAAACGCAAAAGTTCAATAAGCGTAAGGTCGGTTTTACACTTATTGAATAAACTTAACGCAGAAAAAGGATTTTTATTTAAAATTAAGAAAAAATCAACCGATGAAATACCTCCTTCCGATTGTAAAAATCCATCAATCGGGAGGCCAAAAAAGTTAGAAAGCGAATCTTTTAAGAGTTTCGCTTCTTTTTTAGAATCTCCCCGCTCCAGATCGAATATTGACCTTACTTCCCACCTGCCAAATCCCCCGGGAACTTCAATAAATGTGTTGGGGGGAATGTTTAAATTTAATACTTTTTTTTCTAAAGGATTTATCACAATTAAGGAAATATTCTCGCCTTCTTTATAAACTAAGTTAAAATTAGAACGACCATTCCAGCTATAGGGCTTTTGCTCAAAACTGGAATAAAGAGGTTGAGATAAACTGCTTATAAAACGCAGCAGATTTCCAACCAGTAAACTAACTAAGATTACTGCAAATACTAAAAGTGCAAGTTTATTTTTTTTCTTTTTTTTTATATGAGTTTGCGTATTCTTCCAGCTACTATTGTTTCTTTTTATCATAGGCAAATCCAATGAACTTTTTTATCCCTGCTTCTTAATTAAACATTAAACTACTTGACCGCGCAATAGCATATCATGTATAGTATGAACTTATACGTAAGTATTTATACAAAGGAGGTGATATTTAAATGAATACAGATGACCCAAACAATCCTCAAGGAGGAAGCGCTCCTTCAGCGGATATTCCGGCCTCTGATACAAATACCCCTGCAACAGAACCAGCTCAGGAAACGCCACAGCCAATGGGTGGAAATGAACCAGCTCCTACTGAAGGCGGTATGGATGCAACTGCAGCAAACTGTCATTGCGGAAAACCATCAACAGGTGGAAATTGCACAGGCTGCAACATGCCGGAAGCAACTTGTAATTGTGCTCCAGCAGCATAATTGTCATTCCGAGCGAAAAGCGAGGAATCTCCAGGTTAACCTGCCTGTCGGCAGACAGGTCTTGAGATCCTTCGCTTCGCTCAGGATGACATCTAACCCATCCACATATTTTTAAGTTTCTTGAACCCCCCATTTTTAATTGTTTTTCTTATTTTTTCCATAAGTTTTGTTATGAAAAAAACATTGTGGTAAGTTGCAAGCTTGTGATATAAAATTTCCTTTGCTAAAAATAAATGCCTTATATACGCTCTTGAGAAATTTTGACATGTATAACATTTACAATTTGAATCCAGAGGTTTTGAATCTGATTTAAATTGAGAATTGACAATCGAGAATGTAAAATTGTTTTTTATCTGTCCAAATGGAGGCGAAACATAAATTGAACCGTTTCTGGCACGTCTTGTAGGCCCTACACAATCAAATAAATCCACTCCCCGTGCAATATCTTCAAATAAATCCTCTACTTCCCCTATTCCTAAAAGATGTCTTGGTTTTTCTTCAGAAATAATATCGGTTACCCAATCTACCAGTTGATAAAGTTGTTTTCTTTTTCCGTATATACCACCAACAGCTATAGCTGAAAAATGTTTGTCCGTAAATTTGGCAGAACTTATTCTAAGACCTTTATCTAAACCCCCATGAATTACTCCAAAAATCAGGGGTGACCTCGCAGGTCGCATGCGTTGGACCTGCGAGGTCGATTTTCGATATGCCTCTAAACTTCTCAATCCCCATCTTTCAGTAAGTTCCAGACTTTTTTTCGTTTCAACTTTTGTAAAATGTGAGCTTTCATGATCATCAAAGGCAACTATTAAATCCGCACCCAGATTTCGTTGGATTTCCATAGAGGTTTCAGGAGTAAGAATATGTTTCGACCCATCAAGATGTGACTGAAACTCAACACCTTCTTCCGTAATCCTGTTCAATCTAGGTTTTGCAGTAATTTCTTTTCTCGCTTCCCATTTCCCATTTCCTGCTTCCCGCTCTACTACTTTACTGTCTCCAAACTCAAGTGCTGCGCCAAGTGAAAAAACCTGGAAACCACCTGAATCTGTCATAATTGGACTGTTCCAATTCATAAATTTATGAAGTCCGCCTAGTTTTTTTATTAGCTCATCCCCGGGACGAAGCATAAGATGATAAGTATTTGCTAAAACCATCTGAACCCCAATTTCATTTAGGTCTTTTGGCGAAAGAGCTTTTACAGTTCCTTGAGTCCCGACAGGAGAAAAATTCGGAGTTTCAACTTCTCCATGAGGAGTGATTAATTTTCCTGCTCTTGCTTTACCTTCTTTGTGAATAATTTTAAACTGCACGGAGTTTTACCTTTTATTTCTGGAATTCTCTAAAATTGTGGGAAATGCTAAAATGGCAATTGCTAAAAGCATAATTGCTCCTGTAAGATAAAAAACTTTTAACCAGTCTAAATTCAAAATCAGTTCCATAAATTATTCCTTTTTATTACCTTTCAAAAGTAGCATACTTTCAATTAGACAACCCATTGTTAATGCTACACCCAATACTACCATAAAAGGATCTATCTTCTCAATGGGGTAAAATATCGGGCCAATTGAACTTCCAAAAAATAAAATACTTAAGTTTGAACTAAATTCCGCTAATTGTCTTAATTGATCTTTATTAAATTTTATCACTGCGCAATATTAACATACCGAATTTACTTTTTCATTGGTGGATTTTATAAATTAGTCTAAAGCAAGCCTTGCCTCTGCCAGGGATCCTGGGGTTATATAGGAAGTGGATATTGTGGAATTCTAGTCTCTGTATAACACCCCTCAATAAGATTCTCTCTATGTTCGTCAAATGTATATCTTTGAAGATCTGGGATATTTGGATGTCTATATCTATAAACACCTGGGGTAAAACTTGCATCTAATTTATCAACTGATTCAACAAGATTTGTTGATTGCTTGTTTACATATCCTCTTATGTTTTCAATATATGTATCCCTTAAATCAGATCCCACAACACCTAAGTACGCCTGATTTGTTTCTTTATTCCCAATAACTACTGCAAAATTACCTCCATAAGCGAATTCTCTTCTGTTAACTCTCATATTCCATAGTGCATCGAAATACAAACTCACACTTTGACTCTCCTCTAGACACACTAATAAAACCTCGCGGCTTCTGTTATTAAAAGGGTGCCATGAGTCCGCTTGAGAAGATTCTGGATGAACTAAATTACCTGCTGCAATTGCACCAGCTCCAATAATGCTAAATATTTTTGATTTTATGCAAGTACTTCCCTTTTCTTTTCCGCGTTGTACAGGAGTATTAAGTTTTATTTCATTCTCTGATGATCGTTCCATTGGGTGAAATATATCATAGTAATACTTACTATGTCAATACCCTGTTATTCCCAGGCCAAAGTTTTTCTTTCAAGTTTTTCCATCTCTATTTTAGCCCTATCCTTAAAATAAGCCTTATCCCCTAAGTGATCTTTAATAATTTCCGCAAGATGATCCCCTGTTATTATTGCTGGGATTAAAACTAAATTTGCTCCTGCCTTGTATAAAATTTCAGCTTCAGTTGTAGTAGCTGCTCTTACAATTATCGGGACACTAATTTTTCTTGATTTCAGTTCTTCTATCAACAGAAGCCCGTCTCCTAAATCCTGTACTGTAGAAATTATCATCCTTGCATATTTTAAGTTTATCTCATCCAAAATATCCGGATCTCCTACATCTCCATATATTACATTAATCCCCTCTTCTACCAGTTTTCCAATATGGCTTGGATTAAAATCCAAAACTACATACGGAATTTTTTCAGCTTTTAAATATTTTACGAGCTCTCCCCCAACCCTGTGACCGCCTACTACAATTATATGATCCAAAAGCTCTTCGCTGAAATGCTGCTCCTCAAGTTCGTTGTGAAAATTTTTACGTTCAAAAAAACCAATTGCAGGTTTTAACAATTTGTATAAACTATTTGATTCCGCAATCATTATAGATGCAACTATCATTGATAAAACACCGGAAAGTGCAATTGCAGTGAGCGCATCCTGAGACACATACCCATTTTTTAGCCCTACTAAAATAATAATTAACGAAAACTCTGAGATGTGAGAAATAGAAATCGCAGTTTTAAACATCGTATGTTTCCTAAATCCAAATGCACCAAAAATCAAAAGAAATATCGTAGGCTTAAAAAGCAATGTGTATAAAGTAAATATAATTGTGATTGGCAAAACTTTATACAGGTTTCCAAATTGAACCTGGGTTCCCAGGTATACAAAAAACAGCGTAACAAAAAAATCCCTTAAGGGCTTTATTTTACCCTGAATCTGAAAGTGGTAAGGGCTTGAAGCAAGCGCTACGCCTGCCAGAAAAGCTCCAATCACCTCAGAAAATCCCAAAAATCTTGAGAAAGCAACATATATAAAACACCAGGCTAAAGCTGTTAGAAACAAAAGTTCCGGCTGTTTCGAAACAGCCTTAAAAACAATAGGCAAAAAGTATCTGTGTAAAAATATTACAAGCCCAAAGAGCAAAGAGGCTTTTAGGAATAATGCAATCAGTGGAAAAGCATTTTGAAAACCTAAATTAAAAATGGAGCTTCCCACTGTTAACCCAAGAAGAATTACTACTGCAAGCAAATCCTCCAGAAGCAGTATTCCTATTGCAAGTTTACCGTATAAAGCTGTTATATCTTTTTTATCCAAAAGCAGCTTGATTACCAGAATTGTTGAGGAAAAGGATAAACCAATTCCTAAATATATGGATTCTATATCATCAAATCCAAGAAGTTTTGCAACAGTTGAGCCAGCAATCGCTGTAATTAATACCTGCATAAACCCTGCAACTAAAACAGGCTTACCAACCAATTTTAACTCCCTTAAATCAAGTTCCATACCAACCAGAAATAGTACAAAAGCAATACCAATATCAGGAAGAAAATGCAAAACTTCTGATGAGTGAACATCAAAAGCAGCAGTGAGCGCGATTAAAAGTCCACCTATCAGGTAAGCTATTAAAAGCGGCAGCTTAAAACGTAACGTAACGTAACCTAGTATTGAAGCAAGCCCAAGTATTATTGCAAGTTGTGTGAAGATATTATCCATAATGCTTTCTTTAAATCCTCCGGCATCTTACTTTCAAATTCCATCCATTCACCCGAGACGGGATGTTTAAACCCTATCCGGCTAGCATGTAAAAACTGCCTCGGACACCACCGCCGGTCCAGCCGGTACATTTTTCTTCCTGCATATTTTTCATCAGAAACAACCGGATGACCTATGTATTTTAAATGTACCCTAATTTGATGCGTCCGTCCAGTATGAGGGAAACAACGAAGAAGTGTAAAGCTTCCATAATCCATCTTTTCCAGTTTTCTGATCTGAATTTTATTAAAATCTGGAAACCATACCTGATACTTGATACTTGATACTTGATACTTGCTTTTCGGTTCATACTCCGTTACCGCCTCTTTTCCCGATTCCATTACTGTAAACTTTTCTCTGTTTCCAGGGTTTCTCCCGATCGCCCCTTCAACAATCCCCCCTTTCTCAATATTTCCATGAACCAAAGCTAGATATTCCTTCTTAACTGTTCTGTCTTTAAATTGAGCTTGTAAGTTTTCAAAAGCTTCCACAGTTTTTGCTACAACTAAAAGCCCCGATGTATCTTTATCAATTCTGTGAACTATCCCTCCACGATTAATATTTATTCCGAATTCTTTTCTTAAAATTTCTTCTAGAGTATTTTCTTTTTGAGTTTTAGAGTTATCAACTACAAGCCCGGGGGGTTTTTCCAAAACCAAAATATACTGATCCTCAAATATAACTTTTATTCCCGTTGTCATTCTGAGTGTAGCGAGTGTATTCAGGATGACGCTACGTGCCATTTTTATCAAGGTATGTTTTGATCTCCGCCAAAATCTGATCAGGGTTCATTGCGGATTTTATTAAATACCCGTTTGCTCCCAGATCAAAACACTGCTTTATTACAGCATCCTGCCCGAGATTGGTTAAAACTACAATTGGACCGTTAAATTTGGACGGGGGCTTAACACGCAGATCCCGCAAAATCTGCATCCCGTCTTTTTTAGGAAGCATAATATCTAAAAGTATTAAATTATACCCGCCGGCAATTATTTTGATAAGACCAATATCACCATCCGGAGCTGCATCAACTTCATAACCTTCAGCTTGCAAAAGCTCCTGATAAAACTCCCTTAAAAACTGGTCATCTTCAATAATTAATATTTTCTTGGTGTTATCCATATGGCTTAATCTTAGAGTGTCTAGTGACAAGAGTCAAGAGTCTAGGAAGAAAAATACTTGACTCTAGACTCTAGCGACTAAGTCACTAAATCGCAACCGGTTCAAGTCCCTTTGCTTCTCCTTTTGATTTAATATGAAATTGCTCGGCATTTTCCAGAATTTGAGCTGAGGCAACCGGGAGTGAGAAGAAGAAAGTTGATCCTTTTCCGAGTCCTTCAGAATTTACCCAAATCCTCCCGTTCATTAGCTCAACAAGATTTTTTGAAATATAAAGACCGAGTCCTGTACCACCGGAAGTGGAAAGTGATTCATACGAAGAATCAAGCCTTCCAAATTTCTTAAAAAGCTTTCCCATATCTTCTTGTGAGATCCCCTGACCGTCATCTTTAATTGAAATCTCAACTACTTTGCCGTCTGTAAAAAAATTAATTGTTATTATACCTCCAGGGAATGTAAATTTTAGAGCATTTCCTATTAAATTAAGTAGGATTTGCTGAACTTTCTCAGGATCTGCAAAAGCCTGGGGAAGTTTTTGTTCTAAAATTAAAATCTTTAGCTTTTTCTCCTGGGCTTTTGCGTTAACATCCTCTACTATTTCTTTAACAAGATCCGCAAAATTAAAGGGTATCGGACTTATTTCGATTTTTCCACTCTCAATTCTTGAAAGGTTTAACATATCTGAAACCAGATTAATAAGCCGCTCTGTTGAAATTAGCGTTCTATATAAGTACCTTTTTAGTTTCTGTGAAAGCGGAATATCAGATTTATGAAGCGCCATCCAGGCATACGAACGGATTGCAGTCATAGGAGTTCTAAGTTCATGTGAAGCTACAGACACAAATTCATCTTTTAAGCTGTCGAGTTCCTTCAATTTTGTATTAGCCTGTTCCAGTTCTCTTCCTGTTATCAAAACATCCTGATAAAGTATGGCAGAATCCAGGGCGATACCAACTACTTTAATAACTCTTTCGATAATTTTTTTACGCGTATCAGTCACTTTTGATTCATTTTTCGGCAAGCTGAGTATGATAACACCAATGGTTTTTTTCCTGGAAGTTAGAGGAAATACGAGTGATATAGCAACATCACCAACATCTTGTATGTATCTTGCTTGTCCTGCTGTAACATGAGGTTTCAACACTTCATAAAGTGAATTCGTCGACCGGGACACCCTATCATGCGCTACTTGAACTGCTATATTATCGATAGTATTCAGAGGCGTTTCTAAGCCTTTAAAGTTAAACCCCAATTTCGCCACAGCTGCCTTAACCCTTTCGGTTCGGGAAATAGCAATTCTTCTTAGCATTTGTTTTTTTTCATCAATCATCAAGATTACTCCTACTTGAAAACCAAGGTCAAATGCAACAGCGTCGGAAACTTTTTGAGCTACATCCTCAACATTTGTAAAAGAAGACAAAATAATATCGTTTAATTTTTGGAGTAAATTTAAAACTTTAGTTTGTTCGCTGCTTGATCTAGTTCTGATACGAAAATAAATATCAAACAGCAGGATTAATCCAAGTACAACAAGAATGCTTAATAATATTGTATCCATTAAAATTATTATATTCCACTTTTATCTTGATTGAAATATTTTTTGAACTCTCGAGCTTATATTCTTTAATAAAACATGGTACAGCTTTTCTCTCCCTTGATAAGCTTTCAATTTTTTTGGTTCAAAAATCAGATCCGGGAAGATTGCTTTAAATCTGTTTGGGTGAATATTACCCCAGCGCACTACCTCAGGTTTGCTACCAGTTAAATCAATTATTGTTGTAGATGTAAAATGTTTAAAAAAGGGGAACCTACCAATTTTCAGGTTATCATAGACAAAAACATCAATATGGTTTCTTAGTTTGCTCAAAGCCTCCTCTTGTTGAAGAATATGATATGTGTCTTCCCCGTGAAGATTAGCAGAAGTACCGACCATAACTTTGTAGTACTGAGTTAAAAGTTTTCTATATAATACAGGAAATATATCATATTCCTCTTTACTTGCCTCTCCTGCAATCAAAACTGTTATCTCTCCTTCTCTATTTACCATAGTTGCACCTTTTGGTAACCAATCTTGAGCAATTAGAATTAACCCTACTGCTCCTATATTAAAAGCTCGATGAACCAATTTAACAGGTGTGGTTTTCAAAAGTCGGGCACAATTTACTAAAGCTTTTGTTTTATGAAGCTCGGCAACAAACGGAGCTACATCAGGAATACCAGAGATTGCAACTCCTTGAGACGCCTCCCTGCTCTTAATTTTCTTCATCCTATCAACTACACCGTCATTAGCTAAACCAACCAGGGCAAAAACTCTTCTCTCTTTTTTACCGTACGGGATTACAACCAGCTTATTTTGCAAGATATGAGAAATTATTTCGTCAATATTATCTTTGTGGGCGTTGATAACTTTGGCGCTAGAGACAAAGTCAGTATCCATTAAATAAATTTTAACGCTTTTTGAGAAGAATATGCCAGAGTTTACGATATTTATGATCCACTGATTCACTGTGAAGAGGGTGAAGGATTTCAACCATTTCCAGAATTTCAAAGTTTTTTTTAAACTCTGACCTAACCTCTTTTTCTTTAGGAAAGTAAAAATAAGAATTTATCAAGTGAGCTACCTTTTGCTTGTCTCCCTTATAATTTTTATCTGAAAATATTATTCCTCTTTCATTAATTTTGTTTATTGGATATCCATAAAAATCAATATCATTTCCGGAAAAAGTTACAATGAGGAGTGGAGCTCCTTTTTTTAATACCCGATGTACTGATCTAATATATTTTGGCCAATCTTCTCTGACAATATGAAGGAAAGATAAATAATCGTGGGCACCATCAAAGGTTTTATCTTTAAAAGGCAAGTCTAAAATATCTGCTTTCAGAATTCTCATTGTTGAATCCAAAATTCTCCTTCTGGCTAATTTTCTAGCTTCTTTCAGGGGTTTATCAATATTATCTACACCTGTTATATGGATAGAAAAAGATCGTAATTTATCTGTTTTCTCACCCGCACCGCAACCTAAATCAAGTATTCTAGGTTTCATTGATCTTCCATTTGAAAGACTTATCAAATTTGTAGTTAAATGAGATAAAAAAAGCGGAGTTAGAGATGAAAGAGGATGTTTTCGCCATGATACTGGATCATTTTCAGAATAAGCTCTTTCAAGCTGATCAGCCTGATCCTTATATGTTTTTGTTAATCTTCCAATTTCTTTATCAAATTCTTCCTCCGTTAGAGGATACAAATTTTTGACCATATTTAAATATCATAACATATTTTTTACAGAAAAATCAAACACTATGGGATGATATAATTTAATTCTTTCGCACAGTTGCAAAATCAGCAAGTTCTGAAAGAAGGTTTTGGTATTTTGGATCCAGAGTAAGTTTTGGTATAAACTTTTTTCCATCATCCACATACTTCCCGGATAATCTTTTAGAATAATCCAGGGAACTTGAGCTCCTGATTATTTTTCGTACCCTTTCCATATCCTTTTCCGACAAATTTTGATTTCCAAAGGCATATTTTAAAAATTTTAAATCCTCACCTTTTGCATTTTCGAATGCTTTAACAATTAATATGGTTACCTTGGATTCCCTAATGTCAGAATCCACCGGCTTACCTAATTCTTCTTCTGTTGAAAACATACCCAACTCATCATCTCTTAGTTGAAACGCTATGCCAATTGGAATTCCAAAATCTTTAATAGCTTTTAGACTTTTTTCGTCTGCTCCAGCCAAAATTGCTCCCAATGAAATTGGTCCGGAAATAGTATATTCGGCTGTTTTATACCTGTGAACACGTAAGACATCCTCTTCGGAAAAAATTTTCTTTTTATATGAAATATCTAAAGCTTGCCCTATTCCTGTTTCCATTAAAAAAAGGCTCAAGAATTGAGTTGCTTTTGAAAGCCGATCCCGGGGTAAATTCAAATTGTTTAAAAGATAACTGGCCAAAAAAAGTCCTTCGTCACCAATATTTATGGCCATTGAGGCACCGTAATGATTCATCCTGTCCTTTAGTTCCATATCCAATGTGTCTTTATCCACACCGGATATGTGTGCTGAATATTTTTTGTGCATGGTGGGCTTTCCACGGCGGAGGTCATCCTGATCCATAAAATCATCATGAATAAGAAGCGAGGCGTGAATTATTTCAATTACCAGTGAAGCCAGCAAACCAGTTTTATGGTCTTTGCCGCCAAACATTTCATAACCCAGTAAAACCTCACAACCCCTAAGTTTTTTTCCACCTTCCAGAAAATCTTTAAAATCATCAATCATTGCTCCGGCAATTGGTGCAATTTTTATTACTTCTTTTTTTTGATCAGAAAAAAATTTATCTATGACAGGTTGGATATTGTGGTTATATTCTTCAAGGTATTTTAAAAAAGTTTGCATAGAAAAACAAAAAAATCTAATAAACTACATCGTTGAAAATTATTTTCTTAAGAGTAATGCTAACCCCTCAATTATATTATTTACTTCCGAAATTGGCTCTTTGATTTCTACACCAGCCTCCCGAATTGCCCTAATCAAATGATATCTATATTCAAAAAACTCGTCATTTTTTTCATCCGATTCATCATCCCAAGGTTCAGAAGAAGGTAGTAAACCTGCTTTACTTCTAAAAGCATTCACAATTTCCCAATTACCCCATCCAGGATTACTTGGAATTCCACCGTCTAGCCATAGTAAACTTCGAACTTCCTGCCTCAATATAAGATATGGACTTCTGGGATCGACTAGCCCAGCAGTTTGGTAAACCTCCCCAGATCCTGAATAATCTTTAGGATTTCTGATATATTTACCCGATTTATCACCAAATCGTTCATGCATAACAGTATAATTAAATCATATCTTGATTAAAAA
>MFDK01000032.1:531-5929 GCA_001776865.1 Candidatus Daviesbacteria bacterium RIFCSPLOWO2_01_FULL_37_10 | reverse complement strand
CTACTTTTTCATCTTAGGTACTCATGAAGAGTTATATAGCCCAGAGCAAAATGAATCTTGATTTTATCAACTAGTCTATGACTATAATTAATTAATGACTAAAAAGTTTTTGTCCAAAGGACAATCAGCCTCTGGCTGGAATTCCCAGGGTGGAGCTTTACCTATACTTATCCTACTTGCTGCTTTAGGAATACTTGGTTTTCTACTTATTTCCAATACAGCCAGCTTTAGGGATCAACTTTTTAACCAACTTTTCCCTAAACCAGCCTCTGAAGCAGCCAAACCTGAAGCCCCTTCCGTCCCTGATGAAATCCTACTTAAATTTAAACCGGGGGTAAATCAGAAAGCCAAAGATGCTGTAATGAAACGGTATGGAATTACTACCAAAGATACTATTCCGCAAATTGATGTCATAGTGGCCAAAGTACCGGAAAGGGCTAAGGGTAAGGTGATTCAAGCTCTCAGCCACAATCCTTTTATTGAATATGCAGAACCAAACCGTATTTTAGAAGTTCAGGAAACAATACCTAATGATCCATATTATCTTACCAGACAATTTGGTTTACCAAGGATTGGTATGCCTATAGCATGGGATATTACAAAAGGAAGTTCGTCTATAGTTGTTGGAGTAGTAGACACAGGGCTTTTTGAGGGACATGAAGACCTTGTTGGCAAATCTGTACCGGGAAAATCATTTGTTTCTTATACAGAATCTACCGATGATGATAACGCCCATGGAACCAGGGTAAGCGGGGTAATTGCTGCGCTTACAAACAACGGCACAGGGGTTGGCTCTTTGGGCTGGAATACGTCCGTGATGCCGCTTAAGGCTTGTAACAATCTTGGATACTGTTCTCAAAGCGATATTGCGGAAGCTGTGGTTTTCGCTGTGGATAATGGAGTAAAAGTCGCAAATTTAATCGTTAGCGGTTGTGGAGAACTGGATCAAGGTATTCAAGATGCTGTCAATTACGCTTGGAGCAGAGGTGTGGTTACCGCATGCGCAGCAGGTAACGACGGGATTTATGTTGATTATACTCATACGGAAAATGTGATTATTGTGGGTGCAACAGATGGTAATGATAATAAAGCTGATCATTCGAATTTTGGTCCCGGCCTTGACGTTCTTGCTCCGGGTACTGGAGTAATGACTACTGAAAGGAATGGCAGTTACGCTTCACAAGCAGGTACATCATTCTCTACTCCTCATGTTTCTGCCCTGGCTGCCCTGATCATGTCTGCCAAACCTTCTCTTACCAATCAGCAGGTGGTTGATATTATTACTCAAACACCGCAGGACATGATAGATCCCGGCTGGGACCAGTATAGCGGTTGGGGAAGAATCAATGCGGCTGCGGCGTTGGAAGTTGCTACAGGCACAACCATTGTAGATACAACCCCACCTGATGTTTTCCTTTTTCAAGTTGTTAACGGACCAGATAATACCGCCTCAGGAACAGTTAATGTTAGTTATATTGCCAAGTCGGATAATTCAGGTGAAGTAATTTACGGAGAAGTCTATTTGGATGACAATCTCATTTCCAGGGATTGCCTTCCTCCTTTTAGTACTTCACTAGATACAACCACTCTTACTAATAGTACCCACAATATTTCTGTTAAAATCTATGACCGGGCAAACAATGTTGGAACTGCTTCAGCTACTTTTACAGCAAATAATACGACCTCAACTGCCTCAACCACTCCTACTATAGTTTCATGTCCAGCTCCCACCCCATACCCAACCCCTGCTGCTGATACTACTAATCCAACTGTTTCTCTTACTTCGCCAACATCTGATACAACAGTTTCAGGTCCGATAGATATCACAGCTTCTGCCACTGATGATACCACAAGGGATAATGAGGGGGTGACCAAGGTAGAATTCTATACAGACGGGACACTTTTTACGACAGATTACACTCCTTCTTATCTGACTTCCTGGGATACCACTGTAGTTTCCAATGGTTCTCACATTCTTTCCACCAAAGCCTATGATGCAGCCGGTAATGTTGGTACCTCCAGTAGTGTTACAGTTACTGTGAATAATCCGGTTCCTGATACCACTGCTCCCACAACCTCTATTACTTCACCAACAGATGGATCAACAGTTTCAGGATCATTTAATGTTACCGGCAGCTCATCAGATAATGTGGGGGTAACATCTGTTACTTTAAAACTTGATGGGGTATGGTGTGGAGAATCTACAACTAACCTAACCAATTTCCAGATATCTTGTGACAGCACTGTTGTACCTAATGGAACCCACACCTTGAAAGCTTTAGCCTATGACGGCGCTTTAAACCCTGGTGAGTCATCCCTAATAACAGTAACTATTAATAATCCAGTACCTACACCTACACCTACATCTACACCTACTCCAACACCAAGCCTTACCCCAACCCCAATTGCAACCTCCACCCCTTCATCCCAAACTGTAATAATCTCCAGTATCTCCTCAACTACTCAACCTAACTCAGCTACTGTTAAATGGACTACTAATATTCCATCTACCTCCAGGGTGGAATATGGATTAACCACCAGCCTGGGTACATCAACCACAGAGGACACTAACCTAACCACTAACCACTCAGTTACAATCATAGGACTAACCAAACAAACCAGGTATTATTATAAAGTTATTTCTAAAAATTCAGCAGGCTTGGAAACTTCCTCCGGAGTTCAACAATTTAGGACTAAAAACCGATAATTGACAGAGTACGATCAGTATGATATTCTCACAAGTATGAATTACACTCAAACTATTTCAAAAATTAGAGGTCGGGGACAATTAACCGTGCCCTTGGATATAAGGGAAGCTTTAAACTGGGCAGAAGATGAAGTGATGGTTAAAGTTACCACCATCAGTGACGGCTTCCGTGTCGAAAGATTACATATATCTCACCCACAACATCCAAAAAAGAAATTAACCAAAAAACAGTGGGATCAAATTTATGCAGATATGGAAGCCTTTAGTAGAACTGGCAGACAAGATATTAAATTAACTGAATTTTTAAGAAAAGATAGAGATACCCACTTCTAAAATGCCTAGTTTTGTTTTAGATACCTCGGTTGTAATGCAATGGTTCCACCATTCAAAAGAGCTTCATGTTTCTCAAGCCAAACTCATTTGGCAGGACATGAGTTCTGGGAAAATAAATATTATTTTACCGGATATCCTATTTCTTGAATTGCTAAATGCTTTTATTAAGGGTAAAAATTCATCTCCCGATGATTCCTACTCAATATTAACTGAGTTATATAAATCTCCAATCATGATCACAGAAGTTTCTTTACCTATATTGGAAATTGCAGCAAGACTCATGGAACAATATAATATGGCCTCTTATGATGCTTATTTTCTAGCCTTAGCCCAATATGAAGTATGCAAACTAATTAGTGATGATCAAAAAGCTCACGGACAAATCAAAGATGGCAGTGTTATTATGTTGGAAAATTATCATTCCGGTTGACTTCCGTAATTCATATATGAATATAATTAGTTAATGTCCCAAAAAGGTGTTGCTCATGTTCTGGTTCTTCTGCAGCTTTAGGAGTAATTGGCTTTCTTTTAATATCCTCTTCGGCTGAATTTAAGGATAACTTGTTTGCCACTTTATTTCCCAAGCCTACATCCGAGGCAGCTGGTAAAGGTGGAAATACAACCTGGTTACAACTGACCCAAAATTATAAGGCTGATCGTCCATCAACTGAATGTTATCATGAGGATTCAACTCACAGAAGAACCTGGTACTTGGACTGTTACACTAAAAAATATCGGAACTAAATCAGCCCGGGATATAACTTATGATCTTCTGATCTTCATGTTGATATGGCCAGACAAGATTGGCAGCAGATACATTGTCCCCAGGAAGATTGGAATTTTGACTGACAGTTTGAAAACCTCATCCTCTATCCGACAATTCAGAACCAAAAACAGATGAAATTTTATTTGCTTAGGTTGCTTCGAGGAATAAGTTTTAGCTTCAATCCAGGTATATCTCGATCATAATCTGTATCAACTGTTACTAAAGTAAGATTTCTTTCAATTGCCGTGGCTGCAATTAAAGTATCAATATCTCCGATCAAACCCGGGCTTTTAGGTTGACGGAGTTTACGTCTAATCTCTGCATATCTTTCTAAGATGGAAAATGTTAGGAAATAGGGATAGACCTCTCTGAGTAGCTGTTTTAATTGTGTTTGATGTTCTTTAAAATCAGGTTGTGATTTTAAATATTCTATGACTTCACCATAACACAAAATACTAGTGGCTACCTGGTGTTTTTCTATCCAGGGAGTAATCAAGTTAACTGCAAAATCACGGCCATTTAAAAAAGCTGCTAAAAAACTGCTGTCAAGTAAATAGAACCTCATAGATTAATAGCCTGGGAGGGGTGACTTTCATGTCTAATTTTGTCCAGTGAATCAACAACTTCTTTCCAATCCAGATTACTCCAGACACCGGCTAGACTTAAAATATCCCCTCTAGTTTTAGATAGGGCTCTATCGGCCTCTTTCTCATCAGTAAAATAATAGGTTTTTGTTTGACCATTTTCATCTATCTCAATGCCAATAAGGGGCTGAGTTTTCATAAAAGAAAAGGCTGATTGATTTGATATTTGTTGCATAATTATTCCTAATCCTAGAAGGATTATAGCATATTTGCTAGTTGACTTCTTTTATAGTATAGGGCAATACTTAATTAATGTCAAAAAAGTTTAATTCTCGAAGAGATATACCGGATGGTATGTTTCAAAAGGATGTACTGAATGGTACGTCCCAAGGTGGGGCCTTACCAATATTAATCCTTCTGGCTGCAGTTGGGATACTGGGATTTTTACTTATCTCAAACACCTTTGATTTTAGAGATACACTATTTAACCAACTTTTCCCTAAACCTCCATCTCAGGCTGCCAGTGTAAGGGGAGAATCAGGAGATCTTTGGGCAGATACGATTATTGGTCAACCGGATTTCGGTATGATTACACCATTTGAAGTAGTTCCTTACAAACTTCACCTAACATTCGGCGGAGGTGCTATTGTTGACAGAAGTGTTTCATCGGGAAGGCTATATGTATATGATGGGGGAAATAGTCGAATTCTAGGAATAGATTTGGCAAAATGTTATGGGCAAACTTCCCCCTGTAATGCAGATATTGTAATAGGCCAGCCATCAGCAACCGGTAATTCTGCCTGTAACGGAGATGGTAATTTTCAAAACTTCTCTCCAGATAAATTAGGAACAGCTAATTTCCCGGCTGTTTTGTACAGGGCTCCTGCATCGGCCTCAACTTTATGCGGAATTCGTGAAGACCAAGCAAGTATCACTGAAAATATTGTGTATACTAATATGTTCGTCGACTCAGCAGGTAATTTATACGTACCTGATATCAAAAACAAT
>MFDK01000032.1:0-498 GCA_001776865.1 Candidatus Daviesbacteria bacterium RIFCSPLOWO2_01_FULL_37_10 | reverse complement strand
CCAATTCTCTTTGTCTTTGGACGGCCGGAGGAGCAGCACTTGATGGCTCCGGCAATCTCTGGATAGCGGATTCCCGAAATCACCGCGTGCTTCGTTTTCCTGCCGGTTCGAAAACCGCTGATTTGGTTTTAGGGACGACCTCTTTCTCAGACAGAAGCGCCGGCGGCACAAGCCTGGATAAATTTTCATACCCATCCGGTGTTCGATTTGACTCGCAAGGGAACCTATATGTGGTGGATGGCGGGAATGCCCGTATATTAGTTTTTAGACCTCCCTTTACCACCGGCATGGCAGCGGCCTCAACTTTCGGATCGAATCTTTGTCCAACCGGAATAGAAATAGATCCTGGAGGCACCGGAATCTGGGTGCAAGATGAGGGTTGTGGTCACAGCAGGCTTGTGCTTTTAGATTTTAGCGGCAATGTCAAAAAAGTTTTGGGTAAAGATACTATCAACAATAATGACCAATGTGCCGGTATAATTTGTGCCAATTTTGGAT
>MFDK01000031.1 GCA_001776865.1 Candidatus Daviesbacteria bacterium RIFCSPLOWO2_01_FULL_37_10 | reverse complement strand
GAAAAAGATGCTGAACTGGAAGATATGCTAAAAAGGATAAATACAGGGTATATTGAACAGTCTTTAATAAATCAGATCCAAAAAGCAAATACAACATTTGCTACAAAACTCGTGGAAAGGCTAAAAGGAGAATTTCCGGATATCCTTGACCCCCTTAAAATCCTTCCAAATCAGGAAGAAAAAAAAAGTTAACATGAGCTATGCTATACTTGCAAAATGTCAGTTTGGTTACAGGGACTTTCTGAACTTTTCATAAACTTATCAGCTGGCTGGTTTGGTGCAGCTTTAATTTTGCCGATGACAACTAAATCACCAAAAATGAATAAAATTTTATTGACTGGTAATGTCCTTTGTGGTATATTGGCATATATACTGGGAGTCCTACTAAAATGAGTAATATTGTAAACGGGGTAAATAGTAAAGTCAGCATTGAGGATATAAATCTTAAGGCTATTATTGCCTTTACACTTTTGGCAATAGCATTTCTACTTGTGTATATTGCCTTCCTTAAGTAGATGAATTTTCTAGTTTTGATTTAATTTTCCACTATTGTTCCAGGCAATTTCGTAAAGCATTCTTTGAACTTCTGCAAATTCCTTACTTTCTACCAGAAATCCGTAAGCTTCATTTTTTGAAGAATAAAATGCTACTTTATCATCATATATGGCATACGAGAGTGAAAATGAGTATCGAGGATCTACATATGCCACTCCCGTCATTTGTCTACCAAGAGTATCATTAGTTTCACTTTGATAAAAACTTTCTTTTTCGGCAGGTCTTAAAGACCTAATTTTTATCCCACTTTTCAGACGCTTTTTAATAAACTCTTCTATCACTTTTTTATCTAAAATCTTATCCATATCAATAGGGGACCACTGATACCAAATCTCTTTGCCGTTACATGTAAGCGCATCTTTAAACAGTTCCTGCATGGCTTTTTTGCCTTTGTAAAAGGTAATATTTGATTGAAAACCTCCGTGACTCATAACCAAGTTTGGGATTACTTGTTTTGCCAGAGTAAGTTTTTCCTCGATTAATTCTGTAATTTTAGTGGGGGAAGAGGGAGCAATAAGTTTTCTTTTATTGATTAGTTGATAATGAATTAAACCTTGCTTTTCAAGATTTTGAACATATCCATAGACGTTGGGTCGTTTAATTCCTGTTGCATTGGCAATCTCAGTGGGCGTTGAAGGACCATCAGAAAGCAGGAACAAATATATTTTTGCTTCCTTTTCCTCAAGTCCTATTTGTTTAAGTGAGTTCAAAACATCCATATTGTATTATTTTTTATACGACATAAATAATTATAGCATGAGGCTAATTATTAAGCAAACCAGGAAATGAGTATAAATGTATTGACATTTTATTAAACCGCTGTACTATCCACAGATATGAAAGAATCAGATAACGAAAAACGTGATGCGTCAAAAGAAGCACTTAAGCTTTCTGACAGACAACGCAAATATGAAATCCCAAAGCTGCTTAGATCATTTCTAGATAGATTACAGAATCTACCAGAATATCAACTAGCTGAAAAACCACATTATGATTCTTATGATCGTGTTACTTCTAATTTCAAACTCCAGGATTCAAACTATGAAGTTGAGTATAGCGAATATGCAAATCAGAAAGGCTTTAAATCTCTTATGATCAATAAAACGCCATTAACAGACGATGGCCATTCCGCATCTGTGTCTTTTTCTGAACAATTTACCATAGATGTTGAGGACACAAGAGACAATTATGTACGGTATTGTCGTTTTGATAAAAATGGTTTTCCGATTAATATGAGTGGTAATAACATTATTAATCTCTTAAAAGCCAGGCAAATACTGAAATCATTACCATCTTTAGTTTCAGAACCCAAACTTACTCAAAGTGAGCTGGTAGAAAATGTTACAGAAGTAATAGAATTATATAGAGATTTTTTATCCGAAGTACGAGAGTTCCGAAAAAAGCTCGTAACTGAATATTTTAGAACTCCTACTATTCCAAACATGTTTGATTTTTATATCAGTGAAAAAGGTATTTTCGAATTTTGTTATGAAACTTCTTGGAGGAGCGAACGGTTAGTTTTAACCCACTTAGGTGCAGATTATAAGGAACAGGTTTTTCTTTCCACCTGGCTTTACCCAAGAACAGAAAGACCTATGGAGGGCACAATTCGTTATAGAAAATTACCCGACAATCCTCTGAGCGTACAAGGAGCAATAATACAAAGAAATACCCCATCTGCTGTGGTCCATGCCAGAAATTTCCTAGATAAATTTAAATAACCACTTAGAATAAAGAAGAATTAACTTTCCTTATCTGCCTTTTTTACTCAAGAGATAAGAACCAAATAGCACGATGCCAATACCTATAGAAACAAGATAAATAACAAATTGTGTCCAGTTATTACTAAGCTCTATCATTTTTTATTAGCCTCCAGCCAATATACCAGCAGTAAGCAGATAATACTAAACAATATATTATCACGAAATCTTTACCCAATTACTTGCTTCTTTTTCTGAAAGTCTAGCCATTTATTTTCTTAAAAGTAATAACCCAATATCAAACTTATCAGTAATCCACCCAGCTTGTTTTGCCTTTGCTTCCAGTTCCTTATGACATGGTACATGCAACTGTGCAACAAATGGATTATCAAAAGAAACTAAATCATCAATAGTCACTACTTCTATATCTGAGTGCTTTTTCTCATATGAGTTTAGCTCGCGGTTATGCATTAATGAATAAAGTGCTTCATAGGTTGCAAAAAGAGGAACACTCCTTCCAGTTTTTTGTGCAATATCTCTTATAAGGTCGAAGTCTTTACAACTTCCTTTAATCATAGCTCTTTCCATCTGTAGAGATGGGAGCTCATTTGCAGTAAGTATCCTTTGTATATTTTCTACATCAACTGATTTATAACCCCATGGTCTTCCTGCTCCGTGTGACGGGGATGCATCAATACCAATGTAAAGTGCCTCTGGAAATACAAATCTCATCATATGAACCATTGTCCTGTTTGTACCCGGACCTCCTTCAATAACCAAATCTACTTCCTTAAGTCTTGGGTTTCTTTTTATAAGTGGAGGCAAATCGCAGGCAAAATACTCTATAGTTTCCGCTTCATCAGGTGATAAATAATCCAATACCTCTTTTTCCATAATAAAACTGCCTTTTGGCAGCAGAGAAATAATATCTCACTTAATTCTAAAATACAAGTGGTCAATTAGCTTTTGTAATACTCTTATTAGAAAATCCTATTTACTTATACTGTTTATGTTTTCCGGAATGTTCAGTTATTGCCAGAAGTAAAATAATCAGTTGTTTCTTTTCATCAAAATCCCAAATGATGCGTAAATTTCCTGTAATCCAGCTGCTCCACCGTAGCCCAAAGTTTCTAGTTGCAACTTTATGACTTTTAAGTGAAAGATAAAAACGGGTTCATGCGCAAGAGGTTTAAAGCTTTCCTTGTTCTTTTCTCTTTTTCCTGGTTTCCTTCTACTAACGCTTCATAAGTGGGATTAAACGGTTTAAGCAAACGAAGAGTGTACATACATTAGATGCTTTTGAGATAAACATCAAGCTCTTCCTCGGTTCTGATATCAGTATATTTACCCTCTTTAAGTGCTTGTAAACTTTTACCAATTTGCCTCTCTGTTTCCTCATCTACTATAGGTATTTCTTCAACTTCTTTTCTTACATCAGAAACAGCTAGTAACCTGATATATTCTGGAAAAGAAATACCCAACTGCTCCGCTTTACTTTCAAGTAAGGTATAAAGATGTGGAGAAAAAGTAATTAATTTTTGTACTCTTTGCATTTTCATATATTTAGCTAATATCTAGCATATATTATATTAACCCATTTGTCAAATATTTCTGTAGATTTCGTCCCTGTTTCCTGCGAAAAAAATAGCTTGACCTTCTTCGGGCACTAAAAGCAATATTCTATCCCTGCCTCTTTTTATTTTAATCCATTCACGCATATGTTCTGGAACATATTTTAACCTTGCTGCCATTGCTCTTTGAAGCACACTCTGACTTAAGAAAAACTCCAAAGCATTTAAAACACTCTTGGGTTTAATCATTATTTCTCCACGTAAATTTAACTTGATAGACTCTAAAGCTTCATTCATCGAACCAGTTGGGATCTCAATTAAGTGCTGCCTGGCAGAAGACCAATTTCTTGTTGTTAACTTTAAATCCCAATGCTTAAGCGAAAATGGGGGAGCTACAATAGGGGAAATTTCATGAGTATTTTCTTCTTCAACTAAGTCGCCAATTTCTGCAGTTCCAGTGATTTCACGATCTTTCAGCCAGTCAATTTGCAGCTGAAGCAACTCAACTGTTTCCTTCCTTGAACGAATTGCTTCATTATATAAATCAAGAAGAGGTATGTCCCTATCCCTTAACAGTTCAGACCAAACTTCAACATCATCAGGAATAAATCTTTTTCCTGTTCTCATTTGTGCAGCTAAATTATTTAATACTGCGAAGCTTGATAGAAATTTTTTTCTGCTGACCTCTCGCGATAATGTTGAAAAAAAATCTAATTGATTGTATCCTTCGGTACCAGAAAGAATTGCATTATTCCTCAAAGTTTCTTCACTCACACCTGTATTTTTAAAAATCATATAAAACTGGCATCCAAACCTAAGCTGTCTTAATGATTGATTGTAATTGTCTTTTTCCTCAGAATAAAACTCAATATCGCCATCCTCATCAATCAGGTCATCTATCGGTTTTAAATGTATGATTTTTCTAGAACGATCTGAATTACCCTTTTTAATTCTTTTTGCTGCATTAGTTCTTTGTATTCTCTCAATAAGTCTTTTCTGGCTCCTGTTTAAAGGTGGTGTTTCTCCTTCTTTCATTCATAAATTGTAGCACAAAAGTGATTCAAAATCAAACTATGGGGCGTATGCGTAATACTTCAATAGCTTTTGCAAAATTACTCAGGTGATATCGGTTTTCTTTGCCTATACCAATTATTTAAAACTTCCATTAAGGCTCGTATTTTAAGGTGTCCCTTTATATCCTTAAAATTTGGATTTTCATCAATTTTACATAGAAGTAATCCTAAACCCTCTAATTTATTAGAATCATAACCATATAAATCGCAGATTATGTCCAATGCAACATAAGCCTCCACCCCCAATCTCCACTGACCAGGCAATGTTCGAAGGTAATTCTTTAAAGGGTGTAACGATTCAGTAAAAATTCCATACCCATAGTCCCTTAAAGAATTATTTACTTTTCCAGAGAGTAAACCCACTTTCTGGAACAATCTTTCAATTAACTTATCCCTGTCATCTGTTTTGACAAATACAGAATCCAAACTTTTCATCCAGGATCGGGGTTTATCTAAAGCTTCTTCCCTTTTTACTTTATATATCCTGACATTTAACCATTGCAGTGCTGCGTCATCTATAAATTTTCTGGGGTTTTTAAAAATATCCTGACTTTCTAGTTCATTTGAAAAAACAGCCCTTATAGTAACATCTTCGCGATTTTGTAA
>MFDK01000030.1 GCA_001776865.1 Candidatus Daviesbacteria bacterium RIFCSPLOWO2_01_FULL_37_10 | reverse complement strand
GCCACAGGAGAGGTTAAATGCTGGGGATCCGACGATCCATCATCAGGCGTATTTGGGTTCCCTAATATTTGCACCAATATTTTTGGTGACCAAATCCCTTGCGCTACTTCTCCTGTCAGCGTTTCAGGTTTGAGCAATGTAATTTATGTGAGCGCGGGGACATACTACAACTGTGCTGTAACTTCTGACCATCATGTTTGGTGTTGGGGGAATATCACCAACAGTGCCACGCCAGTGCAAGTCCTTGGTATTGACAATGCCCTGGCTGTGGCTGGAAATTGTGCAGTATTAACAACGGGTGGCGTTAAATGTTGGGGAAGCGGCCCATCGGCACCGGTTGATATAGCAGGTTTAAGTAATGTATCAAGGATGAGTACGGGATTAACAAATTGTTTCGTATTAACAGATGGTACGGTAAAATGCTTGAACCGACAATGGGGTTCAACGCCGACAACCGTTTCGGGAATCAGTGGTGCAGTATCTGTGAGCACTGTGGCTGATTCAGACGAGGGGTGTACGTCACTTTCAACAGGCGGCATTATGTGTTGGGGGAGTAATACGTATGGTCAACTAGGCAATGGTACAACTAAACAACCTCACAGTACAACACAACCTGTAAACGTGATTGGTTTTCCATAATCTGGATTATCTCTCTTGTGGTGCCGCTTTAATTGCATTTTCGCCGGCAAGAATTCCTCTTTGCAATCGGCTTTATCCCATCTTCATATGGGAAAAGAGCTGTTCCAAATAAGATACCATTGATTTAGTCCCCCAGGGGGACGTCTTGCGAACTCAGAGACCTTGCAAAGAAGTTACTTCTTTCCTAATCCTTCATCATGAAGACCAGCAGTAACAATTGTAATAGTTTCTCCTTTGATCAAAAATATGAAGCGATAATGAGGGATGGCGATAATTGTTCTGAAGCAGCGAGAAGCTTTTGAAGGTCTTTTTTCTGATAGCGAGAGGTAACTTTCTGATTTGCTGTTTTGCTCTATCAGAAATATCTACGTTCATAGATTGTCAAAAAATGCCTTGAGCTCTTTCTTATTTCTAATGGTAGTATATCTCCCAGCTTTTATATCCTCTTCGCCTTTTTTAATCGACCACTCCCACCAGGCATCTGAACCATACGGAGGTTCTTGTTCAAAGAGTTTTTCTTTAAGTTCCGCAATATCCTTTGCCACTTTATCTAGGCGTGAAATGATGATGTTAACTTGCTTTGCATTGACAGCAACTGCGTTTGCCATAGTACAATTATTTTATCATGTTTCTTTCGTGAGTCAAGAACAAATTCTTCAACTCCTGTTCTTGTTTTGGGGATACCCTAAAAGGGACGAAATTTTTGATTATCTGGCTTGAGGCGCTGGTTTTATGGCGTTTTCGCCGGCAAGTATTCCTCTTTGCAATCGATACCCGTTCTCAATGACAATATCTCCTCCAATATTACCTTGTGGAGGTGCAATCCGTTCCAGTCTTTGGTCGGTATATAACGCGAAGTTACCCTCGTCATTGCCAAAAGAATAACCCACTCTTGATCTTGTAGCAGGTTGGATCTCACCCCAACTACCTTGCCAGTCATGTATTTCCTGTTCCACAAAGGATGCAATTTCTTCCTGCATGCTTTCTTGAAGATGGTTAAGCAGCATTGTTCTTATTTCGCTCCCCGCATCAAGTACCTCTCTTGCCGCATTGACATCTGTTTCCATGAGATTGAAAAGTACGCTCCGGCGATCTTGTGCAAGTTTTACAGCCTGCTCAGTTGATGCGGGGGTAACTTCAGACGGGAGGTTCCGAATCGCCTCGTTATATTCCTCCAATTTTGTAATCTGTTGTTCAGCAGTTACCGGATTATCTATGCTCGTTTTTGGTAAAATCGCCAATCCTATTAGTCCGCCAACTGTATCCCGGACTTTTTCTAAAAAGCCCCTTCTTGTTATAGTTTCCTTATCCATATTTTCTCCTTCATTCATAATACAATTATATCATATGCTTGATAAATCAAGTTTAACGCCTGGTCCCATTGTTGGGGATAGAGTAATTTTTGAAATTCTTGATTTGCCTAAAATCTGGTAAAGTGTTTTTATATTTGCTTCCAACTCTTCATTTGGTTGAGTTAATTTTCCAAACGCAAGATGAATAACTGGAACTTTTGGTTCGGTTTTGTATTCTGTTTTACCTCCCTGGAAGCTTTCTACGGATTTTATTAAATCTTCAGTTATTGTTCCGTTTTTAGGATTTGGCATAAGTCCCTTTGGACCCAGAATTTTTGCTAGTTTAGCCATCTTTGGCATCCAGTCAGGAGTTGTAATTAATATATCGAATTCTATTTTACCTTTTGAGATATTATCTAAAGTAGAATCATCGCCGAAAATATCTGCGCCTGACTCCTCAGCGCCTTTTCCGAAGGCAAGAATGCGAATTTTTTTACCGGAGGCATAGGGAAGGGAGATTAAACCACGGATTCCTGTGGTATGAGTATTTATATGTGCTTCTAAGGTTCCGTCAAATTTTGAATAAGACACCTTTTTAACCAAATCAACTGCTTCGGTCAGGGGATAGAATTTAGATCTGTCAAGGTCTTTTATGGCTTCGAGGTATTTTTTGCTTCGGGGTTTGGCTTTGCCTGGTTTGCGGGTTTTTTTTATCCGTTCGATTGCAGGTTCTGCAAGCTTTTCTCCTTCGCTCACCTCGGAGGTGTCTACAGTGGTAACCTCGGGTTTCCCCGGGGTCTCCACTGGAGACCCGTCCGCACTTCGTGCAGGACCCTCCGAGGTGTCAGCTGGTTGTGGCTTTTCCTCAATCCCCATCTCTTCCTTCAGTTTTGCAACTAAAGAATCTTCTTCTTTTTTCCCATTGTCATGCTGAACTTGTTTACCCTGAGTTTTATCGAAGGGTTTCAGCATCTTTTCAGATCCCGAAACGAGTTCGGGATGACGTTTTAACTTATTTTTGACTACAGTCTCTTCCTGGCTATCATCAATGATTTTTACTCTTGGTCTACCCAATTTTTACCCCCATACTTCTGGCTGTTCCCTCTACGATTTTAGCTGCAGCTTCAACTGTATGCGCATTCAAATCAGGGAGTTTTGCTTCAGCAATAGCTTTTATTTGAGCTGCAGTTAAGCTTCCGACAGGTTCTTTTAAGGCTTTTCCGGATCCTTTTTGCAGATTCAGAGTTTTTTTAATCATTTCTGCAACAGGAGGTTCTTTTGTAATAAAACTAAAAGTCCGATCCTCATATACTGTTATAACAACAGGTAAAATATTTCCCTGCTTATCTTTAGTTTTTTCATTAAAAGCTTTAACAAATTCCATAATAGGAAGGCCATGCTGACCCAAAGCTGGTCCCACTGGAGGAGCAGCAGTAGCAGAGCCTGCCGGAACATTTAGTTTAATGTATGTCTTTACTTTTTTTGTTGCCATAATGTTGCATTGTCATTCCGAACGAAGTGAGGAATCTCTAGATTAATCTTGAGATCCTTCGCTTTGCTCAGGATGACAGGGTAGATTATATCTTCTGTATCTGCAAAAAGTCCAGCTCCACTGGTGTTTCCCGCCCGAATATTGATACCAGCACCCTTACTTTCCCCTTTTCCTCGTCCACACTGTCTACTTTTCCTATAAATTCCGCAAATGGTCCGTCAACTATTTTTACAGTGTCATCAGGCGCAAATATTTGTTTAAAGGTTGGCTGCGCAATTTTTGTGAAATTTACGATTGTTTCTACTTCCTTCTCTGAAATAGGAGTTGGTTTATTTCCCATGCCTACGAAAGAAGTTACTCCCTGGGTGGTTCTAACTGCAAGCCAGCTGATATCATCTAAAATCATTTTAACTAAAATATATCCCGGGAATATTTTTTCTTTAATTTCTGTTTTTTTGCCGCCTCGAATCTCAATTTTATCCTGAACCGGGACTAAAATATCAACAATTTTATCCTGAAGGTGTTCAGATTCAATTCTTTGTTTGAGTTGTGCAGCAACTTTATTTTCGTGGCCGGAATAGGTATGAACAACATACCATTTTGCTCCATCGTCATTTTTTATATTATCGTCCATAATTTTTAAGTATATAATTCTGCAAAAGGGTTAGACCATAATCCAGCCCTCCAAGAATAAGTCCTACAACTAAAGCTACAACTATAACTAAAAAAGAGTAGCGTATGGTTTGTTCCCTTGTCGGCCAGACCACTTTACTAAGCTCTGCATATGCTTCTTTTAAGAAGCTAACAATTTTATTCATCAAAAAAAGGGTCTATTTTTAGACCCATCTTGTCAAGTATATCAGATAAATTTACTAATATCAAGGGTTGAGCGTTCAACGCTGGAAATTAAGCAGGATAAGATAATTAGTATTACACTATGAATATTAGTTAGTTACCCCCAAAAGTAAGGCAGGGCTGGTGGCAAAACTTGAGAATTGGTCAGCAAATATTAATTTATCCTCCTCTCTTTTTATTTTAACCAGCCTTTTTGGCGCATTTCCTGAAATTGCAAGATCGTTTCTTCCATCAACTTTGACCTCAACTATTCCCTCAGGTCTTTCAAAAGCTATGGGTTCGTTATTTTTTAAAATATAGGTCATTATTTTATTCCAAATCGGTGCAGCACCTGTAGTACCAGAAGTAAGAGATGGATTCATAGGGGAGTTATCATTGTTTCCAACCCAAACCCCGACAACGAACTCCGGGGTATAACTAAACGTCCAGTTATCTCGTTTATTATCAGAAGTGCCGGTTTTTACTGCAACGCTGTGGCTCGGGATATTTAATAGCGAATTGTAGCCGAAAGCCGGAGCACGGGCGCCGTTATCAGAAAGAATTGAAGTAATAAGGTAGGCAATTTCCGGCTGGATAACTTTTTTTCCAGTTTTTTGGTATTCCTCAATTATATTTCCTGAGGAGTCAGTAATTTTTAAAATTCCTGTCGGGTAATTTTTTTCTCCATTTTGTGATAAAACGCCGTATACAGACATCATATCAATCATTTTAACTTCACCGCCGCCAAGGGTTAAAGAAAATCCATATCTGTTAATATCCTGAAATGTAGAAATCCCTAAGGATTCTGCAGTTTGAATCATATTTTCAAGACCCACAGTTGCAAGCATTTTTACGGCAGGTATATTGTAAGAGGATCCCAGTGCTGTTCTAATTGATACTGGACCATGAAACCTTCCGTCATAATTTACAGGTGAGTATTTTTTATCCCCATCAGGAAAACTTACAGGACTGTCAAGAATTGTATTTCCGGGAGTAAAACCCTGCTTAAAAGCTTCCAGATATGTTACAACTTTTATCGAAGAACCGGGCTGGCGAAGAGACAGAGCTGCATTAAAGTTTCCAAACTTACTATTATAATAGTCTTTTGATCCAATCATGGCTAATATCTGACCGGTTTTTGCATCTGTAAGCATTGCTGCGCCGTTTTGAACATTCAAATTTTTAAGTTTTTCAACTTCTTCAGATACAATTTCCTGGATTTTTTCCTGCAAATTTAAATCCAATGTTGTATATATTTTTAATCCTCCCTGTGATACGAACTTTGCACCGTATTTTCTGGAAAGTAAATCTTTAATATACATTACGAAATGAGGAGCCTCGATATTGGCTATTGGTGGTTTTATATTCAGCTGTTCAGATTTAGCAGATTTAGATTGTTCGAAAGTTATATAATTTTCCTCAACCATCCTGTCAAGAATAAAATTCTTGCGGATTATTGCGAGATTTGGATTCGTGCCGTATGGGGAAAAGATGGTGGGTGAAGCAGGCAGCCCTGCGAGGTAAGCAGATTCTGATAAGTTTAACTCCTTTGCATGTTTTCCGAAATAAGTTAAAGCTGCTGTTTCAATTCCCCAGGCTGGTCCTCCGTATGGTGCTTCGTTGAAATACATTTGTAAGATTTCGTCTTTGGAATAAATCCTTTCGGTCATAAGCGAAAGTATGATCTCCTTAATTTTTCTGGAGTATGTTTTCTCAGGAGTAAGCAGACTTGTTTTTACAAGCTGCTGGGTAATTGTGGATGCGCCTTGAAGATCATCATATTTGAGATTATGATAAACAGCTCTTGTTATAGCCTCTAAATCAATTCCAAAATGTTTGTAAAAATTTTTATCTTCTGCTGCAACGGTGGCACGGATTAAATCCAGGGGTAAATCGGAAAGGTTGACAAGGGTTCTGTTTCTGCCTTCGTAAAGCCTGTATAAAAGTATTCCATTTCTGTCGTAAAATTCAGTAGTAAGAGGGTGGGTAGTTTCTGAGAGCTTTGACGGAGAGGGGATTAGACTGGAAAATTGGATAAGTAATAGTGTATAAGCAAAAAAAACTAATAGAGCTGAAATTAGAATCAAATTCCTTTTAGGAATATATGGCAGGCTGGAATATTGAATATGGATTATGGAATATGATAATTTGAGAAGCCGCGCCTTCTTTAAACGATAATCAATAAACCATAATTGATAAACTATCGATATGGGAATTCTGCCGATTTTAATAAGGATAAAAATTACCAAAAGATAAGCGTTGTAGATTAGAGATCTTTTAGAATGGCTTTTCCGTCTTCCCTTGGGCATCCTTCGGCTCACTTTGTTCGCTCAGGACAAGTATTCTAGATTAATAAAAAACCGCAAGGAATAATAATTACAGGCTCTAAAATGATTATATTGGAAATTTTTGTGCGTGAAAAGTAGCACTTTATGTATCAAAGATAGTCAGATATGGTCAACATGAGTTTTAGAATAACCCCTTAGCATATTCTAAATATTCAGGATGACCGTTTTTGGCAAGATAATACCACCATTCAATTCCCCAAAGATAAATTTCATCAAACCCGCTTTTTCTTGCAAAGTGGATATTATTTTTGAGTTCATCTAATGAAAATCTGTCAATTTGGTCTGAAATTGGAATATTTTTAACGTCAGTACCTGCCCAAACTTCTGCCTGAAGCTCAGAAATAATTGTTTTTTGGTTTTCAGGTGCAAATACTTTTTTGACCAAGTCAGACTTGACTCTGTAAGCCCACGGAGGAATTGGGTAATAAAAGTCACCAAATCGTCTACTATAGACTTTTCTATAAAGTGTTGTACCAAAAATGTCAGAAAGCATCATAGGAGTTCTCCAGGGACGGAATTCACCTCCGTCTGTAATGATAACGGGTTTCTTGGATATGGATTTTACCATATTAATTTCTTCATGCAGAAATTTTCTATCAACAGGAGGGCAGTTCCCGAAAGGAAGAAGTGGTTCATTTTCAATTTGGAATGCGGAAATTGTTGTATCTTCATTGTAGTATTCGATTGTCCTCCTGACCATTATAAGTTGGCGTTCTCTTAATTCGTTTGTTTTTAACCAATGAGGAGCCCTGCATTCCGGCCATCTGGGAAGTTTATAACCAACTGCTAAAATAACCTTTGAGTTGTGTTTTTTTGCCTGTTTTATATAATAATCTAGGTCATTGAATTCAAAATGATCTCTTTCAGGTTCTATTTGATCCCAGTAAGCAGATAGCCGGAAATTTTTAACACCAAGGTCTAAAATAGATTCAAAGGTTTGTTTGGGGTCAAGTTCGAGCGCCGCAGCATAATCCGGAGAAAAAGATACACCCCAAAAAACGGGTTTTGCCAGATAAGATTTTTCAATTAATATATTACCGGCGAGCAAAATAACTGTAAAAGTAAGTAGCGCTATAAGCATTATTATATGAATGTGATGGATATGTTTTCTCATAGTGTGACTCTACTTACTTAATAAATATACTCCCAAACTTAAAAAACCTGCCCCTATTACTTTTTGAAGAAGTACTAATTTTGTAAGTGTTTCATCTAAAAGCGTACTTCTGTGTTCATGGGCTAAAAATAATGCAGTAATCAGAATTACAAGGTATTGAAAGCCAAACATTGAATTTACAAGAGCCGGTGTAGTTAAGGAAACAGCATATGCAATTAAAAATCCTGAGCCTGCACCAAAGCCCTGACCAATCAGCATCAAAAATGAAGTTTTATTCATAAAATCATGTTTTGTTAAACTCCCGGAAAAAATCTGACTTCTTGTAACCGGGTAAAAAATAAGAGGTAAAACTAAAAAGCCGCCTGTAAGTCTTGATATAATAAGACCTGTTATAAAGTTACTGGAAACAAAAGCTTCTCGGAGCATGAGATAGGCAAAAGCAAAAAGAAATCCGGATAATATCATAAGAAACAACTGGTGGTTTATTTTGAGTTTCTTTGCCCAAAGACTGTGAGTTAAAATTACTGCGCCAAGTATTAGTAAGAAAAATGCTAAAAGCTGCATAGGTGTAAGAATTTGACCTAAGAATATGCTTCCCAAAAGTAGAGTAAACAGGGGATTTGCCCCGCCTACAACTGGTGCAACAATTGATGCCTCTCCTTTTTTAAGAGCCTGAAAATATGTTAAAAAGGCAAAATTTCCCAAAATCCCGGAAAGGATTGCAAAAAGCGCGGATTGAAAATTAAATATTAAACCAAAAGGAATTAGAAACAAAACCAAAATCATGCCCATCATGCTTATATAAAAAACATAAGTCAGGGGAGCAGGGATGGATTTTTTGAGAAGAATTTTATCAATTACTGCGGTTATACCGCTTAATCCGTAAGCTATGATAGCAATGGGCAAAAAATTCATTATTCCTCAATATCCTCCTTCAAAACATCTTCAACTTTTATTCCATGGCCTAAAAGTTTTAATAAATCATGCGGAATTCCGTTATGTTTTATAATTTCTTTGTAAACATACGAGGATGGTCTGGGTTTTCTGGATTGAGTTTTATTCTGCGAAGCAGAAGAGGCGCGAAGCGACTCATAATCAATCTCAACTAGCCCAAATCTCGGAGTAAATCCATCAGCCAACTCAAGATTATCAACTAAACTCCAATGAAAATATCCTCTCACATCTGCTCCGGTCTGAATTGCATGGTAAATTTCTTTTAAATAATTTAATAAAAACCTGACACGCCGGTCGTCATTTGTAGAAGCTAAACCGTTTTCAGTAATATAAATAGGTAAGTGATAATCGGACAAATCCATAATTATATCGAAAATTCCTTCAGGATAAATTTCCCAGCCTAAATCTGAAACGTCTTTTTTGGTTGTAGAGACATCAACTAAACTGGGAAATCTAGTTTCACCATTAAAACTGATATAGTTATTAAAATAATAGTTTACTCCTAAAAAATCATGGGTATTAATTCCTGTTAGTTTGTAGAAGAAATGATTATTAGTTACATCCAAAAACCACTCTGCAATTCCCTCTCTGATTGAATGGTGGTGGAATGTATCAAACGAAGAAAGATTATTAGCAATTCCAACGCGGGTTTTTGGTGTTATTTTATGAATAGTCTTATATGCTTTTTTATGAGCCTGAGACAAATTCCAGTAAGCTTTTAGCGCTTTCCATTTGCTTTTCTTTTGCGGAGGCCATTTAGCTGCCAGATAGCCTCCCCAAATAAGTACTCCGGGTTCGTTTATAGTAATCCAAAAATCAACATATTCACTAATCTCCGGAATTATTTTTTTAACATACCTTTCAAAATAATTCGGAGCATTGAAATTTTCCCAGCCTCCTTTTTTTGCAAACCAGGCTGGATTTGTAAAATGGTGGAGGGTTAGCATTACTGTAAAATTAAGTTCCTTAAGTTTTTTAAGAACTTTAACGTAATGATCGATCTCAATTTGATCAAATCTACCCTCTTCGGGTTCAATTCTTGACCATTCGATACTTAGCCTGTGGGAATTGTGACCCAGACTTTTGGCCAGATGAAAGTCTTGCTCGTAAAGCTCGTATTGGTTAGCAGCTTGACCTGAGCGTTTTTCCGATGGTTGAACAGTTTGTTCCCACTCCCACCAATCAGAATGGATATTGCCTCCCTCAACCTGGAAAGCAGAAGTTGCAGCCCCCCAAAGAAAACCTTCAGGGAAAATCAGCGCTTCATGGTCATGTTTTGGTTTTGGCGGATCAGAGTCCATGTATTTACAATACTATGAAACAGGTTTTTAGAGCAAGTAGTTAAGTAACATGATATTATTTATTTATGCACCGGATTCTGCTCATGGTTGGCGGTTTAATTTTGATTGCAGGAGCTCTTATTGCAATTTTAGCAAGGTTGAATATAAAGCCAGCACAGGATGTAAAAAGTAAAGTTGAAGGGGTATTTCCAGACCAATTAACAGATGCCGGGAAAGCAATTGGTTTAAAGGAAATTCCAAAAGATATTCCAATCGGGAGAGAAGAATTTCTTGAAATTCTGGAAGCATCAATATCGGCTGTTAATAAAAGAGTTGATGCCATTCCAAAATTAAGTCAGACCACTCCTGTAACAAACCAGACTCAAACTGCAACTACGCAAACTGCCACAACAACTTCCTCTTCCGGTCCTAAGGTTGCATACATACCTGTTGGAAACACAGGTTCAGGAACTTCCAGTACTGACTTTTCTTCTGTATCCGGTCATGAAGTAACAATAGATACAGGTAGTTATCCAGGTTATAAACAAATGGTTTTGGAGGTAAATTTTAGGATTTTTCAGGGTAACGGTACAGGGGAAGTAAGGCTTTTTAATAAAACAGACGGGACTGGTGTTACAAATAGCAGCCTTTCTACAACTTCGCAGGATTATTCAACAAAAACCTCAAGCGGATTTACTCTTGCAGGCGGTAGCAAAACTTATACAGTTCAGGTTAAAAGTTCAACCGGATACTCTGTGGATCTACAATGGAGTAGGATTAAAGTAGAGTTCTGATCATAATTATTTTCCCTTTTTCATCAGGCTCGCTTACTTTTCTAAATCCGAATTTTTCAGAAAGCTTAATGGTTGGATAGTTATCAAAAGACGTTTCAACCCAAACTCCATTTTTGTCATTCCCGCCCCGTATCAGAGTACGGGGTAAACTCCGGCGGGAATCCATAAATTTATCCAAAGACTTTTTCATAAATTCAAAGCTTAAGCCTTTTCCCCGGGCTTTTCCGTATAACCTGATGGCAAAAGTTAAGTAGAAGTCGCTGGAATTTATCTCTTCTGTAAACTCTCTTTTAGGAAGAGGCTTCTCATGGAACCAGGTTATTCCCACAAGATTCACTTTATCGTCCGAAAGAGTAAATGGGGTAACACCTGTCAGCCATTTTGCGGCTGATTTTTTATCCTTAAACCGGATCGGATCAGCAGTAAATTTTAAAACTGCAGGATCAATTTTAGAATATTGAACAAGTTGATCTATTTGTAAATCTGTAATGCCTCTCCTAAACTTGTAATTGTTCATTTATTTAGTGTTGAAAGAATTTGGAGTTTGCCGAAAAATTTCATATTTAATAATTGCTTATCCTTTGTTAAGAAAATATCACAATCTGCTTCTGCGCCGGAGTGAAGTTGGATATTATCTTCAAGATCAGAAGTGGGTCCGTTTAAGGCTTTGCTCAGAATATCCTGGTCAAGACCAATGAGATTAAAATCTGCTATAAAAGAATTCATCTTCGAATCGGGAACATCTATCTTGTTTATATAGAATAATATGTGGCAAGATAAAGTCGCTATGAAGCCTTGATGTTTATCTAGAATCTTTGTATCTACCTCCGGAGATCTATTTGCAAGTCCTATGAAGTAATTAGCATCAAGCAATACCTTGGCCATGTTTTTTCATCATCGCTAGTCGATATCTTCTATCTATCTCTTTCATAGTTAAACTTGGAAGGTCGAGTCGATCAATTTTTGTCTCAAGTTTTTTAGCATTGATAGATTTTATAGCTACACTATTATCAGGTATAATCTTGCCCACGATTCTGGATTTTCTCACAAGCTTAATTTCCTCTCCGTTTTCTAAGGCTTTGGCAAGGTTATGAGATTTAGTCCTAAGTTCTGTAAATGTTATATATTGCATAGTTTAAATGTACACTTAAATATACATTTTGTCAAGATTTAACCACTATGTTGGAATCTATATATTTAAAAGAATTATTTGCCACTTAATTTATTTATATCCAATGGTTCTCCTCGACTAGGAATCACTGTAGCCATTTCTCGGTATTTCAAACCTAGATGCATAAGTTCTTGTGAGGCTTTTTTATGATCAAGTTGTTGAGCTAGAGTAAATTGTTGGCTTGCTGTATGTTCCAGGTATATTTTTATAGGATCAAATATTCCTTCAGAGGTCAAACGAATATTAAAGTCCATTAGCATTACATGTTTAAGTGAACTTTCAGCTTTGCTAAAATCACCTTCAAGGATAGCCATCCTTACTGAAACTTCGCTAAACTGACCATCAAGAATCATATGATTGATAGCAATTCCCGTAGCAGTTTCGAAGGTAAAACCCTCCATGGTAGTAATCTTTGCTTCGAGTGCTTGGAGAGATCCTCCCGTTTTATCACGTCGTCTCTCAAGTTCTTCCAATGTTTCGGTAGGTTGTCGAAAAAACTCACCTAAATAATCAAATTCTCGCTCTCTTATCATAGGAGTGGATTATAGCAGAAAATGAATAAAAAATCAGGATCATAAGACTAATTTTGCAGGGATGTCAGGATTCGAACCTGAAAGAGCGCTTTTGGAGAGCGCCATGATACCATTTCATCACATCCCTAGACCTTCTTATTGTACCTTATCTTTAGTATTGTTTCAAGGCAGGGTGTGCCTATTATTACTAATATTATTGGACAAACTAACAACGACCGTGTATAGTTTGGTATATGTATAAGAGGAAGAGTTTTAGCAATTTTATTCTACTGGCTTTAGAAAAAGCGGTTGATGGAACAGTGAGATTTAATGATTTTGCTCAAAATACCGAGTATTATGCTTATGGTAATGGCTGGGATTATCCTTTAGATAAATCTTCTTTATCAAAAACTTTAAAACGTTTAAGAGAAAATGGACTAGTAGATTTTATTGTAGATGACGAGATATCTATTAGATTAACTGATAAGGGTAGAGAAAAGGCAATTTTAGCGAACCTTCTATTAGAAGATGAAAAGTGGGATGGTAAATGGAGAATTCTTATTTTTGATGTTCCGGAAAAAAGAAGAGTGGTAAGGGATGTGTTAAGATCAAAATTAAAAAATTGGGGATTTGTTGGTTGGCAGCAAAGTGTTTGGGTAACCAAGAAAAACTGCGTAAAGCCACTTAAAGATTTTATCAATCAGGTAGGGATAAAGGATTGGGTTAAGGTATTTGAGGCAGACGAAGTAGATTTGTAATAACGAACACTTTTTTATCGATTTATACCAAAGTACCAACGCCCGTTAATAGCTTGGTAGATTTAGATTTTAAATTCTGTTTACACAGTAGTTTTTCCATTTGCCCAAAGTATGAAACTCGAGGACGAGGTTTGCTGAATTACTTAAGTTTACTATTTTCAGTGTGTTCTGTAATTTTCCTACCCGCCAAAGGCGAGGCTCGCCGAATTATAATTTGAGCGAAGCGAAAATTTCAAGCTCTGCTTATTTCAATTTGCTATTCTCTGAATGTTCTGTAATTCGGCGGCAGTGTTTGCAGAATTTTTTAAAGCTCAATTTATCCTTTATATTAACTGTATTTTTTGAACTTAAATAGTTTCTGTTTTTACAAACAGAACAGATAAGCCCGAATATTTGCCTGTTACCTTTTTTTGCCATGGGTAGAATTATACCTTAATTTTTCAATTTAGTCCAGGAGTGGGTTATGAACAGTAAAGCTGCTGCAATAAGTAAAGAGGATATGTAACTTAAGCTTTGATTCTCCGGAAATAAATATAGATCCATTAGTCCCCAAATTCCCCTCCAAAAAAGTACAACTGAGGCACCAATAAATACAAAAAATAAATACTGGTGATTTTTCCTGAAGTTTTTAAGCACGTACTAACTATAGCATATGTGAGCCGACGATGGGGATCGAACCCATGGTCTCTTCATTACCAATGAAGTGCTTTTCCACTAAGCTACGTCGGCGGCGAGCTTAAATTTTAGCATATATATTGACAAATTAGTACGGGTTTGTCATTGTTATATGTAGGAGGTGATTTTCTTGTTTAAATTTAATGAATGCTGGAAGCCGCACTTACTTTTACATCTAGTTTCCGGAATAGGACTCGGGTTTTTAATTTTAGCTTTGGCACCGCAACTTGTAAACAACGCTCTAATGTATGGACTTGTTTTAATAATTCTTTCTATACTTGGAGAGTTTGTTGTGAAAAAGTAAATGGAGCCCCCTAACAGAATCGAACTGTTGTCGACTGTTTACAAAACAGCTGCTTTACCACTAAGCTAAGGGGGCTCGTCGAAGCATGGTTATAACCTCCGCAAATTCAGATTTGCTTCGGTTTGCGCCGGCTTCTCCTCTCAAATCGCCTTCGCGGCGACTTGGTTAAGTAATTTTATCACAGATTTAGTTTGGTGGTACGGTTCCAATTCGGTGATGTTTAAATTGGAACATGAAATTGCGAGATAATGTTCGTAATGGACTTTTTGGCGGATAGAGTTAATATAACTCATTTAGGTATGTGCCAAAAAAGTCCAAAATAATAATTTCACCCTACAGTAGACGCTAAGTTAAAGATTTTCCCCCGAATTCTTCAGGTGGGAATCCTGATCCGATGAGAGTAAACTCTATCGGATACTCCGGATCAACCCAAAAGGTTGAAATTTCAGCGAAGGAAAAATATCTTCAATTTTCAAACGTGCTACGTAGGGTTTCTACATAACCCTTTAGGCCATCTACTAATAATAACCTTTAGGGTAATTTCACTTTATAATATTAATCACAAGTTGTCAAGTAAGCTGGATTACATAAATCCCAATAAATTACTAAATAGATTAACAAAAAAATTTAAACTTAAAAAAAGAGGCGCAGGGAAAATAAATACTAACATTATTAATAAAAAGAAACCGTACCGTTCCAGTTTCTGATATTCTTTTGCTAACTTATAGGGGAGTTGAGATAAAAGCACTTTTGATCCGTCCAGCGGAGGAATTGGAAATAAATTGAATATCCCAAGGAATAAATTTATACGCACCCCGAAATATAAAAGTTTGCCAATTAAAGCTGGGAATACGAACGGTAAAGCATTTAGAATGTGGAATAATATAGCGCAAAAAATTGCCAGTCCAAAATTAGAAAGAACTCCAGCTGCGGATACAAATAACTCGCCTTTTCTCAAATTGGAAAAATTAAGTGGATTAACAGGTACAGGCTTAGCCCAGGCCAAAAGTGGTCCAGGAGCAGTTCCGGCAAGCATTGCAGGAATAAGAATCAACGCTGGTAATAAAATTGTACCAATTGGGTCAATATGAGGGATTGGGTTTAGAGTAAGCCTTCCTGCCTTTTCTGCAGTATGATCTCCAAACTTAAGCGCCACAAGTCCGTGCATAACCTCATGTACTATTACAGAGAAAAGTAGTATTACAATAGATAGTGCTAGAAATTCCGGCTGCATTATGCTATATTATCACATATGCTTATTTGTTCAAGGTGTAATAAAGGTAAAACTATACTTTCGTATTCAAGGCACAAGAAAGGATCTTCAGGATCCGGAGGTGTCTGGGCACTTCGTGCACCAATTCATCAAAGAATCCAAAAACCAAATTTACATGTATACAAGGGCAAAAAATACTGTACAAAGTGTTTAAGGATTGTTAAACCTGAATTTTCCTTACAAAAACCAGTTGAAGCTATGCAAGCCCAAGTTTGAAAAATTTAACAAAGATAACGACTCCTGGATGTGTAGTGCATAATAGCTTCTTCATCTGTATAACATAAATCCAGGAATTTAAAATGTTCTAAAGTTCCGTCATATGCTGCCTCCTGCATTGGTTCATCTAGTATATACGTGATCCTTTTTATTCCAAAAGGCTCTATTAGAGCCGGTTCTATCATAAGTCTTGCTCTGTGTAGTCTTTGTCTTACTGCTTCCTTTGATATCTTAAGCTCTTGTGCAACCTGGGATATACTTTTATCTCCATAGATCATAAGTCTTATAACGTCTTGTTGTGTATCTTTTAATGCTGGTAATAAAGAGGCTATTCTTGAATCATAATCTGGTATAAAATCAAGTATACTATTTCTAAAATGCATCCTGGATTTTTGCCTAACAATTTTATGAAGCAAAGAAAGGCTATGGTCTATGAAAACATTAGATATATTACGGTTTTCACCTTGATATAGTAAATACCACTCTGATAAATGTGAATCGATGGCTCTATGGGTTTCGCTAAGGATTGCTGCTAATTGGTCGGGATCTTCCAAGAGCTGTAAATGACTATTAAGTCTAGGTTCAATATATCTATGTATGTTTTCTCTGGCTTCAGGGTTTTCTTTTAATGCCTGTTCGAACCATGTTTTTAGTTGTCGTCTATGTTTTAATTTTTCTGTTTGCATTTTTATATTATATCAATAAAAGATTTTTTAAAGGAAAATCCGGGTAGCCGTTTAGGAAGTCTTTTAAAGCTTGAATCTTTTTATGGACTTAATTTTATCCAAATCTTCGTCAAAAGAATAAACTCCTTCAAGATTTTCTTCTTCTGAGTATGCTGCATGATATGCATCAATATAATCAATGTTGAAATTTCTATAAAAATAGAGGGCTCTGATAAGAACATTTCTATTTGATTTAATTGATCTAAGATTTAATATTCCAAAAAGTTTTTCTACAACCCTTTCTTTTGATAGGTGATAAAAAGAAGTTAATAGCCAAATAATTTCTGCAAAAGTAACATCAGTTAGAACCAAATATTCATTATTATTATTTAAAAGTTTTTTTGCAAGTAGAAATTGTTTTGGACTATCCTCTAGAAGAAATCTGATCACTATATTAGTATCAAGTAGTTTCATCAAACTTTGGGCGCAATTTCCTGGGCAAGGTTTTAATATATCGCTTAGCCAACATTTTCCCTACAGCATCATATGCTTTTTTCTTATCCCACTTAATGTTAGTCTTTAAAGATCCGGCTAATTCTTCAATAAGTTGAGTTTGACGCTTGATTACAAGCTCATTATTTCTATTTTCAAATAATAACTTGACTCCAGGCTTGATATCTAACTGTTTTCTAAGGAGAGCTGGAATAGTAGCCTGCCCTTTTGAAGTTACAGTAGAAACATAAGGACTGTACATGGTAATACTATTATAGACTAGGTATTACTTTTTGTCAATGGTAATACTTTTAAGGGGAAAATCCGGGTAGCCGTTTAGGAAGTCTTTTAAAGGTATGGGTTTCTTGCCTTCCATTTGGATTAAGAATTCATCGTCATCCTGAACTTGTTTCAGGATCTCTTTTAGGGATTCCGAAATAAATTCGGAATGACGGGGAATCGGTAGGAATTTTACAATCTTGGCATTCCACCTAGTCCATACTCCTGGCCAGGGATGATAAGCCCGGATTATCCTGTCCAGTTTTTCAGATGATAGAGGGTCGTTTATGTCAAAATATCCGTCCTCTTTTTTCAGCATTGGACAAAATACCACCCTAGCGTTATTTTGCCTTTTTAATTTTAATTTACCTGCTATAAAATCGGGGATAATATCCACTAAAATCTCTGCTCCAAGCTGAAATAATTTATTGATCAAAGTTGTAAAATCTTCCTGTCCTGACAACTTAAGCTTCTTTGTAGAAACAATAGATCCATGATCCATTTTTTTATCCATTTTTATAATGGTAACTCCGGTCTCTTTATCACCATTAAGAATGGTTGCTGGTACTGGAGAGGGTCCTCTATACTTTGGTAAAAGGGATGGATGAACATTTAAGGCTCCATATTTTGGTATGTCCAGAATGGATTTAGGGATGATTTTGCCGTAGGAAGCAACGACAAATAATTGACAATTGAGAATGGATAAATGAGAATTAAAATTTTCGTCCAGCTTGTCGGGAGTTAAACTTAAACCTTTAAAATAATTGGAAACTGGAGAATTCGGTGCAGTAACTACTGCGATAATTTCGAAATTGTCTTCTAAAGCTTTCAAAACATGTATAGACCAGGAATCTGATCCAAAGAAGACTATTTTGGTGTTTTTCATAGTTTTAATAGATCTTTTATCGCCTTAATGGCTCCTCAGGATGGTTTTGTTGCAAGCTACAAAACCACTTCCTCAAATATATCGGTTCCTGTTTCGTCTTTGCCTACGCATTTATAAAATTTCCCTTTTTGCTGCAAAACGCGATCTGGGAATAAAATTCCATTCAGATGATCAGTTTCGTGCTGAAAAATCCAGGCATCAATCCCTTTCAAAGTTTTTAGAACTGCTTTTCCAGCTTCGTTTTGGTAACTAACTCTTACCAATAAATTTCTTCGAACTTCACCATAGTAATCAGGTATTGATAAACATCCTTCAAGATATACTTTTGTGCGTTTGCCTAAAGATATAATTTGAGGATTAAAGGCACTATAAAATGATTTTTCAGATTTTGCTACAAAAAACCTTTCAGAACGTCCAACTTGAGTTGAGGCAAGTCCTACTCCTTCCGGATCCTTGAAAGTTTTTGTAAGCGTTATCATTTCTTTTACAGTTTTTAAATATCCCGGTGTTATTTTTTTAACCGGTTTGGTTTGAGCCCTTAAAACTTCGTTTGGTGCTTTTATAATTTCCATAGTGGAAATAATATCAAACCTTGACCTGCTTGACAATTATTATTATAAACTCTAAAGTTAAATCAGGTGGTAAAAACGAATCAAAAAGGAATAGCTCAAATCTTAATCCTGTTAATTCTTATTGGAGGATTAGTAGGCGGTCTTTATCTTGTTCGCCAGACTCAAATTTTTAAACCTAGAGCTCAAACTCCTAGACCAATTCCAATCGGTGAAACAAGTTTTACGCTTTCAACGGATTCTAACGGACTTTCTGCAGGACAAAAATTTTCTGTAGATCTTTTAGTTAGAACAGATGTGGACGCAGCTAATCTATTCGTAGCTAAAATTAATTTTCCGAAGGATTTATTGGAGGTTACGGGGATTGAAAAAATATTTGTGCCTCCTGATTTACCTCCTCCTGGTATGGTTCCTGAGGTAACACTTAAGTTGGGAGAATCAACAAGCTCTTCAGTGCCTAAACCTCCCGGGATAGAAGTTGTTGGGCAAACTGTACCTGATTATTTTATAAAAAATTGGGTAGAAAGTTATTTTAACAACCAGGACGGGGTGATTTCTTTGGTCGGAGGTGTGCCAACCCCTGGAGTTCAGACGAATGCAGGAGCTACGTATGCACCCAAAATGGCAACAATAAATTTTATAGTAAAGGCGGAAGGGGAAGCGACAATCAGCTTTGATGAGAAGTCTGCTATTTATAGAAATTCAGATAATATAGATATATTGCAAATAAAGAGAGACTTAAGTTTTAATATTGGCTGCAGTTCAGCAGTGATTGATTGTGCTGTCCCGCCTGCTGGCTGTAGTTATGTTGGAGGAACCTGTCAAAGCTGTGGGACACTTTCCTGTACGCCAATTTGTGCTGCCGTAATTACTAGTGCAATAAATTCGATAACAGGAGAGTGCAGGGAATTCCCGAGCCCTTGTGATGTTCCAGAAGGCTGGGAAGTGGCTACGAATTGTACTTTGCAACCAACAATTACTCCTGTTCCTACGCCTCCTGTATGCCCTTTGTGGGAGCGTATTTGTAAACCTGCAAATATTTGCCAGTCATACTGGGTACCGTGTGACCCGGTTCTGACTCCAACGCCATCCCCGACTTGCCAGCCCAGACCGGCTTGTCTAGATGCAACGCCTGTTTGTTTAATTCCTGAACCAGCTGGTGGCTGGTGTCTTCCTGGTGAGTGTTCAGGAGCCTTTCCTAGATGTGAAGGAGGAAAAGATGCAATACAAATTTCTCCCGATCCTGATGGGTGCCCCAAATATATTTGTCCTACTTCATATCAGAAAGGTGACGGAAACAGGGATGGAAAAATTGATTTAATTGACTTATCAGTTTTGTTATCTAACTTTAATAAAAGTATAAGCATTCCGGAACTTGATGCAAATGATGATGGGGTTATCAATGTATTTGATTTCTCAGCACTTGTTAGAATATTTATAGCAAATGGAATTGTTAAGCAAGTTAATTAGTAGCTTGTTTAAGCGCCTTTAATTTCCACATAAATACCCTGGCTTTATTTTTTGCACTATAATATGCTTTTGTATAAGTTAAGGCCTCGTCTAAAATATTCCTGGGAAGTTCTTTTGCAAGCTTTATGTAATATCCATAATGTTTTGTATCATCCAGGGATTCTGCAAGGTAAACTCCGTAAACCTGAAATTCACGAGAGAGATTTTTAGGGCGGTTTTTAAATCTAACTTCTGCTATGGCGGTTTTGATAGACTTCATGGTTTCGCTGACTTTGTTGCAATTCCTATCCGCCCCCATTCATTTAGTTTATCCAGGGCTTCAGGGTTTGAAGGGGAAATTTCCAAAACTCTATTCATTGTTTTTACTGCCAGCTCTGTTTGTTTTGAGTCAAACTGAAATAAGGAAAGAGCAAAATATGCATCCACGTAATTTGGTTTAAGTTCAATTGCTCTTTGTAAAGCTGAAATTGCTTCAGAAGTTTTATCAAGTTGTCCAAGTATTACAGCTTTATTATATAAAAGCTTCGGGTCAGTCGGGGCAAGAGATATGGCTACATCCAGTGAATCAAGAGTTTTTTGAACATATTTATCTTCAATTTCTGAAAGTTCAAAATATGTCCTTACAGAAGTTCTCCAGAATGAAACATTTTTTGGATTTGAGCTTAAGACTTCACCCGTAAGCTTAATAGATTCATCTTTAAGCTCGGCTGAAAGAGTGGCATCAGTATCTTTCAGGGCAAGGGCGGAGGAGGCTGCAACGTAACCAAGCTCACTTTTATAAAATGGTTCATATTTGTTTAACTTTACAGCATCTGAAATATAGTTGTAAGCTGCCCCGGGGTTTCCCAGCTCGTTTTGATGCTCACCTTTTGCAAAATATGTATCTGCAACCCAAAACTGGAATATAGAATATAGAATATAGAATATAGACAGTACAATGAATCCATAAGAGAGATTTGTATAAAAGGGATGACGGTATAGAATAGAAGTGAGAAGTTGAGGAAACCTCCAGGGTTTCACTGAATCGGTTGCAACAAAGGCTATGGCAGGAAATAGATAGAAAAAAATAGCAATAATAACAACGGAAAATCCAAAGAAGTTTTGAACAAGATATGAGATATAGGTTGCTAGAATTGTAGTAATCAGTAAATTGTCATCTCGAACCAAGTGAGAGATCTCTAGATTTTGTGTTTTAATCTTGAGATTCCTCGCTGCGCTCGGAATGACAATAACTCTTTTGATGCACCACCAGATGAATACTCCGATCATTAAAAGGTATGTGGAAAATCCGATTATTCCAGTTGTGGCAAGATAATTTAAAAATTCATTGTGTGCCTTGTTATATAAAAAATCCCATTCAGAAACTAAATTATGTTCAACCGGTCTGAACTGATAATAAGAGTAAGCAAAAGTTTCTACTCCGGATCCAAAAATTGGATAAGCTTTAAAAATATTAAGAGCTCCCTTCCAGACGATTAATCTAATTTGTCCGGATTCTGTGCCGCCGTTCTCAAGTTGGGTTGATCCTGGTTTCACCTCGGAGGTGGGG
>MFDK01000029.1 GCA_001776865.1 Candidatus Daviesbacteria bacterium RIFCSPLOWO2_01_FULL_37_10 | reverse complement strand
TGCTTTTTTCATAAATATATTTATATCAGCGCCTTCGAGCTGACTTTTTCTCTGATTTCTTTGTCCGCGGTTTGCAGAAAATCTGGAATTATTAAATCTGCCTCCGTTTGAAGGCCTTGAAAATCCAAAACTTTGTCCGTTTCCGCGGATAGAAAATCGGCTTTTATAGCTACTTTTGTTATACATAAAAATTGAAATCTTCTTCACCTAAGGCATAAAGCCGGGTGAAAAAGATATTCTTAAATTGAAAAAGAAACTTAAATTCTTAAAAGTTAAAAATTAAAGGAGCTACTTGAAAAGTTAGTCCAAAGAGGAAAAATTAATCTATAGCTTAAAATTCTTAAATCAACTGTAATTAGTTTAACACATACAAAGCGAAAAAGCAAATATCCTGAAGGAAGCAACAGATCAGATTAGTAATCCCATAGTTGAAATGCAGACGAAATTAGCGTATAATTTGCTGCAGGAAATATTATGGATAGTTTTATAACCAGTGGATTAATTGGATTTACTTTTATTCTTTTAACACTTGTAAGCACAAGTTTTATTATTACCAGAATTATTAAAAAATTTCTCCGCTAAAGTTTATGAACGATGCGCTACACTTTTTTACATATTTTATAGTTATAGTAAGCGCTATTAATTTAGTCAGAATGTCACTTTTTTTAATAGGATCTGATTTTTACAGCTTACTGACTCACATTAAATTACGCAGGAAGAAGATTACATTAAAACCTTTTTTTAGTGTAGTTATACCCGCCTATAATGAAGAGAAAAATATAATAAAGGCTATAGATTCAGTTCTAAAGAATAATTATCCGCAGGATCAGCTGGAAGTGATTGTAGTAAACGACGGGTCAACAGATAATACAGCTTTTGTCGTACAAAATTACAAGATCAGAGGCAATATTCAAAATCTTAAGCTAATATCCCAACCAAATTCAGGAAAGGCGCACGCATTAAATAATGGAATGAAAAATTATACAAAAGGAGAATTGGTTATGTGTCTGGATGCAGATTCATATTTGTCGCCGGATGCTATAAATAAAACCATAAAATATTTTGAGGATAAAAAAGTTATGGCGCTTGCAGCAAATACTAAAATTATTAAAGCTGGCGGATTCTTAAATTTAATTCAGTTTTTTGAATATACAATTGCCTACCAGATGAAAAAAGCTCTGACTCTATTTAATACAGAATATATTATTGGCGGAGTGGGTTCAACTTTCCGCAAAAGTTTTCTTGAAAAAATTGACTATTATGATACAAATACGGTAACAGAAGATATTGATTTAACTATGAAAATTCTTCAGTCCGGGAATAAGAGAGTTCGTGTTGTCTATGGCTCAGATGTAGTTACTTATACACAAAGCGTATTAAGCCTTCCTGATTTAGTAAGGCAAAGATATAGGTGGAAATGGGGTCGATATCAAGCTTTCCTGAAAAATAAATCAATGTTTTTCTCGGAAAGTAAAGATTTTACAAAAACTCTGACCCATTTTTATCTTCCTTTTGTGCTTCTATCTGATTTAATTTTCATATTCGAGCCGATATTTATTCTATACGTTATACTTATCATTATATTGTTCAATGATTTTTTAACTTTGCTGTTTATTTTTTTAGTTGTAGTTTTTTATATTTTCATGAACCTTATTGCTGAAGAAACAGTTTCCTTAAAAGACAAGTTTAAACTGCTGCCGCTTGTTCCAGTTATGTATCTTTTATTATATGTTTTGAGCTTTGTGGAGTATATTGTACTTATGAAATCTCTTTTAAAAATTCACAAACTTAAGTTAAGCATTATGAGTAGTAGATTAACCTGGATACCTGTTAAAAGATATTAGACTTAAAAACTTGAGTATATCCACCTTCCATTTGAACTAGCTTGGCACCTATCCTTTTATACTCATATATCCCTTGCTTCGGAGCATGGATAACATTCAAAGTTTTTTGAGTAATTCTAAATTTCCAGAAACTAGCGCTTCTTTTTTAGCTCTCGACCAACCTTTCAACTGTTTTTCTCTTCTCATGGACTCAAGTTGGGTTTCATAATTTTCTTGATATACAAGTTTAAACTCCCCGTTTTCCTTAGAAAATTTAGAAGCTCTTTGAGCTTTGTTTTTATGGTCTTTTAATCTTTGATTTAAATTATTAGTTTGACCGATATATAAAGTGTTGTTGGAAAAACGAAGTATGTATACAAAGTAGGACATTTTATTTCCCTTCGACTCGATGACTCGCTCAGGGCGATTCGACTATCTAAACCCAAGCCAACTTTGTTTTAATAAGCCGGTTATAACCGTGAGCGAACCCGATTTAATCGGGGGAGTCGAATCGGCTGCGGGGCATGGATTCGGACCATGATAGACTGCTCCAAAGGCAGTCGTCCTACCATTAGACGACCCCGCAAGATATATGCAGGTAAGTCTAATGTAGCGTAGCGTTTCCATTAGACGACCCCGCAGTGCCTTTAGATTATACCTAATTTGAAGTTTTTAGGCAACAAATGATAGATTTGCCGGGTAATCTCTGCATTTCACAAATAAATCTATCCTGTAATTATTTAATATTAATTCTCTGACTTGACAAAACAAGACTTATATAGTATACTATAACCCACAATGAAAAGAACTTCAAGCAAGCTAAAATTTAAAAAGCAAATTAAAGAAGCAGGACAAATGTCCCTAGCCTTCTTATTGATATTTCTTTTAACCATGTTTACTTTTGGTTTAACTAAAACACAAACAATAGTTTTAGCTGTAGGTCCTAATAAAGTAACAATTTGTCATGCAACGGAAAGCCTAACAAACCCATACGAAAGAATTGTAGTAGATGAACACGCAATTTCAGGACATTTTGAGAATAATGGTACACCTATATTTGGACACGAAGATGACTTGCTTTTTCAAGGAGAAGTAGACTGTCCGTCGCCATCATCATCACCGTCACCAACGCCATCTCCTACTCCGACTAGTATCCTATTACCGACACCTACACCTACAGAGACTCCAACCCCAACCGCTACGCCTACCCCAACTCCATCTAATAATCAAGGTGGCGAAACACCTAGCCCAACACCAACTACTGTTCAATCAGAGCCAACACCTACACAGTCAGTGACCTCCACGCCTACTCCAACTGCAACTACATCAGCAACTCCTACTCCATCCAACTCAAACCCTCAGGGTTCAAGTAATCCAACAAATTCTACTTCAAGTGACTTAAGTGCATCGAACAGCTCATCTCAAGGTGAAGTTTTAGGCGCAACAAGCCTTGCTCCAACCGGAACTTTTGAAGAAGATTTTATGAATGCAGTTCTATTCAGCGGAATATTACTTTTGGTTCTATCTAAGGTTAGATTTGCCCATGAAAAAAGTAAATAAGTTTGCAGTTTTAGGTTTAATTTTAATAGGAATATTTTTAGTCTGGAAAATGAATAACCAGCCTAAGCTGGAGTTTGAGCAATTGCCAAATCAGGTAAATATTTCCAAAGAGTCAACAAATAGGCCGGTTTTTATTTCTATTCCCAATAAACAAGTTAGCCTGACAGTTACTGATTCAAAAATTATAAATAACAAATGGGAAACAAGTCAAACAGGAGCCTCGCATCTTTCAGTTTCAGCAAACCCTGGAACACCTGGTAATATTGTAATCTTTGGCCATAATAAACAAGCCCTATTTGGGAAAATCAGACAGCTCAAACTTGGAGATTCTATATATCTGACAGATAATAATGGTAAAAAGTATGGATATAATGTAGTAGAAATACTCACTGTTAGACCCTCCCAAATAGAGGTTTTAAATAAAACTGATTATGAAGTTTTGACCTTGTATACCTGCAGTGGATTTGCAGATTCATTAAGATTTATTGTTAAAGCTTATCCTTTGAAAGAAGTATAGTATTTCTAAAAAGGGTATTGACTAATTTAATATTTTATTGTAAACTTATATAAAGCAATGAATATTTTTAAGAAATCGTTAATACTGTCGATTCTTCTGCCAGTTCTTTTTATTGGAGTGATTGCCGTTAAGGCTTCTCCGAGTGCAAATTCCAAAGCTCCTGATGTAGTCCCGGATCAATATATAGTTGTGTTAAATGATAATGAAAATTCTGATTCTGTTGCAGATGAAATGGTAAAAAATAATGGGCTTAGTGTGGAACACAGATATTCCGCGGCTTTAAGAGGTTTCTCAGCTAAGATTCCAGCAAACAGGCTTGATGAAGTGAAAAATGATCCGAGAGTGCAGTTTGTTTCAGAGGACAGAGTAGTTTCTATAGATTCTCACCTTTCCGGGAGTTCAATCCAGACATTGCCAACAGGAGTGAACAGAATTGATGCAGAGGTTAATTCAAATAAAGGTACGGGTGTTGGAGTTGCAGTAATTGATACAGGGATAGATTTGGATCATCCTGATCTAAAAGCTAATATATCTGCCAATAAAAATTGTATCAGACAATCGAGGCCGGCCAAAGATGACAATGGTCACGGTTCCCATGTTGCGGGAACAATTGCTGCAATAAATAATACTCAGGGAGTTTTAGGTGTAGCATCCCAAGCTAAACTTATAGCTGTAAAAGTTCTAAATGCCGCAGGTTCAGGAACCTGGTCAGGAGTAATTTGTGGAATAGACTGGGTAACTGCCAATGCTGCCGCAAAAAATATAAAAGTAGCTAATATGAGTCTTGGAGGAGGTGGAGTATCTGATAATAACTGTGGAAATACCAACTCTGATGCCCTGCACAAAGCTATATGCAAATCCCGTGATGCTGGTATAACATATGTTGTTGCTGCAGGAAATAGCGGAGCTAACGCTTCTTCCTTTGTCCCTGCTGCGTATGATGATGCAGTAATTACAGTTTCTGCTTTGGGTGATTCAGACGGGCAAAGCGGTGGACTGGGTGTAAATACACCTTACGGAGCAGATGATACTTTTCCTTCATGGTCAAATTATGGAAGTGTGGTTGATATAGCAGCTCCTGGAGTTGATATTTATTCAACCTGGAGAAGCAGCTCTTATAATACAATTTCCGGAACTTCCATGGCAACTCCACACGTTGCAGGAGCTGCAGCCTTGTATATTAAATCAAATCCTCTCTCAAGCTGGAATCAGGTAAGGGATGCGCTGGTTGCAGCAGCAGAAGCCTTGGGCTCAGGTCACACAGACCCTTCAGGAAATCATCCAGAACCAGTTCTCAAAGCGAATACATTGTAAAATACTTCAAAGTGGAAAGAATAAAAGATTACAAAAGTACATTCTTAAGAAGTATATTTGCTCTTCATCTTGCAACATCTGCAGTCCAGCCACCCGAATCAGAGATAATTAATCCTGAGCCAATCATTTGTACTGCTGATGACATAAATGAAAGGTATGGTATCAGATTGGTAGATAGAGTTGACATGGACTTAAGCGGGAAATTTGCCGCATATAACTTCAGGTTTATAGAGCCCAATCTTGATGCATCTCCGGAGATGATTTGCGCTGTAGAGGAAGCGCTGGGAAGGCTTCCAAACCCATCCTTTTACATTCAAAATGTTATCTTTTTCCCTGAGTTTTTTTTATCGGGTGA
>MFDK01000028.1:22192-30585 GCA_001776865.1 Candidatus Daviesbacteria bacterium RIFCSPLOWO2_01_FULL_37_10 | reverse complement strand
AGTAGGGTAACTTGGGTATGTAGGATAAGTAGGGTAACTTGGGTATGTAGGATAAGTAGGGTAACTTGGGTATGTAGGATAAGTAGGGTATGTAGGATAAGTAGGGTAAGTCGGGGGAGGAGCTGGGTTAACTGTAAAAGAAGTGGTATCAGATCTTGAGTCAAGAGTAGTACACCCACTCTCATCTCTTATGATCGCTTGCCAATAACCGCTTACTTCATACGTTCCAGAACTACCAGCTGTCCAATTAAAATTACAATAACCTGTATTACTACTACACCCACCCCCAGAAGAAAGTTGGAGTTCGGTATAACTTCCCCCTATACCACAAGTTACATCATAACCATATCCATAAGAAAAGTTAACAAGATCTCCTTCTGTTGGCGGATTTGGTGAAATGCCGATATTATCGGCACTTGCCAATCTAGGAAAGCTTAGAAAAAAGAAGGCAGAAAAGATTAAGATAATACTTTTTGGAAAAGTAATTTTCATTTTAATATTAAAAATATCCTAGTTTTGACAAATTATGACCTGTTGCTATATACTCCAGCATACCATGGACTCATTGTCAGACCTTTTCTTTGTACATACTCCAAGACTTTCAGATTCCCAGTTTAAGGTGCTCTCTGAAATTAGTGCAGATATTGGCCAGGTATTTTTTGCAAGTACAGTAGTTTCTCCGTTCCTGCTGGGAGTTGACAGGATAAACTGGTTTGTTGTAATATTTGGAGGAATACTAAGTTTACTCTTTTGGAGTTTGGCGATTATATTGGTTGGAAAGGATAAGGCATGAGTGATCCAAATATAATTTTGATGTTGTTTTATGTTTTTGGCGCCCTCATTTTTACAGGGTTTGCTTTCTTGTACTTTGCTTCCAAACGATCCCAAAGAACTTAATTGAACCGCTAATATATTCGGGTTTTTATTACGGAGTAACAAGCTTTGCTTATTACGCAGTAACAAGCTTTGCTTATTACGCAGTAACAAGCTTTGCTTATTACGCAGTAACAAACTTCGTTTATTTAATTTTTTCATTTTAATATTACGCTCTTAGTCTAGTACCTATATTAATATTAAATCTTTTTTAAAAGACTTGTCAAAGGGGAGATGCTATAATATATTTGATTATGACCCATTTGGTAAACTAAGGGTCATGGTGAGTGAAATCGAACTATGAAACGGCTAAGGCTTATTATTATTTTAGTGATTTTTATTTCTGCTTTCGTGTTTGTCATTGCGAGGAGCACTTCAATTCTAAACAGATTCCTCGCGGAGTTTACCCCGCCATCGGCGGAGCTCGGAATGGCAAAAGGGAAGCAAGAGCAATCTGATACGGCGGGGCAGATTCAGAATGCTGCTTTGAATATAGCTGATATATGCCAAACTAAAGGTGATAAAAATACATGTTATCAGCAGGAATTATCAAATCTTGCCAAAGTTGAAGACTTATTTTTTGCAGAAAAAATATTAAACAACTTGCAAGATATTGATCCTTTTACCCGGTCCTGCCATGTATTGGCTCACAGAATGGCAGAAGCAGCTACAAGAAGGGATCCGACTAAATGGAAAGATTTAGTTAATCAAGTTAATGTTGCCAGTTGCGGAGCTGGTTTTTTGCACGGAGTGTTGGAAACTCATACCTCAAGCGACCCAAATTTTAGGGTTACCTCAGAAAGTATTAATGAGCTTTGCAAGGAAGGGGCACCGGATAGAAAAAGGATGTGTGCTCATTTTCTTGCTCATATCCTGATTTTACAAAACGATGGGAATACAGATGTTTCTTTACCTATTTGTAAAGGTGTTACCGATGACCTTCAATTTGATTGTTTTGATGGAATCTTTATGGAAAAACACCAAAAAAATATTATGGTAGATCACCAGTTAACAAAACCTCCGACTTTTAATACAGAGTACGTTAACTCACAAGCGCAGGATTGCAATCTGCTTGATGGGGTAGTTGCGACGGCATGCTGGACAGAAATGGCGGAGATTTACGCGAAAGCTTATGGATATGAGCAAGAAAAAATCTTTGATAATTGCTATCAGGCACCCAACCAAGAATTGGGTAGGAGTTGTTATCTAAAAGGAGTAGTAGTTTTAACCACTTACCCTGATTTTGATACAGCTGACAAGTTAGTGAGCGTTTGCCAGCCTTATTATGGAAAAACAGAGTATGGAACTTGTATAACTTATATAATCTCTGCTTTAATGAACTATTCCGTCAATTTTACTGAAAGAGCAATCAAGCTTTGTTCTAATATTAGTGAAACATCGAAAGAAGGTTGCTTTAAAGATCTTGGCAATTTACTAAAAGTAAATGCAGATTTATCATCACGGGAGAAACTTTGTCAGGATGCCCCGGACCAGTATAAAAAATATTGTGTAAGTACATGAATAAAAGAAAAATCTTATTTGCGCTGGATATTATTTTATTTTTGCTTATTTTTGTATCCATAAACTTCATTTTTAAAAAATCGGAATTGAACGCTCAAACCTATATTACAGAAGGAATGCAAGTGTGTAGCAAATCCCAAACTTCCAGTAAATGTTTAGAAAACTTAAGCATCAACTTTCTGGATAATTTTAGTCTCACTGAAATCCTAGAGGTGCTTGGTGAAAACGAAACAAAACAGGAATTTTTTAAAAATTGCCATTTGCTAGCACATTTCTTGGGTAGGGAAGAGTACAAAAGAACGGGCTCAGTGAAAAAAGTATTTGAACAAAGTTTACCGGTTTGCTTGGGTGGTACATTCCACGGCGCAGCGGAAGGTTATCTGATAGCAAAAAAAATTCCCTTTGAAGAAGGTAATGATAAAATCGTTGCTACGGAATTTCCTAGGATTTGCGGAAAAGAAAGCGATTTTGAAAAACCGCAGTACTTTACCGAATGCCATCATGGATTGGGCCATGCCGCAATGTTTTTTACTGAGAGTGATTTACTTCGTGCGCTTAAGCTTTGTGACGCACTCCAAACAGAGAACCAACAGGCGCTTTGTTATTCAGGAGTATTTATGGCAAACGCTGACGGGACCGGAAGTATTGACCATCCCTCCAAATATGGGATAAAACCGGAGGATCCATTCTACCCATGCACTATTTTGGAGGAACGTTACCTAAGCCAGTGCTATACATATAGCGTGCTTGTTCCTTATCAAGGTGACTTGCAAAAATCAATTGAGATTTGTGAGGGTGTGCCTTCATCATATCGAAGTGCGTGTTTCCAGACCATTGGTAGAGATCGCACGACACAAAGTGCTGATCCTGCTGAACTTAAAAATCAGTGCGAGAGTATCCATGATAACTCGTTCCAAAAAGATTGCATTGAGGGGGTTGCTTATAACCTTGTGATAAGATTCGGGTCCGGCTCGCCTTTACCAAAACAGTTTTGTGAATTGGTTTTAGCGGAGAACAAACCTAGTTGTGAAACCCAAGTTCAGGCGGGTTTGAAAAGGTTTATAAAATGAAAAAGTTGTTGCTGCTTGCAATAGTTTTTTTTATTTTTTTTGGTTTGTTTCTAATACCAAAGCGCGTTAATCTGCCAAAAGATCCTAATTCTTATATCACTGAAAAAATCAAAGCTTGTAATGATCAGGGAGGTGCTACACAGTGCCTAAAAGATACAACAGGGGACTTCATGAGAAATTTTCAGCTAAAAGAGATTCTGGATGTTTTTGAAAAGAATGAGTCTGCGCCTGAGTTTTTTGCCCAGTGTCACACTGCCTTGCATTTTTTGGGTCAGGGAATTTACAGGAAAGAAAAAAATGTTCAGGAAGGGATACAAATGTGTTCATCTGTTTGTTTTTGGGCTTGCCAGCATGGGGTTTTGGAAGGGTATCTTAAAGAACGGAATCTATCTCTTGACGATGATGAGGTTTTAAAAAAGGAAGTACTAACTCTTTGCCAGAAAGATGACAGAGAGGCAAAAGCCTCGTTTAACGAATGTCTTCATGGGTTGGGTCACGCACTGATGTTTTTCACCCAAGGAGAGCTGCCCCGATCTTTAAGGATTTGTGACGGGCTTAAAAATTCTGGAGAGAGAGATTGGTGCTACAGTGGAGTATTTATGGAAAATTCAACCAGTTCAACCAATAAAGATCATCCCTCTAAATATTTAAAGGCTGATGACTTAATGTATCCCTGTAACACATTAGAAAATAAATATTTAAATATGTGCTATGCACTACAGGGATTCTATTTTGCCAAAATTTCCAATTATGAAGTTCAAAAGACAATAGCTCTTTGCAATCAGGTACCGGTGGATTATCGCTTCTATTGTTTCCATTCCATAGGTCAGGAAAGGGTGGGTTTTACCCAAAATCCGGCTGTAATGAAAGATGGCTGTAATCAAATAGAGGTAGAAGAGGATAGAAATGCTTGCATTCAGGGAGTTATAGGTACCTTAGCCGAGCGGTATAAAGGAGATCATAAAAAGATTATTGAATTTTGCGGAGTTTTGGAGAAAGAAGATAAAACTCTATGTTACCAACAGTTAAAAACTGTAATGACAAATTGGATTACAAATTCGGATGAACTAAAAAAAATTTGTGAGGAGATTAAAGAAGAGAGTTTTAAGAAAGAGTGTTTAAATGCAAGCTAAAACCTTTATGAAATTTTCTCCTTTTTTAAGGATTCTATTGGTTATTCTTGCTCTTGAAATTGTCTTTGACTCCTTTTTCTTTTTTAAAACTACAAAACTGGAATTAGATAGTGCATGGTATCTTGCTTATTTTTCATTATCAGCATTGGCGCTACTCATAATCGCTGTTTCTATAACTAAAAAAGTATGGGTATATTTAAAGCCTTATCCTAAAAGATCGACAATTTTTGTAGGAGGTTTCATTCTTCTTCTAGGATTAGTTTTTCGCCTGCAACAGCCGTTTGATCATTTTATCTTCCATGATGAAGAGGCTAACCTCCACGCAGCGCAGATGATAAGAGGGGGGTATTTATCTAGAGATTGTAGATTTGGAGTATTCGAAAAAGGTAGCCTGCACTGTATCCAAAAAGCAGAAAGTATTCCTATAAAGAAGGAGGGATACCCATTTATACTAGCTGGTTTATCTTTGCTATTGGGAACAAATTATTTAGTGATTGGAATTTTTCTTAATATTATATTTGCTCTGGGGGTAGCTGTTTTAAGTTTCTTGATTGCCAGGTTGCTTTGGTCTGAGGTTACGGGATTGCTAGCTTTAGCGATGGTTTCCCTGCTTCCGCTGAATATTCAGTGGTCTGCTACTACGAGCCTCGAGATATCAGCGCTATTTTTTATTCTTTTAGGGGTATTATTCTTTATTCTATATTTACAGCAAAAAAAGTATTTTCTTTTTTTTCTTTCTCTCCTAACCTTTAACTTTGCAGCTTTCACTCGACCCGAAGTAATTATTCTTTTACCGTTAGTCATTATTTTTTTCCTAATTAATCGATTAAACTCTAAAGTTCTACTAACAAAATCAGTTATTTTGATGAGTATTTCAATGTTCCTTTTTAGCTTCGTTAATGTATTACTCTCTGTCGCAACACCCTCTTTTTATAAAGGTTACATTAAGTACGAGAACGTTACGTCGATTTATTCATTGAATTTTCTCAAAGATAATTTTGTAAACGTTATTCAATATAATATTCAATTCAAAGAGCCTATACTGCTTTTTTCTTTTTTTGGAATCATCGTCTCCCTTTTTACAATTTTAATATACAAAAGAATGATTGCTCCCAAGGTATTTATTTTGACTTTAGGGTTGACGTTATTTGTAACACATAGCTCTTTTTATTTTGGGAGTTATAGAACCATGGGTATTTTGCATGATAGATTCCTTATGATGTGGATGGGCACTTTATCACCACTTGCAGCAGTAGGAATTGCAAGTTTAGTGCAGTTAATCAAAGTTAATCCTAAAATACTGATCTTAGGATTGTCTATAGCTTTTTCAGCATATATTCAAATAAATTTTCAAAAACTTTTTCAACCTCCTCCCCAGAAAATCTCCTTTGAAGAACGCCATGCAGTATTGCAGTTTCAAAAAGAAAATCCTGATTGCCTTTATGTTAGTCCGATTACTTTTAGGGAATTTTCAAATGGTTTTAGCGCAATAGATCCATATTTACTTAAAGCTAACCAAAAAAAAGAATTATTATTAAACCAAAAATGTATAGTAATATTTCATTCTTATCAATGTGGATGGGAGAAAGATGATATATGCAAAGAGTTATTAGATAAAAATTTTTGGAGGAAGTTACCTTATGAAGGAATAGAAACTCGGCAACTTATACTTTGACCTATTCAACAATGTAAAGTATTCCCGCCAAAAAACCCAATGCCATTCTATCCTCAAAACCCTTTCCTTCACAGAAATACCCATAAACTCCTGCCGGTAAATTAGGTTTTGCATTAACTGTTTGTCCAGGAGATACGGAGTAACTATCTTTTCTGATTAAAATCTTAAGGTCTGCAGAATCATTATTTCTGAAAGTTACGCCTTGGCCTGTTTGAATCTTAACTACTAAAGGGGAGGATTCACATTTGCTGACATTGACATTATTTGTTTGTTTGGCAAATTTATCAAGTGCCGTATTGAAACTTTTTATCTCTTTCTCAGATGGATTAGGTATAGCAAAATACTTGAGTAGATCACTCTCTGTGTTATATGTATTAATTACTCCAGAGTTTTGAATTGAATTACCAGATTGCGGAGTTTGTGTAGCTGGAAGGTTAGCCTTTATCTCCGGCTTTATATTTTGAATACCTCTATTATAAAAATAATAGCCCCAAAGCCCTAAAAGGATAACTATAAGAATTACTCCTGCATAAATTAGATTCTTGAAATTCATAACCATAATTTAATAATGAAATAATCTAGGTTAATTGTCAAGTAGTTAATTCTTTAATTCTACTATTTTACCGGGGAGTAAAGCCGGTAGTGGCGCTGCGCCCATCAGGAAGGCTAAGGGTGACATTTAAACTACCGGATGTAGTATTATCCTGAAGAAAGACCCCCTCGCAATTTGTATGTGTTGTAGGTACATAATCATAAAACAAGCCTCCTGTTGGTAATACGAGAGCATTAGTCCTTTGTTGTGGAGTGAGGGTTCGGAGGTCAAAACCGGCCACACAAAAAATATAGGGTCTCCAGTTAGACCCAGCTGGATAGAGGTCGATTGAGCCGCAAGACTCGATCATTAAAGAACCTGAAAAATTCGGATTTCTCAAAGTTCCACAAGTGAGTGGTGGAAATTGAGCAGCCCGCTGGGACTCAAACATATTATATAGTTGGTTTTCAGAAATGCCCCAGGTATTCTGAATAGCAGCTTGCCAACTCTGTCCAACCCTAACTGCATCGCCATACTTTCGCCAAAATTCCAAAATTTTTGGCTCACCGTATTGTTGGGCGAGCATATCTGAAAGTAGAAAACCAAGCGTATAAGGTTCAGCTTGTTCTAAAGTAGAGATGCCTGATCGCCAAGTGACAAAATCACTCAAAAGTGAACTGAAAAATCTCGCCTGATTCTTGTAATATATTCGCATATCAGCGAAAGGCTCATAGCCATTAACTGATCTGACTTTAGACATTGAATAGTCGGCACCACCTTCTGCCATATAGATAGGCTCGACATGCCAATTTGAAAAAGCAGATTGAATAGAATGGAAGCTCGAGTGTGTTATTGATTGATTCTTAGTGTTAGGAGAGGCGGTACCCCATTCGCCGGTAGATGACGTAAGAATTAAGAGTGAACCTGGCGCAGTTGTCAGAAAATGATTTGGAAGTTGTAATTCTGCGCGCAGGTTACTATTTGGAATACACAGACAATCAAGACTGTAAGTATCTAACAGATTGTTAATGTTACTAAAAGCATAGGTTTTGATAGATCCAGCTGCCGGACCCCAATATCTTAAGGTCATATCAACATTATTGCGGATTAAATCCCGGTCTGCGGTTGAAACATCACTACCAAATGCAAAGGTTGTTCCTCCTGTAGTAGTTGTAGGAGTAGGGGTGAGGGTTTTTGTTGGAGTTGGTGTAGATGTTTTTGTTGCAGTTTGAGTGGAAGTTTTGATCTCGGTTGCAGTAGAAGTTGTCCTTGTTGTTGCAGTTGGGGTTGAACCGGAAAAGGTGCGTAAATCTATTGCGCAAACAACACTGCTTGTATTTTGAGCTGCTATCAATACTCCGCAAAATACCTGACTGCCGGTGTTAACTGTTATTTCATTAAGGCTTCCCGGAACAGGAATGGTTTCTGATGCCCCGCCGAGTACAAGCAGATTTGAATCATCAGCATTTCCATGTCTTGTCAAGCCCAGCGTTACAGTATTTAATATACGATTTATGCTAATATCAGGAGGGATTCCTGCACGGGAGTTTTTTATTATACAGTTTAGGTTGGAACTAATTTGTCCTTCA
>MFDK01000028.1:0-22175 GCA_001776865.1 Candidatus Daviesbacteria bacterium RIFCSPLOWO2_01_FULL_37_10 | reverse complement strand
CAAAGTAGTAAGAATCGTTAGTCCGTCCTTAGAATACCTGTAAAGTTGACCGGATGTTCCTGTTGTCGCAAGCTCAATACTGCCTAGCCTTTCCCTTAAACTAAATTCTCTGCCTCCGGCAGGATTAGGTGTAGCAATTTGAAGCTCCGGAATGGATATTTTTGAAAGAAGACTGTCTGTATAACTACTTTTTGAAGCAGGTTCAACATGAGCTGAAACAGTATCAAGCATAGTTGGTCCAACAACAGCACTAATTCCTGCAGCAGCTCCAAACATTCTTCTGCGGTTAGACATTATGTCTTTACCAGTATGTATAGAATCTTCAAAAAGCTGCAATAACTGAGCCCTAAAAGCTTCTCCATCCGTTGGATGGCGGGGAACCCGTTTTTCTCTTTCAGCAGCAGATAACATAGATACTAATTATCTCACTTTTTAACTCAGAAGTCAAGTTTGCTATAGGGTTTACTTAATTATATATACTGCTTTTGCAAGATTTGAACCTATGTTATGTATAATCATTACTTTTTGGCCAAAATTCTTCGGTACTTAATTAATTAGTTTTTCCCAGCGGTTTTGTCATCTCGAGCGTAGCGAGAGATCTCTAGACTAATCTTGAGATTCCTCACGGAGTTTACCCCGTACTCTGTTACGGGGTTCGGAATGACAGTTTGCTGGGAAATACTGAATAGTTACATTCTTCGTGGTTGACATTGGCTGCCTCTTTAGTTAAAATACCCTTGTTCCGGTTTAGGTCGGATCAGATTGGAGCAAGTTCTAGCGAATACTACTCACATTTTTTAGACGAAGTCGCAAGCTTCGCTTATTTGCACTTTAACAACCGAAGAAGTAAATTAAACCACTCTTCGGTTTTTTTCGTCCAAAGGATGATTTGACTTTGAAAGAGTGGTGGGTAAGTTTAAGGTTTAGTAAAACTAGACTTTAACATTGATAAGAATAGTCTTGTCAATTCTATTTAAATTGGATAACTTTTATTGAGAGTTTGATCCTGGCTCAGGATTAACGCTGGCGGCGTGCCTTAAGCATGCAAGTCAAGGGAGTCCCGATTTATCGGGACGACCGGCGGACGGGTGAGTAACGCGTGGGAATCTACCTTAGAGTGAAGCATAGCCTCTCGAAAGAGGGGGTAATTCTTCATAACATCGCAAGATTAAAGTCGCAAGACGCTTTAAGATGAGCCCGCGTCCTATCAGCTAGTTGGTGGGGTAATGGCCTACCAAGGCGACGACGGGTAGCTGGTCTGAGAGGATGGTCAGCCACAACGGGACTGCGACACGGCCCGTACATCTACGGATGGCAGCAACTGGGAATATTCGGCAATGGGCGAAAGCCTGACCGAGCGACGCCGCGTGGAGGATTGAAGGCCCTCGGGTTGTAAACTCCTTTTGTCTGGGAAGATTATGACGGTACCAGAAGAATAAGCACCTGCAAACTACGTGCCAGAAGCCTCGGTAATACGTAGGGTGCGAGCGTTATCCGGATTTATTGGGCGTAAAGAGTTGCGTAGGCTGTATGACGCATTCTGTTTGAAATCCAGAAGCCTAACTTTTGGTTCGGATAGAATATGGTCATGCTTGATGGTATGAGAGGGCGCTGGAACCGACTGTGTAGCAGTGAAATGCGTTGATATAGTCGGGAACACCGAAGGCGTAGGCATGCGCCTGGCATACACATGACGCTGAGGCACGAAAGCTGGGGGAGCGAAATCGATTAGAGACCGATGTAGTCCCAGCCGTAAACTATCCCTGCTAGATTCTCGTCCCGCCTTTGGCGGGGTGAGTGTCGAAGCTAACGCGTTAAGCAGGGCGCCTGGGGAGTACGAGCGCAAGCTTAAAACTCAAAGGAATTGACGGGGACCTGCACAAGCAGTGGAGCGTGTGGTTTAATTCGATACAAAACGAAAAACCTCACCAGGGTTTGACATGCAACTGCAAAGTCCGAGAAATCGGACCTCCTTCGAGGGTGTTGCACAGATGCTGCATGGCTGTCATCAGTTCGTGGCGTGAGCTGTTTCCTTAAGTGGATAAACGAACGCAACCCGCATCGTATGTTAAATATTCATACGAAACAGTCCGCCTTTTGGCGGAAGGAAGGCGCGGATGATGTCAAGTCCGCACGGCTCTTACACCCTGGGCTACACACACACTACAATGGGTGAGACAACGAGCTACTACCTGGTAACAGGAAGTTAATCTCTTAAACTCATCCTCAGTTCAGATTGAGGTCTGCAATTTGACCTCATGAAGACGGAATTGCTAGTAATCGCGGATCAGCATGCCGCGGTGAATACGTTCTCAGGTCTTGTACACACCGCCCGTCAAGGCAGGAAAGTTGGGGGCACCTGAAATACACGATTGTGGACTAAGGTGAAACCAGCAATCAGGCTTAAGTCGTAACAAGGTATCCCTAGCCGAAGCTGGGGATGGATCACCTCCTTTCTGGAGAAAATTGGTTAAATCGGATGATTTCTGGAAAATTGTCGCAAGATGAACAGCTAACACTGATTTGATCCAGGGTTCGACTCACGTCGACCAAATGTCTGTTGAATGGCAGGCGAAAAATGTCTGATAGAGCATTCTCTAATAGTCAAAAAGAGTAAATTCTATCCCCACCACTCTTTTGAAGTTAATAAAAAAGCCTCCATTTTCATGGAGGCTTTTTTGGAGGCCTGGGCGGGAATTGCACCCGCGTATAAAGGTTTTGCAGACCCTTGCCTTACTACTTGGCTACCAGGCCATAAATAAAGGGAAAATGTGGGCGGTGATGGAATTTAACAAGTAAGCATAGTATCCGGAGGATACTATGAACGGACCATCGACCCCTTACTTCAAATTTGCCTAAGCAAATTTCTAGGAAATTTATCAAGTGGGCCGGGATGGGATTGAACCATCGACCCCTTACTTATCAGATAAGTGCTCTACCACTGAGCTACCGGCCCAAATAAATTTCCTTTTCAGATAAGCGCTCTTCCAGGGTTAACTTATATTATATTTCGCCTGCGGCGATAAATAGTAGTTAAAACCCGTTCGACTTGCCACTGGCAACTCAAACCCACTGAGCTACGCGCCCGAACTTATACATTTTACCATGGTATTAAGTTTCTTTCTACCAGATATCTCTATATGTGCTAATATTAAAAAATGATAGAAATTTCTTCTGATTTAATTTTCGGTAAAAAGGTCCTTCTTAGGTATGATTTAGACGTTCCCATTCGAAATGGTAAAGTCGTGGAAGATTTTAGATTAAAGGCTGGACTTCCAACACTTAGGCTTTGTCTGGAAAATGCTGATCAGGTGATAATGATGGGTCATATTGGAAGACCAGGAGGTAGGGAAGTTCCGGAACTTTCTGTTGAGCCGATTTACGACTGGTTATACTCCCAAGTTGATCTACGTTCCCACATGGAAAGTGGGAAGCTAAAGTTGTTGGAAAATCTAAGGTTTGAGGTGGGTGAGGAAGCCTGTAGTGAGGCATACGCAAGGGAGATCCTGAAACGAGTTCAGGATGACGGTGAGGATGGCGGTATGTTTTATGTTAATGAGGCATTTGCTGCGCATCACTCTTCTGCTTCAACTACAATTTTACCAACTTTTTTGCCTCATGCCGTCGGACTTAAATTTGCTGAAGAAGTCAGGGTTTTGAAGGATTTAAAAGAAAATGCCAAAAGACCAAAAGTTGCAATCATCGGTGGAAAAAAAATTGAAGACAAATACCCTGCTGTAGTAGGTTTATCGTCATTTTTTGAACACATTTTAGTTGGAGGGTTATTAGCACAGGAAATCAGGGAAAAGCATCTGGAAATTGCTGAAAATGTTATTTTAGGAGAAGCAAATGATAATGGAATTGATATAAGCGATCAGACGACTCAAGAATTTGAAGAGAAAATCATGGAGTCAAAAACTGTTTTTTGGGCTGGTCCGGTTGGAAAATATGAAGATCCAGCTGGAAATCATGGCAATCAAAGGTTAGCAGGGAAAATAGCCAGTTTGAATATGGACAGCTTTATCTGTGGAGGGGATACTATAGCGGCGACCAAAGGTTTCCAGGATAAATTTACGCATATTTTAGTAGGGGGGGGAGCTTCAACTGAATATTTAGTTAAGGATACACTACCGACTATAGATGTTTTAAAATGATTTATGAGTTTAGCGTTCTGTTGTAACAGGTTAGACTAGTAATAATTATTCTTCGAAGCGAGCCCCGTAACAGAGTACGGGGTAAACTCGCGAGTCGAGAAGTAACCTAAAAATAGTTCTCTCTACGCTCGAACAATAATAAAAATATCAGAAGACTGACCTCTTGCAATCTTAAGCATTCATTGACAAGGGGTAAATAATGTGAAAAACTTAAATTATGGCTGCTCAAAAAGGCTCGCCTCGCTTCGGCGAAGCGGGATATATTCAAATTTTAATTATTGGCAGCATTATAGTTTTAGTTGCAGGTTTAAGTGCAGGCATATATCTGATAAAACATCAGACAAATATAGAACCAAAAGCTGAGGAACTGGTTCAACCAAACAGGAATATAACAGGTAACTTTGCCGCGCCTCCTAATATTCAGCCTTCGCCATCTTTTCAAATACCTAAATTCATAGCAGATCTAATTCCGGTAAATATTCCTACGCCTCAACCGGCTGTACAACTTGATTTAATTAGTACTTCCGGCACACCTATAACTCCCACAACAACTGTAGCTCTAACAGCTACTCCGGTTCCTACACTCATTCCAACTATTTTTCCAACTTCTACACCAACACCAACTTCTGCGTTAGCTTTGACTCCTACAATAGTACCGACAATAGCAAACAGAGCTGTAGGAAATCAAGCAGATACTTCTATTTTAAGTCCCACCCCAATAACTATTTCTTATGAAGTGCGCTATCGTGTTTCATTTGACCCAAACTTTTCAACATTAATAGATACAGGGGATGGAGGAATTTTTGGAGCAGATAGCGAAAAAATAGTTTCTATAACTTTAACTGGTAACCCCGGTCAAAAGTATGTTTATATACAGTTTTATGAAAACGGAAGCTGGGTTCCCGTAACACCAATAGTTGCGTCAATAAATTTACTTTCCGAAATTCCTGGAACTGATTCAGCTCCAACATCTACAACTTCTCCTACGCAGACTCAACCAACTGCAACCAGTACTCCAGTCCCAACTGCTCAGCCGATAGCTGACTCGGATGGAGATGGTTATCCAAATTCCGGGGATTGTGGACCAAATAATAGAGATGTGCATCCAAATCAAACTATGTATTTTAATGTTCCATATACAAATAATAACGGTCAAAGCTCATTTGATTATGATTGTAATGGGGCTCAGACATCACCGGATTCTCAAGATTCAGTTACTACGTTACCTGCAGGAGGCTGTTATACTTCCCGTCCTTCAGGGGATCAAGGCTGGGTAGGTTCTCTTCCGGCTTGCGGACAGCAAGTAATTCACAGGAGGTGTAACGGCAATGACGGGTTGTCTTGTTCCGGAACGCAAGCTTCGTACTCACGAATTGATTGTCCGGATGCATCATCAACAGTAAAATCTTGGTTTGTAAGAGATGACAGTTATGGTGCAAGGAGTTGTAGATAAATATGGAAGAAATTAAAAAAATAAAGATAAGGAATTTTGAAGCGGGTTTTTCTCAAGCTATTATTTTAATAATCCTGATAGCAGGACTTGCTGCAGCGGTATTTTTGGTACAGAAAACCCAGATTTTTAAACCAAGAGCGTTTTCTATAACAACAGCAGAATTTATTGATTCAACAGGTAATCCAATTACTCAAACTGCAGACAGGAATGTAAGATTAAGGATTATCCGGAGTAGTGCTTCAATAACTTCTTCACCAACCCCTGTGCTTCAAGATGGCAAAGATTACGGTGACGGTACTGTATGGGGCCAAAAACCACCAGGCGGCTTTTGGGATGACAATGGACCAAATGGTCCTGGTTGGTATCTACCGACGGATCCGAACGCCGTGCCCAAACCCGTTTACACACCGGGCAGTCCCGATTGGGTAAACATTAATGGTATCTGGTGGTACAAGCCTGGTGTTAGTGGAAATTCAACTACTCAACCAAGTAAACCCTAAATCAACCAATTGTAACTAATGAGAGTGGATCCGGAGCCAAGCAGTCTTTGTATTGTTTCGAACAGTAACTGGAATATAGGGCTTATTACTGTTAATTGATACAGATAATCTATATTGCAAAAGTTGATAATTTCTATTAATCTTTCTACATGATTCGCGCTGCCATTAATGGATTCGGTCGTATTGGTCGAACTGCTTTCAAAATTGCACTTGATAAATACCCTGATAAAATTGAAGTTGTTGCAATAAATGATTTAACTGATCCTAAAACTTTAGCTCATCTTTTGAAATACGATTCCAACTATGGAATTTGGAAGCATGAAATTACAAGTGATGATAAAAATATAATAGTTGACGGGAAAAGTTATCCAGTATATGCGGAAAAAGAACCGGAAAAACTTCCCTGGAAAAAATTAGATGTTGATGTTGTTATAGAATCAACTGGAAAATTTACAGATAGTGAAGGCGCAGGTAAACATATTAAAGCCGGAGCAAGAAGGATAGTTATATCAGCTCCTGTTCATGGCGATGGAACTTCTGGTGTAAAAACTTTTGTGCTGGGAGTTAATGGATCTAAATATTCAAACGAAGAAATAATTAGTAATGCTTCATGTACAACTAACTGTATAGCTCCTGTTGCAGCAGTAATGAATCTTAAATTTGGAATTTTAAAGGCTATGATGACAACAGTACACGGTTACACTGCAGATCAAAATCTTCAGGATGGTCCGCACAGGGACTTACGCCGGGCTCGATCTGCAGCGGAAAATATTGTTCCGACAACAACCGGGGCTGCAATTGCAACAACAGAAACAATTCCTGAGTTAAAAGGGCTTTTTGACGGAGCAGCAATTAGAGTTCCGGTTTCTGTTGGATCCATTTCTGATTTTACATTTTTACTTAAGAAAAAAGTAACAGTAGAGGAGGTAAATAATGCGTTTAAAGAAGTTTCAAAAAATCCTCTTTTTAGTAGTATTTTAGCCGTAACAGAGGATCCAATTGTGTCAAGTGATATTGTGGGAAGATCAGAGTCTGCAATAGTGGATTTGTCTTTAACTCAGGTGGTAGATGGAGATATGGTCAAAGTTTTTGCCTGGTATGATAATGAATTTGGATATTCAAACAGGCTGGTGGAACAAGTGTTAAATGTGGGGAGAAGTTTAAACACCTCTTGACAAATATTTTAAAGTATGACCAAAATAGATTAATGTCCAAAAGTTTAAGCTTTATTACTGCAAAAATTACCTTTCTTTTAACTGCTGCTTCAGTATATGCGCAACCTCTGGTTCAGCCTGGGGGAGGTTTTGTAACGCCAAGCGGGACTAACGAACAAAGTGTAAGTAGTATTGTAACCCTTGTTACAAATGGATTATTCATTGTTGCGACGATTCTAGCAGTCGTTTATCTCCTTATAGGCGGGATAAGATGGATAACTTCAAGAGGTGATAAGGTGGCGGTTGAAGCTGCAAGAAAACAAATTGTGGCTGCAGTAATTGGGCTTGTGGTGGTTGCTGCTGCATTTTTGATAATTAATGTTGTATTTAGCCTCCTGGGAACGAATAACCCTCTTAAAGGTGATTTCCAGCTTCCATCACTTCAAAATCCAAATCCGCAGTAGTTCTCTTATATTGTCTATATTGTCATTCCGAGTGAAACGAGGAATCTCAAGATTAAGTCTAGAGATCTTTCGCTACGCTCAAGATGACAGTTTGCTGAAGGATGCTGAATAGTTATTGGATTCCTGCTTTTCCGCCAGAGGCGGATCTAGACCAAAGGTCTATCAGCCGTTGGCTGAAGCCTTTGGCTGGCGCAGGAATGACAAGTTATGTTACCCTCTATGTATGAACCCCGCCCTTTTAATTTTACTTCCCATAATTTTTGCAATTTTTTTAACCGGAGGGATTTCTATTAAAAGTCCTGCGGATAACGGATATTCAACAGAATCGGTTAGTTTGGTTGATAATGGATTATCTGGAATCTTTAATACATTGCAGATAAATAGTTTAGTACCGGGTACAAGTTCTCAAGTTACCCCAATTCCAACTAACCCTCCGGGGGTAACCTCAACTCCGGTACCAACAGCCGTTCAAGGCCCAACAGCTACGACAGCTCCTATTGCTACTACCAGACCTGTTGCTACTAATCCGCCTGTACGAGCTTGTACTACTAATCCGGATTGTTCAGCAGCAGGAGTCTGCCCTTCCAGCCGTCTCCAAAATTGTACTTTGACCGGTCCACAACCATGTACACCTGTTCAGGCTGTAGTAAGTTGTACATACGTACCTCCTCCACCACGATGTATTGGCTCAGCGGGCGTATGCGAGTTACATCGTCCAAACTGTTCGTGTCCCGGGGATACATTAATTCAGTGCAGCAATGGCAAATGTGTTGGCAGGACTGCCCAAGGTAGATCCAGCACCTGCAGCTATGCAGATCATAGTTTTTGCTCTTCATGCAATAAGTATTCTGGCGATGGTATTTATTGTTTTGCCAAACCGGTTATTTACCTGTATCCTCTTAAGGTAACAAGGATTGATGTTTCTATAGAGACAACTGGCCAAATAGTAGTTAGTGACCCGCTTTACCCGGAAGGCGGCTGGAAAAAAGTAGAAGCTCATCCAGACGGCACCTTATACTATCAAGGTAAAAAATACCGTGAGTTATTTTATGAAACAAATGTGCATGATTTTAATAAGCCCGAAAACGGAATCGTTATTAAAACAGAAGAATTGGAAAGTGCACTAGGTAATTATATTACTAAATTAGGGCTTACTAAAGTTGAAGAGCGAATTGAGTTTTTGGATTGGTGGCTACCCAAACTTCGGGCACTAAATTCACCGTATATCCTATTTTCTGTTCTAGACTCTAAAGAGAAGGCAAAAACAGATAAAGTAAATATTAGTCCAAAACCGGATAGTTTTATTGAATTTATTGCCTATTTTAAACCTCTCAGCAGCCCAATTTCAATTTCTCCACTAAGACTACCATCTATTCCTCCTGAAAGAATAGGATTCACGGCTGTTGAATGGGGAGGAGTAATTGATGATAAGTAATTAGTTGAAGTTTAAAGATGATAAGATTTGAGAAAATATATTATCAACTTCAGTATTCCTCTTGTTTGCATAATAAAGAAGATAGAGTTTGTAGATTTCTCCCTGATTTTCTAGAATAGCAACTTTTTCCTGTACGGTGAATTCTCCGATTACATTAGATCCTGAAAATTCCTTACCTGATTTGCCACTTATATTAATGTCAATTTCAGGATAACTTAGAATCCTAAAAATCTCAAGGCTTATTTCAACCTTATTGGTTGAGGTTACAGGTAAAACTTCCAGCTGCATACTATAGTCTACTCCTTGCGGTAGATGAAAAACCAAAGCGTTGCCCCCTCCAGAGATAATAGCGGGTTCAATGATGACATCCGGCGGATAGCTGATAGAATAGCCTGTTTCAGAATAAACCTGCCAGGTGGGAGTAATGTTTTGACGGTTTACGGGAGAAACGCTAGGAGTTGATTTAACTGTTGGTGAACCCGGATTGATAGAAAAAAAAATAAAAATAGCAATTAAGATAGAAGCAATAAAACAAAACGCTGCCAAAATCCTCCAGTCCAGACTGAAAAAAGTTTTATACATACTTTTTAGTATTTCACGGGTACCTAGTAAAAGCAAATATTAAACTTAGATTGACAAAGGATAAGCTTTTCTTGTCTAATTAGGTTAGAGCCTATATCAAATCTGTCATTCTGAGTGAAACGAAGAATCTCTGACTTTATGTCAGATTGATCTCAAACAAGTTTAGAGATCCTCCGGGTTATGCCCTCAGGATGACAAAAGAGAAATATGAAACAAGTTTTAATAATTTTAATACCTGTAATACTTCTCGGGCTATCTTTAGCCGGAGGATTTATTGGAAATCCGCTAAATAGCGGAAATCAGTCTTCTGAAATTTTTCAGCTTACTGATTCAGGAGATAGCGCCAGAGATGTTTTACAAATACGCAGTTTAATTCCTGGAACAATAACACAAAATCCTACTTCTACCCCAACTCCTGGTTCAGCTCCTACAGCCACTCCCGCCCCAACCACCACCTCATGCACCGGACAAAAAGTCGCCGTGGATTTCCTTTTGGATGTATCAGGATCAATGAATGATGGCACTCCAAAAAAGATTCAAGCACTAAAAACCGCGATGGTAAATTTTGCAAGCAGATTTAGGTCTAGTGATCTCATAGGCATACAGATATTTAGCAGTCAGGCTGCAGCTGCAGTTTGTGCAGACATTGAGTTTGGATTCACCAACACAACGACCGCATGCAATATATTGCCTATTAATACATACAACTCTGTTCTTTATTCTAAAAAGGTTAACAAACTCTGGGCAAATGGCGATACTTACATGCAAGACGGCTTTATCCAAGCAAAGCAGGCAATTGAGACTGCTAAGCAACAATATCCATCTGGATATACTTGGGTTCTGGTATTTCTTACTGATGGCATCCCAAATGTACCTGAAAATGGTCTTTTATCAAAAGAAGGGCCTGATGCGGTTCAAGATCCTCGTAGTTTTACTACGGTCAATGAGCTCAAGAACGACCTTAATGTACGGATAATCTCTATAGGACTCGATCTTAACTCACTTGCCGATATCGGCCATAATTATACTAAACCAAGATCTGAAATTCCTGCATATGCGCAAACTCTACTGCAAGATGTTGCTTCGCAACCACCCACGTCTAACCCGACACAACAAAACTATTTTCTCTCTAATACGGGAAACGATTTAAATGGAGTATTTGATCAAATTGCTAACCAGGTGTGCCTATAATACTCTGTTTTCTTTAATTTCCATATTCGTCATCCTTGGTAACTTAAGAGCGAAGCGTGGAGGTATCCGGGATCTAATTCTGGACCCTTCGATAAAACTCAGGGCTAGCAAGCCAGAATGACATATGCTAGGCTAAAGGTATGTGTGATTTAAATGATTTAACAAAACCTACATCTTTAGCCTGTATTCCGGTATTTTTGGGAAATATTATTAATATTGCTGCAATTTTGGCAGGAGTTGCAACAGTATTTCTGATTGTTTGGGGAGGAATAAGATTTATAACATCCAGCGGGGATCCGGTAAAGGTGGAAGGAGCTAAAAAAACCATAACTTTTGCAATAATCGGGTTTGTGATAATAGTTTTAAGCTTTGTAATTATTAAAGTTTTTTCAGGGATTACAGGAGTGGAGTGTCAGTTTATAGGAGTAAAATGTTGAAATTACAAATTAGATATTTTGATGTGAGAAATGGGATTTTCTTGAAATTGATCCCGATTAAATCGGGATTGAAGTGGGATATTTTGACAATTCAAGCATTGCGAGAATTGCAAGATTTTCTTATATCTAGAGTTCAAGATATCAATAAATCAATATCTCACTTCTCACCTCTCACTTCAAGAATTTTATATCTAAGTTTACTTATCACTCTTTATTTATCATTTATCTCTCCTGTTTATGCTGACCATTGTCCTGATCCTATAAATGAAACTCATACTGATTTTGGCTGTATATCCAATGACCCGATTAAATTTGCAACAAGTATTTATGGAATAGGACTCGGGTTAATAGGTGTAGTTGGGCTTTTATCTATTGTCTACGGAGCTTTTTTAGTTTTAACGTCACAAGGCGACCCGACAAAACTACAAAACGGTAGAAGTTATATTGTTTATGCACTAATCGGAATGGCACTTGCTGTAGGAGGATTTGCGTTTTACAGGATAATAGCTGTAAATGTGATCAGGATACCCGGGTTTCAGTAGATAGCATTTTCTGTCATTCCGAGTGAAACGAGGAATCTCTAGACTAAAAATACAGAAATCTTGAGATCTCTCACTTCGTTCGAGATGACATTTATGGATTCCGGATCCTGCTCACAGAGTGAGCGAGACTCGCCTTTGGCGGTAAGTTCGGAATGACGTTTAAAATATTATGAAAACCTTTCTGCCCATATTATTTTTAACTATATTCTTTCAGATTTTTCTGATAAAACCTGCTGGTGCCCAAACTATAAATACCCAAACTGGTTTACAGGTATCCGAGAATTGCAGACAACAAAATATACCTGAAACAGAGTGTTTTATGCAGGATGCAGATGTGCAATTTGCAGGAAATGTTGCAAGCAGGGCTTCAGCTTTACTTAATTGGGTAATAGAACATCACAGGTGGTCAGAGCAGGATCAAGTCGGAAATCTTTCAGCTAACTGGATTTTTATCAGAAATATAGTTTATGCCATCTTAGGTTTAATGGTTCTAGCTGCCAGCTTTCTTTTAATTATTACAAGGGGAAAAAGTTTAACCGTAAGGCAGTTTATTCCAAGGTTTATTTTTGTAGCTTTACTTGTAACGCTCTCTTTTTCATTAATCCAGTTTTTATATCAAATAGGGGATACTATACAGGAATTTTTCCTGAAAAAACCCGGGACAGCTGGTTTTATAACTGACCAGGATTTATTACATGTTGGATTTAACTATGGCGAGTCGTTTGGATTCCGGCTGGCAGATCCAAAATATGATGAAAGCGTTTTTACAACTCTTCTTTTAACAAAGCTAACAGCAATTTCGTATTACGCTATGTTTATTATTTTAGTAATCAGAAAAATAATCCTCTGGTTTTTTCTCATAATTTCTCCGGTTTTCCCTCTTCTTTTACTCTTTCCTTTAGTTAGAAACAGCGCAAAGCTTTGGATAGGGGAGTTTTTCAGGTGGCTTTTATATGGAGTTTTATTTTCCATGTTTCTGTCAGGTTTAGTTGCGCTCTGGAGCGCTACATCAAACGGAAAATCAGGTATCCCGCTTGGCTTTGTTTGTAATCAGCCGGGATCTGAAACGCCATTTACTACCTCCACAGCTCTACTTTTAGGGGGACCTTGCCAGCAGGTTTCAAAAACAAATAGCTTAAATGATTCGAATACTTTTATTCAATATGTTGTTGCTCTTTTAATGCTTTGGGCGGTAATAATTTTGCCGTTTATATTGCTTAAAATATTCCTGGATTACTTTTCTGCATATTCATTTACTGAGGCAAATATTGTGAAGTATTTAGCGAAAAGTTCATCACCTCTTTTAAACAGATACGGATTATCAAAAAGTCCAAGTCCGCCTCCGGAACCAATTCCTGGAGGAGCAGGGGCTGGTTTAGCAAGACAGCTTCCTTCCTTTGAGCATTCAGCTGTAAAAGAAATTGAGCAAAGAATGGCAGAAACTGCCGAAAGGCAGCAAAAAACAGCGCAAATTTCATCTGAACAGATTATTCAACAGGCGAATCAGGCTGCTCAGACTCAAACAGAACAACTCGCCCAAGCTAATATGCAAACTCAAAATATACTTCAAAACCAATCGGCTTCACAAACGCCTTTAAGGGTGACAGTTGAAGAGTCAAGGACAGAGCCAATATCCAGTATGTATCCTAAAATTGCTGCTAATTTTATTGCAAATATTACTACTCCTGTGAATGTTGCTACTGAAGAATTGAAACGGGTTGCATCGGAAATTATAAACCTGACAAATTTAAGTATTCCGAAAATGGCTGACATTGCAAGATTTGAAGAGGCAACTATTTCTTCACAAGCTCCTGCAAGAGAAGAAGTAAATAAACTATCAGAAATTATAAGCAGGATAGCAGGAACATCTGCTATTGCAACACCGGCTGAAAAAGAACGTTTTATAAGCATAAAAGAAAGGTTAGTTGCTGAAGCCCAAAAAGGAAACGCTGCTGCGTTTTCTGTTCTTTCAGCTGCCGCTCCTGCGGCAGCGCAATTTCCTGAGGCAAATAGAGTTCAACAAATAAATCTGGATGATTATGAACAGGTGAAAAAGCTCTGGACTGAAAATTATAGAAAACTTGAGCCTCCTTTGGGTTCTGATGGAAAACCTCAAACAAAGAAAGAATGGCTAAAAAATGAAATTAAGAAAATTCCGGAAGTAATAGATCTTCTTTTGTCCGGAGACCCTGAAAAAGTTAAGAGAGGTAAAGAAATGGTTAATAAAATCTTGCCGTTCCTTCTTTTAGGAGGATTTTCACTCGCTGAAATTATTGCATACTTAAAAGCTAAACTTGAGGCTGCGAAACAGGTGATGGATGAGGTATTGCAGGTAGAAGGAGATGAGGAGAGTAAAGTAAAGGTGGAAATAAAAACCCATGAACAGCCAAAGCAAATGAGCGCCGAAATCCCGGAACCGGAGGATTCAGCTATAAGTCCGCAGTCATCAGATAAGTATTGACAAAGAATAAATTGTATACTACAATTATATACATAATATATTGAAATGAGCAGTGATGATGAGTTTAACTCGGAAGATTTGGCTAAAATAGAAGGATTTGATTGGGATGAGGCAAACATTGTCAAAAATAGAGAAAAGCATGGGGTTGAACCAAAAGAAAGTGAAGAAGTATTTTTTAATACACCACTCATTTTCTTAAAAGACCCTAAACATTCAACAGGAAATGAAAGACGCTTTGGAGTATTGGGGAAAACAAATACAGGACGAAGATTGGAGATTTATTTTACAGTGAGGAATAAGAGAATACGAGTTATTGCTTCGTGGGATATGAATAGAAAGAGCAGGATAGTATATATAGCGCAAGAAGAACAGGAGAAAAAGCAGAAAAGAGGTGAATATACATGAGTAAACTAAAACAGCTACCAAATTTTAAAAATGAAGATGAAGAACAGCAGTTTTGGGCAAGTCATGAATTGCTTGATTATTTTGACATCAGCAAGGCTATTATAAATCCTGTGTTTTCAAACTTAAAACCGTCAACCAAAACTATATCTATTCGTTTACCAGAGTGGCTAATTGGATCTTTAAAAACTATTGCAAATAAGCGTGACGTTCCCTACCAGTCACTGGTAAAAATATTTTTGGCTGAGAAAGTAAAAGAAGAAACCTTATCACGACCCTGATGAAAATTATTTTTTGGGTTGATTTTTGTTCTGGTTATGCCTTATTAAATCTGCACGGAAGCCACAAGAAATTAAACTTTCGAATGCCCAGTAGCTGACTCCGCTTAAAATTGCCATTTCAATCGGATCCCTTGTAGCTGAATCCATAAACATCATGACCGGTAAAGTGGTAGTTCCAATAGCAATAGCAGAGGCTGTTTTGTTGTGTCCGGATTTTACTAACTCATTTACATAATAAATAGGGGAAAGCAAAAAGGTCTCAGTTGCTTGGTCTGCGATTGAATATCCAATCATGAAACCAATTTTTGCGCCTTTAATTGTATTTTCCGCAAAGTTATAAATTTTATCTGTAAAAGGTCTTTTAGGAGGTTGTAAAATTGTTAGAGCCTCTTCAATAACTTCTTCAGATTTTAATGGTTGATTTTCAGATCTTTCGCTCATTCGAGGGGATTATACTATATTTATTATCTTGATTAAATTAGTTAAAAAGCGGTAAACTTATGGGAGAGATCCTGAAATGAATTCAGGATGACTAATTGTGTCATTTCTGATGACATCTGCCTATGAGTATAATTGGAAATCTGCTTGGTCAAAATAAATCCACAACTACCGTACAAGATGGTCAGATTCTGAAACATCAGCCAAAGGCTGATCGTCCTTTGGACGAAGTTCAGGATGACAAGGTGGGTGTTCAATATGGACAATCCAATGGTCAGGCATTAACTGGTTCTCCGATAAATCCAATAATTCAGCATGATATTGAAGCGCTTTCACATCTTGATGCACGAGCTAATCAGGTTCTCGCGGGCGCGCTGGAGCAGGCAAGAACTGCCAGAGTTAGTTTTATAGAGCCTGAACATCTTCTTCTGGCTCTTTTATCTGATAGAGAAATTTTTAATTTACTCCAGGAATTTTCAATAGACGTTGCTTCATTAACCAAGGAGCTACAAACTAAAACTGCCCCCGGCTCATTTACCGACCAGCCGCTTTTATCAGATGCTACAAAACAAATCCTGGAAGGAGCTTATGCTGAAGCTAAAAAAAGAGGAGTTGAGTTTGTAACTCCTGAGGATATTTTACTATCCATGCTTTCCCAAGCCTCCAGCTCATCAGATTCACTTAGGACAAAAGGATTAGAAAAAGGTAAAGTCGAAGAAAAATTATCTAAATCTGCGCAGTTTACTACTGGAAAAAAATCAGTCCTTGGAACTTTTGGAATTGATTTAACAGAAGAAGCCAAAGCTGGAAAGCTTGATCCTGTAACTGGTAGAGACAGGGAAATTGAGAGAATGGTACACATTTTGCTTCGCCGCACCAAAAATAATCCTATCATTATTGGTGAAGCTGGTGTGGGAAAAACTGCCATTGTGGAAGGTCTTGCAGAGCTTATGATTTCCGGGAAAATTTCAGCTGATCTTGCAAGTAAAAAAATAATTCAGCTTGATTTATCAGCTCTTGTGGCTGGTGCCTCACACCGTGGAGAATTTGAAGAAAGGCTGCAAAATGTAATCAAGGAAGTTTTAGCCTCAAGCGGGCAAATAATTTTATTCATAGATGAAATACACAACATAATTGGCGCCGGGGAAACAGAAGGATCTTTAGATGCTTCGAATATCTTGAAACCATATCTTGGTCGCGGGACTTTACAGATTATAGGAACAACGACTATTGCTGAATATAGAAAGAAATTTGAAAAAGACAGGGCTTTTGAAAGGCGTTTCCAGCCCGTTACAGTTGAGGAGCCGACTGAGGAGATTGCACTGGAGATGCTTAAAGTTTTGCAGCCCAAATATGAATCTTTTCATAAAGTTCAATTTGCACAGGAAGCTTTGCAATCTGCAGTACATTTATCAAAGCGCTATATAGGAGAGCGATACTTGCCTGATAAAGCTATAGATTTAATAGACGAAGCCGGAGCACAGGTTAGGCTTGAAGTGGCTTCTCAAAAAAAATCCAACTCTCAGGTGACAGAGCAGGATATTGAACAGGTTGTTTCCAGCTGGACAGGAATTCCGATAACCAAACTTACTGAAAAAGAAAGCGAAAAACTTCTTAAGCTTGAGGAGTTAATACATCAAAAATTTATTAACCACGATAGAGCAGTAAAAGCTGTTTCGGAAGCAGTGAGGAGAGGCAGAATCGGGCTTTCTAATGTAAACAGGCCTATTGCATCTTTTATATTTCTTGGACCAACAGGTGTTGGCAAAACCGAACTTGCAAAACGCCTAGCAGAGATTATGTTTGGAAAAGAAGATTTGATGATCAGGCTTGATATGAGTGAGTATATGGAAAAACACGAGGTGGCAAAACTTGTTGGAGCCCCGCCAGGCTATGTTGGGTATGAAGAAGGTGGTCAGTTAACTGAGGCAGTAAGGACAAAACCATACTCAATTGTACTTTTAGATGAGGTTGAAAAGGCACATCCGGACGTATTTAATATTTTACTTCAGCTTTTGGAAGATGGAAGGCTAACTGATAATAAAGGGAACACGGTTTCATTTAAGAATACGATAGTTATTTGTACATCCAATATTGGATCGGATTTGATAAGGGATAGGTTACAGAGTGATTCATCTAGTACTGAACCAGCGGGTCCTGTCGGCTCGGTATCCCGCGGTGCATCCTCGGTCGCTTCGCTCCCTGCGGCTTCGCCGCGAGACCCCTCCTCGCCGTCACCCGCTGACCTTGATAATCAACTCAAAGATCTTTCTAAGCTCATTCTTGATTCTTTGAATAAGTTTTTTAAGCCTGAACTTCTAAACAGATTTGATGAAATAGTAATATTTGAGCCTCTCTCGCAAAGCCATATGTTATCTATTGCAAAACTTGGAATTGAGGGAACCAGAAAGCTACTTAAAGACCAAAATATTGATTTGCAGATTTCCCAAAATGCGCTGGTAGAACTTGCAAGAGAGGGTTATGATCCTGTGTACGGCGCACGGCCCTTAAGAAGAATTATACAAAAGTCAATAGAAAATCCTATTGCAATTTATCTGATTAACAAATCCCTGGTGGGAGGTGAGACAATAATGGTGGATTACAATTCAGAAACGGATAAGTTTACATTTAGTAAAACTTCGGCCGCAAAAGTATAACAATTATAATGATTATAATAAGCATGGTAGCTCAATTTAAAATTCCAGGACAAGGGGGGACTCAAGTGGAAGTTCCAATTCCAACCGGTATTCCGACTCAGCTTCAGGGCGGATTACAAGATAGTGGAAAAGCTATTCTACAAACAGGGTTAAGCCTTTTATTTTACGGTGCAGCAATTTTGGCCATAGTTTTTATCCTGATTTCTGGAATCCAGTGGATAACATCAAGCGGCGACCCGGGTAAAATCTCCTCAGCAAAAAAGAAATTATTATACTCAATAATTGGACTTATTGCTGTTGCAGGAGCCTTTCTAATATTTAATCTAGTTATATCAATACTCGGAAAAAATATAAATGAAGTATTAATGCCTTAGTGGCAATTTAAAGTTTTAATTTGAACCTGAGATCCGGCGCTGCCAGAACTTGGAACTTCCTCGCAAGTATAAGTTTTAGCTGTATCAGGAGATGGAGGGGTTGTTGGAGTAGAATTGTTTCCGGATAGAGGCGTAGGAGTTGGGGTATTTGTTACGGACGAAGTATTAGCTCCTGCTCCTGTAGTTGTAGAGCCTGGAGCTGCAGTAGGAATAGAAGGTGATTGGCACCAATAATCACAACCATTGGTACATAAATCCTGACGTCCAACACAGTGGACATTAATACCATATCTACCAACAGGAGAAGTTTCATTTTCCACAGGTCTGCAGCTGATTGATCCGAGAGTACAAGAACCTGAAGGGTTGTTGGTAGTATTAGCAGGAGAGGTCGGAATTAAAGGGGTTGTAGGTATTGGCGTATTTGCTGGTTGAGCGCAAGACGTTTGATATAAAGGAATTACCCTTTGGTTTATCCAGGCTTGTTCTACTCCGTCAAAACCAATTACACTGCATCCTGCAGCGCTCATGATAGTGGTTGGATTACCTGCACTTGATAGAAATGGGTTACGTGAGGGACAGCTTAAAGGGCTTGAACCAAAATACGATTGATTGCCGCAACCCTGGAATACTCCTTGAGAACCTGAATTGCTCCAAAAACTCTCACCAGCTCTATTATCAGTACAATTACTCCTGATATTTCCAACGAGCCGTCCATAACTTGGATCAGCAGAAACATAACGGTCGTAGAGCAGTCCCACAGCATGTCCCAAAAATTCATGAATAGCTGTTTTTGTAAATTCCTCAGCGGGTATATCAGTACGCCTTGCAAAAATTGCAATATCGCCACCTACGCTATTAGTAATACCTAAATTTCCATCTCTTTGTTGACCTACATTTTGTACAAGCACTATGAATTTTGATGCAGAGGGAAATCTTTGGAAACCTATTTGTTTAATTAAATTAGAACTGTTTGTCATGCAGTAAGCCATACTGGTTGTACACCCTAAGGGTTGCGAGTTATCAATGATTTTGTAATCAAAAATATTCTTTCCTGCATATGGCTGGGTTGAAGAAAAAGCAGCTGTAATTTCATTAATGTCATTGTGAAACTTGTTAAAATCCGTATAGCCGTCACTTATAAATACAACCTGCATTCCTCCACAATTTTGGGGTGAGGTTTGTGCTAATACTTCCGGTATAAAATTAAAAGCAACTTCAGGAGGTATATTTATTTGCAATATTGGAGAGTAATCTTTGTTAATAACTATTTTTGTGGCAGTTGATTTAAAAGGGATATAAAGAGTGGTTTCTAAGCTTGCGGGTAATGAATTTAGCGCACTTGCAGAACTAACAGGTTCATTTAAAATATTATACAGAATTTGCTCAGTTATATTCACCTTAGTTCTAAATAGAGCACGGTCTTCTTTATCAGAAACAACCAGTTCATATGGGGAATAAGTTGCACTTCTGAAATCTGCAGTAATTTCCTGGTTTAGTATAGAAAGTTTTTTAAATGCCAGAGCATTAATTTTATTATCATAATTTAAAATAATTTCCCAGGTTTTTGCTTGTGGAGGTTCTGGCTCCGGGGCTTGTTTTTTGGAATAGGACAGAAGGATGAGAGGGATTAGGAGGATTAGAATGCTTAAGCCCAGGATAATTATAATAGATTTCTTATTTAACTTTGGAAATTTTGATACCCTGGCTTGAGTTGTTATAGGAGCTGGTGGAGCAATTTGTTGATCCATTCTTATAGATTAAAACAAATGGATTGACAAGGCAAGTGGGATTTGGTAAAATCCCTTTAAGTGATTCATATTATGCAGAGAAGCAACGACTTATTTAGATAATCTCCAGCTTGGTCCGCCAGCTGGCGGAATTCAAGCGTTGTATCCCTCAAGAAAATTAATATCAAGTAACAAGTATCCAAGATACGAATAAATCACAATAATAAATTTTAAATTTAATATTGAGTATTGTTTGGAATACTTGTATCTTGAAATTTGGGATTTCGAGCGAAGCGAGCCAGGGCCCCTAGTTCATCTGGTAGAACGCCTCATTTGCAATGAGGAGGTGAGCGGTTCGAGCCCGCTGGGGTCCACCTTAGGCAGGGATTAGAGTTTAGGGGTTAGGGTCTAGAATTTAAATCTATACCCTGAACGCTACACCCTATACCCTAACTTTTGCACTTTGAAATGTGAATACGGCAAAGATAGGGAACAGGGTACAGTGGACAGGTTACAGTAATCGCAAGAAAACTGTCACCTGTAACCTAAAACCTGTAACCTATCAAAAATGGAAGGCCAAATTACCCCGCCTATGGCGGGAAGAAGCCAAAAAATACTCAACATTAATGCATACGGTGGATGCCTAGGTCGAAAGTACCGATGAAGGACGTACTTGACAACGATATTCTGCGTGGAGCTGCCAAGAAGCTTTGATACGCAGGTTTCCGAATGGAGTAATCTGTCCCGATTTAATTGGGACACTGTTAACTGAATTTATAGGTTAACAGAGGGTACGCGCCGAACTGAAACATCTAAGTAAGCGCAGGAATAAAAAGCAAAAGCGATTCCCCAAGTAGCGGCGAGCGAAACGGGAACAGCCTAAACCATTCGATTCGATTTTGCTTCGCAAAATCTCACTCATGGCTATAGCCAGTAGAGATTAAAGGGTCACACTGACCCTGAGCGAGGCGAAGCCGAGTCGAATGGGGTAGCGGGGCGCCAGTAGCGAGTAGTGAAGATAGTAGAATCCGCTGGAAAGCGGAGCCAAAGGAAGTGAAAGCCTTGTATACAAAATCTAAACTGCCGTGGGCGATTCCCCAAGTAGCACAGGACACGTGAAATCCTGTGTGAATCAGTCCGGACCTCCGGATAAGGCTAAATATACTTTCGGACCGATAGTGAACTAGTACCGTGAGGGAAAGGTGAAAAGAAGGGCGAAATGCCCGGTGAAATAGTACCTGAAACCGTATGTTGACAAGCAGAGAAAGTCTCGCCGTAAGGCGGACGATCTCGTGCCTATTGAAGAATGAACCGGTGAGTTATCATGCATCCTTGCTTAAGCCAGTATCTGGTGAAGCCAAAGTGAAAGCGAGGGTTAATAGCCCGTTTTAAAAGAATGCGTGATAGACCCGAAACCGAGTGAGCTATCCATGTCCAGGGTGAACCCGCCAGAAATGGTGTGGGGAGGCCCGAACCCGTTGTTGTAACAATAACTTGGGATGAGATGTGGTTAGAGGTGATATGCCAAACGAACTCGGAGATAGCTGGTTCTCCTCGAAATATATCTAGGTATAGCCTGGAAGTAATGTGCGTGGGGGTAGAGCACTGGATGGATTCTGTGGTCGCAAGACCATAGGTTCAATCAAACTCCGAATACCATGTATTTATCTTCCGGAGTCAGTCCGACTCGGCTAAGCGAGGCGGTCCTGAGGGAAACAACCCAGATCAACAGCTAAGGTCCCTAAAAAAGTTTAAGTGTTAAAGGAAGTCTAAAACCTTATACAGCCAGGAAGTTGGCTTAGAAGCAGCCACCTTTTAAAGATAGCGTAACAGCTCACTGGTCTATTTCGCCGAAAGGCGAAACATGGTACCGCAAGGTACCATGTTCACGGTTTTGGGCGCCGACAATTAATCGGGGCTAAA
>MFDK01000027.1 GCA_001776865.1 Candidatus Daviesbacteria bacterium RIFCSPLOWO2_01_FULL_37_10 | reverse complement strand
TTGTATTTATCCAAACTAATACACCTCCTTCAGGTACTAAATTTTACCTGAAGTGCTGCACTTCGTTTTAGAACTCATGATATGGTAATATATGATTATTAAAGGTTGGATGCCTTAGTAGTCACTATCCATAACTGGACGCTTAAGCTAAGGATTATCTCGGCCAGACCGAGATCTCCAACCTTTTTTAGTGCTTACTCGTAGAGAAGCTCTACTTAGTTTTGGTTTCCCATATAAAACTTCAAGAATATCTTTAGCTGTGACTACCAATATGGCTTTATCTTCTTTTCTAAAAACCCTTATTCCAATGTCATGAGCAGGGCTTTTCTTACCAACCAGTCCAAAATCTATTTCCGGGCTTTTTAGTTGATATTTTTCAAATAGCTGAAGCAGAATATTTTTAATATCAGGTTCATGGCCAAAGTATTCTTTATCAATCATAATTGGCTCTTTAATATCCTCATCTTTTAGCAACAGGAATAGTAAAGCTCCAAATATTTTATGGACATATTTTTTCTTCGGTTTATCCAGCTCTAATATAGTTTTGATAAGCTTTTGTTTTTCAGTTGAGGTTATTTTGATTGTTATCTTTTTACCATTAGCCAAAGCTACCACAGTTTGCCTGTTAGTTTACTCTATCTTACCTGACTGATCTATTTGATATCCCATACCTAAACTATCTCTATCCCATCTGTGGGATGGATCCAGACTTGAACTGTTCTTTGCCTAATTGGATTTTTTCCCTTTCCATCCCTACCGTCAAATTCAAAAATTGCCACTTGTTGATATTTCCCAAGTTCCAACTCTCCATCTTTTATTGGAACTACCACGCTCGGATGAGAAAAAAGTAGAGCCCGAATATGAGAAGCCGCATTATAATCTTCATCCATTTCATCACAGTGTGGATTATCTTGGCATCTGTGAGTATAGTTGGTGGTTGGATGCTTATAATTTTTATTTCCAGCAACCCTAGTAGATCTTCTGTCTTCCGGAACATGATGTAATGTGTGGTATAAGACATCCTCTAGAAGATTCGGTTCCGCAACTTCATTTATTATAATCCCCAAAGTTGTATGTTTAGAATTTACAAAAACAAATCCAGAATCCACTTTTAATTTTTTAATAGTCTTATTAATTTCCTCTGTAATATCTTTTATATAAGTATGTTTGGTAGAAGGAAACTTAATTTCCTTTAAATATGTTTTCACAAAGATAAAGTGTATAACAAATAGTCCGGTAAATCAAACAATCAAATCAAACAATGCACGAAATCAAAATCAAACTTGTCCTAATTTTGCGTCCAAAGTATAATACTATGTAGTGGTATACTTTCATCCAATATGATTCGTGGAGTGAATGAATCTAGAAATTCTGCTATACTCTAGTTCATTATGAGCTTAATAGTCATCAAACTCGGCGGAAGCGTTATAACGCATAAAGAAAGTTCTACTCCAAAACCCAGGACAAAAATAATCAAGAGTTTAGCTAAAGAAATTCTATCTATATCTAAACGTGGATACAAAATAATACTTATTCATGGCGGCGGATCTTATGGTCATAATTTGGCTAAAAAGTATAACCTTATTCAAGGACTTAAAGAAAAAAAATCATATGAGGGATTTATAAAAACCGTTCAATCAATGAATAAATTAAATTCTATCATAATAGATCTACTTGAGAAAGTAGTATTACCCGCAGTAAGTTTACCTCCTCACAGTTTCATTACTCAAACGAATGGAAAACTTAATGATTTTGATACTTCTGTTATTAGAAATATTCTAGAATTGGGAATTATTCCTGTTTTATATGGTGATCCTGTAATTGATACAAAAATCGGTTGTTCAATACTCTCCGGGGATTCAATAGCTACCTATTTGGCAAAAAAATTAAATGCAAAAAAAGTAATTTTTTTGACAGATGTTGACGGAATTTTTGATTCAAATCCTAAAATAAATAAAAATGCCGAGTTGATTCCTCTTGTTAATAATCAGAATATAACAAATGTTTTGAAAAATCTAACAAGTCATAATAATTTTGATGTTTCAGGAGAAATGAAAGGTAAGATTTTATCTATTAAAGAAAATTTACCTAATAAAAATGCAGTTATAGCAAATGGACTAAAGTCAAATATTCTAACTGAAATTCTAACTCAAAATACTGCGGGTACAAAGATCTTTCTTGGATAGAATCTTTGATTTGTAACTAAATAGGATCAAACATGTGCTTAAACCAAGCTGGGTGCATACCATTAAATTCTGCCAATTCCTCATCAGTAAGTCGGTCAGATTTCTCGCTAAGTTCGGTTAAACGTTTCGTTACTGATAGAAATGTTTCGTTATCAACTAACTCCGCATAAGTATAAACTCTAGGAGCGTAAGATAAGACAGCTGCTTGTTTTTCAGAAATATCTTGTTCCATAAAGGTAATTTAACATATAAGCAGGTTATTGTCAATCAAAAAATCCTTTTTCTTTTAGAAGTTTTGCGCCTTCTATTGTCCAAGGAGTATAATTTTCCGGATTCTCTTCTACATCTTTTAAGAAGTCTAATTTTGGCATCCATTTATAGCTGTACCCAACCTCTGGATCAAGTTTAACTTCACCACTGTATTCACCTATTAATAAAAAGTCATGCTCATTTTCACAGTGTTCCTCATATTTAGCAAAATAGTTGAAACCACCTAAGTTCCTTAGGTTAACACCTTTGATACTATATTCAACATCCAGGGCTCTTAAACTGGCTTCCTCAAAAGTTTCATCAATACCATCCTCTTGATGAAGCGGATGAGTCGATGCAGTCATATCCCAAATATTATTAAAAATCTTATGTTTTCTTTTTTGTAAAAGTAACTCACCTTTTGAATTATAAATTTGAACAGTTATTGCTAAATGAGGTTTCCCTTCTCCTGTATGCCCAACAGAATTAGGAAAATATTCCCCTGTAAATTTTCCTTTTTCATCAGCCCCCAGAATTATTTGCTCTCTCATATTTGACAATTTTAACATATTATGGCAATGATTAGTTAACTGTCATTCCGATCCTGCTAAAGTTCACCTCCGAGGTGAGCTTAAAGCTTACAGTAGACCACACCTCGGAGGTGTGCCTTGGGTTTTCAGGATGACAAAAAAAGAAGGAGGTGAATTCAAAATATTATGGAACTTTTATATTATTTTTTGGCAGGTGCATTTGCAATAAATGCTGTACCGCATATTGTTAAAGGAATTACAGGTCAAACCCATATGACCCCGTTTAAGAGGGTTTCGTCACCTGTTTTAAACATTGCATGGGGATTTACAAGTGCCATTATTGCTCTATTTCTACTCGGACTTGCAAGCGGATACGGAGGACTTACCCTCCCCTGGGATGCAAATCTTGTGGATGTAAACCTTTGGGCATATATGTTTGGAGTTATCTCTAATGCCATGTTTTTGGCCTGGTTTTGGACTAATCCTAACACAAGGCTACCCTGGCAGAAAGATTGACATTGTCATTCTGAGCCCCGTATCAAGTACGGGGTAAACTCCGCGAAGAATCTCTAGACTTGTTCTAGATATATTGATGTGACTGAAATTAATGGAATCCGCCCAGCTTCGCTGGCAGAGATCCTTCGGCTAATCGCCTCAGGATGACAGATCACTTTTTGGAGGATTTTTTCCTGCTGCAGCTTAGGCAAAGTGTAGCTGTGGGGATAACTTCTAATCTTTCAGGTTCAATTTGTTTTCCGCAATTTTCGCATTTTCCGTATTTTCCGGAACGTAAATTAGCAAGTGATTTCTTAGTGTTTGCAAGAATTGTATGAAGGCTTTGTCCTAAAACTAAAGCCCTACCGTGCATATCAGCCATCCAGGAATCTGTTCCCGGTTCAGAAGACTCTGCAAGACCATCCCCTTTTACAGGGTCGTCTTTTTCAATAGCTTTTATTTCCTTTTCTATTTCTTTTTCCTGCCTTAGCAGAACTTTTTTTATTTTTTCAAATGTCTTTTGGGGTAAGTTTAACACGTGCCCTCCTTAAAAATCTGCTTAAAGACTTTACCCTTAAGCTCCACTTAACTTTAAAATTATACCAGTTCTTATGAACCGCCGCAAGGATTCTATTCCATTTACCCCTACTTGTAAACAGTAAACCCAAATTAAGATAAGCTGAGATTAAATCTCCCTTAATGCTTCTTTTTGTTACCTGATAATAGAAAAAAATACCAAGAAATGACGTAAAAGCGGAAAGAAAATACCCACCCATATGCAATGCTAAAAAAAATTCAGATATAAATTTTATTAATCCCAGGTATATAAGAGTTAGGCTCAAAACTTTACCATGAATATGAAAATGTGTTGCCTTCGGCCACATTTTTAAGAGAAGCACGCTTAAAAAGAATGCTTCCATAATTTGAACAGGGAAGCGTTTCCCTAAAACCCCAACCATAGGTACTGCAAGAAAAATACTACTCATTCTCCCGATACCGCATCCTCCTAAAAAACAACCTAAATCGCCTAAGATTAAAGCTCCTATAAAACCTACCGCCGCAATATCTGCAACCTGCAGAAAATTAAACTTCAACCTCTTTGCGAATATAAAAAGCGTGAGCCATCCTCCTAAAAACCCCCCCCAAAAACTTATTCCCGGATATTTAGTTATAAGTACGATTTTAAATAAATCAATTTGAAAAAACTGGAAATTAAGAAGTACAAAAAATATCCTTGCCCCAATTAAACCACCAAAAAAAGTCAGGATTATAAGATCCAGTATTTTTTCCTCATTTAGTTCCCAGGCACGAGAGAGCCTCCATACTAAAAAACTGCCATATATAAAGCCTAAAGATAAAAAAAGTCCAAAGCTTGAAATTGGAATGGGACCTAATGAAAATAATACCGGTAGCATATTTTGTTAATCTTTTAAACCTGCTACTAAATTCTTAAGGAAATTTTTAAACTCACCGTTTATTTCCGGGTGTAAAAGAGCTAAATCCACTACAGTTTTCATATATTCCAATTTATTTCCTGTATCATAATACTTACCATTTTTAATTTCCACAGCATAAACCGGTACACCCCGGCTTTGAAGCAAATTAATTGCATCAATTAACCAGATTTCCCCGCCTTTACCGGGTTTAACCTCTTTTAGTGCCGCGAATATTTCAGGAGGCAAAATATATGCTCCGTGAGTCGCAAGGTTGGACGGAGCTTCATCAGGTTCAGGTTTTTCTACTATTTTCTTGATCTTATAAACGTTTTCTTCACCCTCTACAGGTGTAATGTCAGCAATACCATACCGTTTTAAATCTTCTTTTTTCTCAATTCTTACTCCAGAAATAACTATACCTCCATATTTTTCATGGACTTCCATCATCTGCTTAAGCCTTGGAGGCTCTGAAAGTATAAATTCATCTCCCCAGATTACTGCAAAAGGCTCATTTTCTATTACAGGTTCACCAGATAAAACCGGGGTACCGTTTCCGTAAGGGCCTTTTTGGCGGACATAAATAAAATCCGCCATATGTGAAATCTTCTTAATCTGATCCAAAGCTTCTGTTTTTCCCCCTTCAATAAGCATTTGTTCTAATTCTTCATTTGGCTCATCAAAATGATCTTCTATAGCCCGTTTGTTTGCACCGGTTACAATAATCACTGTTTCTATTCCGGATTTAACAACTTCTTCAACAACGTATTGGATTACGGGCTTATCCACGATCGGAAGCATTTCTTTGGGCATAGCTTTGGTTTGCGGTAAAAATCTGGTCCCAAACCCTGCAGCAGGTATTAGTGCTTTAGTTATTTTTGCCATATGCTAGTATAATTATTATAACAATTATAAATGTTATATTACATTAGGTTACTTTACTCTTTCAACATAAGCCCCGCTTCTTGTATCCACTTTTACTTTTTCTCCAACTTTCATAAACATAGGCACTTTTACAACTAAACCATTGTCCAAAGTAGCTTCTTTAAACACATTTGAAACTGTATTTCCCCGCTCTCCTGGACCTGTTTCAGTTATTTCATAAACCAGGTTAATCGGCAGCTCA
>MFDK01000026.1:25486-45901 GCA_001776865.1 Candidatus Daviesbacteria bacterium RIFCSPLOWO2_01_FULL_37_10 | reverse complement strand
AATATACGTCTACCCTGGGTTTAATTTGCTTTTCAGACTTATAAGCCTTTGGCTTAAACTCAGACCTTTTCGGAAGGTCAGAAAAATATTTTTTAGCCAACTCGTTAATATTTTTAGGTAATTTACCTACATAAACCAAAGCCATATTTGAAGGAGAATATAAACTATCCATGTATTTTACAAAATCTTCCCTGTTTAGAGAATTTATTGTTTTTTCGTCCCCTCCAATATCCCAACCCAAAGGCTGATCCCCAAATTGAAGCCTTTCATATAATTCCCAAACATACCTCGAAGGATTATCCCTATACATCCGAAGTTCCTCTACAATTACCCCTTTTTCCCGCTCTACTTCTTCACCAGAAAGAAGCGATTCTTTAATCATGGACGACAAAATATCAGTTGAGAGTTCTACATGTTTCCCCGAAGATTTAATCCAATAATACGTTACTTCTTTGTCTGTTGCCGCATTATTTACTGCTCCTATTCCATCTACCAGGGTTGAAATTCCCTCAGCAGTCGGATATTTCCGGGAACCTTTAAAAAACATATGTTCCAAAAAGTGGGAGATTCCGTTTATATTTCTTGTTTCAAAGCGCGACCCTGCTCCAACTGCAACAAGAGTTGTAACAGAGTCCAAATGAGGCATTGGTACTGTAATTAAAGTTAAACCATTTTTAAGAGTTGTTTTTGTAAACATGAAGTTGAGTTTACCAAAAGATACATCTTAAGAGCAACTACTATTTACTAATGACCTTTCTTACGACCTGTCACCGCTAGCTCTTGTTACAACCCCAAAATGATTCCTTACTCTGTGCATTTCTAATCCGCGAACTAGCTGATATCCTGAATTTTCATTTCTTGCTAAATCCCTCAGTCTAATAAGCTCATCCAAACTTTCCGCACGTGGTGTTTGCAACATAAATAAGGTATACATCAGACTTCTATCAACCATAGGTTTAATTCTGGTATTTGGTATTTCAGCCCTAATCAAAAAGGTACTAATTCTTCCAATCCAACTGAAAATTATATCTGGAGTCTTAAGAGTTTCGGCATCCATTAAAGTATGGTTAAAAGAATCATGTCTTAATTTCCTCCAATCCCCAGAGTATTTATTCCCTAAATCCTCAATAAGTTTTACAAATGTATCACTAATAAACTCTTTTTGACTTTCTGGCAATCTTTTATAATCTGGACAAGTTCCGAAAACTTCAGATGCTATAATTTTGTATCGTGTTGCTTTTTCATTTTCACCCATACGAAGAATTATATCACAGGTTTATAGTAAATTCTAACTGCTTTTCCTGACTTTTGAACCTCTAACAGAATCCTCTATATCGTAACCCATTTCCTTAACCTTTTTTCTTAACTTATCAGATTTTTCAAAATCTCCGGATTTTCTGACATTTTCTCTTTTTTCCACAAGTTCCATAACTTCTTTCGGAATTTCCAGTTTTTTACCAACATATTTTTCCAGTCCGAGTCCCAGTATTTTATCCATTTCCAAAGTTATGGCAGCTTTCACAGAATTTGGTAAATCACTTTTCACCATTTCCCACATTACTGCCAGAGCTTGCGGAGTATTTAAGTCATTATTTAAAACGTCTAGAAACCTCTGGTAATAAGAATTGTCATTTCGAGGCGCAGCCGAGAAATCTCTAGATTTATCCTTTGAAGCTTGAGATTCCTCGCTATCGCTCGGAATGACAGTTAACCATTCTCTCACTTCATCCCTTAAATTATTCAAAGCATTTTGCGAAGCTTCTAAAGATTTCCATGTAAAATTAATTTTATCCCTGTAATGAGCTGTTAAAAATAAGTATCTCAGTGCAAGCGGATCGACTCCTCTCGGTGTAATATCATCCACAGTATAAAAGTTCTTTTTACTTTTGCTCATTTTTTCGCCGTCAACTAGTAAAAATTCATTATGTACCCAAAATCTTACAAAAGGTTTTCCTGTTGCTGCCTCAGACTGCGCTATTTCATTTGTATGGTGAATATTTATGTGATCAATTCCTCCTGTATGAATATCTATCGTATCCCCAAGATATTCCATGCTCATTGCAGAACATTCAATATGCCAGCCAGGAAAACCTTCTCCCCAGGGACTTGACCATTTCATAGAGTGACTCGCAAATCTTCCAACTGTAAAAAACCAAAGCGCAAAGTCTTGCGGATTTTTCTTATTTTGATCTACAACAACTTCCTGTCTTGCACCAGTTTTCTCATCTTCCAGGCTCTGTCCGGATAATTTTCCATATTCTGAAAACTTGGATATATCAAAATATATTGCCTCAGGAGTTTGATAGATAAAACCTTTTTTCTCAAGTTTTTCAATAAGTTTTATCTGCTCTCTTATGTGTTCTGTGGCTTTTGCAATAATATTCGGTCTAAGCACATTTACAGATTCTACTGATTTAAAAAAGAATTCTTCAAAAAATTTAGCCACTTCCCAAACGGTTTTTCCTCTCTCTTTAGCTCCTTTTTCCAGCTTGTCGTCGCCGGCGTCTTCATCAGAAGTTAAATGCCCGACATCAGTTATATTCATGACATGTTTAACATCATATCCATTAACAGCTAAAACACGGCGCAAAATATCATCTCCAATATATTTTCTTAAATGCCCTATGTGAGTATAGTCATAAACAGTCGGTCCGCAAGCATACATCCCAACTTTAGGTGGATTAATTGGCACAAATTCCTCAACTTTTCTGGATAATGTATTAAAAATCTTAAGCATTGGATACTTTTATATACTTTAGCGCAAAGTAATCTGGTACAGGATAAACTTTGTAGTTTCCATTTCCATTCTGTTTACTCTCACCATTATTAAAATCTGTCTTTAGGAAATCTCTTAATAATTGCTGTCTACTTTCTAATTTAGCGAATAAGAGCTGGTCAGCTTTCGTCTTTGGTTTCTTAATTTGAGTTTTAATCTTTTGCATTCTTTCTTCAAGACTTTCCAGCCACTTCTGAGCAATAAAACTCATGAGCGGATTCAGTACACGTGTCTTATCAACCGCTCTTAAACATCTGATATAGTGACCTTCATCTTTATCAGTACGTACTATTGGTATTGGAGGGATCGCTAAACCGTGAGCTGTCAGTTCATATGATTGTGACATCAAAATTGCATTCATTAAAGCCCTTGCTGTTCTTCCATTACCATTATCAAAGGGATGAAATTGTCTTTGTACAAGGCCATAATGAGCAGCTGCCGCAATTTTTATAGCCAAAAGTAAATCCTCAGGATTTTCTTTAAGCTCTCCTATCTGTTCCTGCAACCAGCGGCCAAATAAGCTCATCTTAAATAGAAGTTGTTCGTATGAGCCAATTACCGGCTCCCCCCCTACAGTAGTTGAGTCAGTCTGGCGTAAAAGTCCTTTAACTCCCGGTGCCAAACTCACTCTATCGTGTATTTCCATTACAAATTCAGCATCAAATCTGTATTTCTTACCATCGACTGTTTTACCTGATACAACATCCTTGATGAAACTGGAAGCTCTTTGACCACAGAATAACACTAACCGTTTTTCTTCTCCTTGGTCTATTTGAATTTTCGGGGAAACTTCCACTCTCTCCATTATAAACTTTCAGTTTTAAGTTCAGCTTGAAATGAAAGTTTTCAAGCTTCGCTTATAAAGGTTTTATATTTTTAGTAGGCTTTATTTGATTTTTTTCCAGAAGCATTCTAGCTACCTCGTCTCTAGTTACGAAGATTCCTTCTTCAGCAGCAGCATCAATTGCGGCTTTAATTTCAGCCTCTTTCGACTCATCCCGAAGTAAATCACTAAGTTCAGGCGAGAGTTCACCATTTGGTAATTTATTTTCCTGTTCTGTCATAATCTTTTTGTTTAACATGTTTAATTATATAACTTATAGTCAAGAAAGTCAATTCTATCCACCTACTCCTCTTTTTATTTCAATTTTTCCTTTAGCTTCCGGATTTACTTCTCTAGATTTTTTTACTATTTCAAATTGATCAATTTGAGTTTCTTCTTTTTCCGATTGCTCTTCTTGCTGTTTTGCCTGCAGTTCTTTTTGCGCTTTTTCTTCCCTATCCTTTTTTTGAGCATCTTTCAGCTCTTTTATTTTTTGCAACCTCCACCTCCAACCCGCCATTTTTTGCTGATCTTCATCCGCTTTCTGTTGTTTTTGCTGTGCAGTCTGCGCTGGAGTCCCTACCACGGATTGTATACCAGTCTCTATCGCCTTTCCAATTTCATCCACTACAGGAGTGACCACAGATTGATTAATTGTCTCCCCGACATCTTCAAAAGTTCCTCCGATTGGACGGTTGCCAGTCATATAAATATCATAACATATGTTAAAATGCTCTCATGGTGAATGTTCCAAAACCAATACAAGCTTTAATAGAAGCTTTTGAAAGACTCCCGGGAATTGGTCCAAAAACTGCACAAAGACTTACATATTATTTACTCCATGCTCCAAAAGAGGAATCAAAAGCCCTAGCAGAGGCTGCTGTCAGCATGAAAGAAAAAACCGTGATCTGCACAACTTGTTTTAATATTGGAGAGGAGGACCCGTGTTTAGTCTGTTCAGATTTAAGCCGTGACCCTGAAATTGTAGCAATAGTAGAAGACCCGCTTGATGTTTTGGCTTTGGAAAAAGCAAGTTTTAAAGGTTTATATCATGTATTGCACGGAGTAATTTCACCTTTAGAAAATATCGGACCTGATCAATTGCATATTAGAGAATTACTTCCACGCCTTAAGAGTGGAAAAATAAAAGAAATAATTTTGGCAACTAACCCTACTATGGAAGGCGAGGCAACTGCTATGTATATTCAAAGGCTTATTGGGTCGCTAGGAGTAAAAGTTACAAGAATTGCCCGGGGTTTACCGGTCGGAGGAGATCTGGAATATGCAGACGAAACAACGCTTAATAGAGCTCTGGAAGGAAGAAAAGAATACTAAAACTACATCCCAGGCATTCCCATACCACCCATCATGCCCTGCATCTCCTGCGCTGCTACTTTTTGGGATTGTTTTAAACCTTCATTTACAGCATGTGTGACTTTTTCTAAATCCGGCTCGCCAGATATTGACACTACCTTTTGGTCTGCTGTCATAACTACTGTTACTCCTTGATGTTCAACAGTGATTTTAATGTCAACCAGCTTTTTTTGGATTTCCATAGCCTGATCTCTCATCTTTTTTAGATCCCCAAGCTGTTTTATATTATCCATTAAGCCCATGGAAGTATTATAGCAGATCCTTCGACTCGTTGCGCTCACTCGCTCAAGATGACTTCAGCTTTCTAAAGAAAGCTTCAGTCACATTTTCCATAAGAGATATTACTGTCATTGGTCCTACCCCTCCAATTTTTGGAGTATACAAAGATGCCTTTTTAAAACATCCAGGATCAAAATCCCCTAAACCAACGTCAATTAAAATAACTCCTTCTTTTATCATCTCTGCTCTTATCAAATTTTCACTTCCAACAGCTGAAATTATTATATCTGCATTTTTCAAATCATTTTCGATGCTACCCATACTGCTGCTTATCTCCACAAGATTCACACCCTTACTCCGTAATAGCTTCACCAGCGGCTTCCCTATTTCCCCGGTTGCCCCAACTACCGCTATCTTTTGATTTTCCCAGTTGTCATGCCGAACTTGGTTCGGCATCTCTTTTTGAGATCCTGAAACAAGCCGCTCCTGAAAGGAGCGAGCCTCGCCCTTGGCGGGTTCAGGATGACGTAGAGAATTTAAGATGGAAATTACAGCTTTCACTGTTGCAGGAAGATATGGACTTCCTACCACTAATCCATCCACATCTTTTTTAAGTGGAATTAAATTTAAAAGATCCTCCTTAAATGGATTTAAGTTTTCAGGAAGTGGAAGCTGCACTAATATTCCATCCACTTCAGAGTCTTCTGCATATTTTTTAACCAGTTTTTCTAAATATTCTCTTGGAGTATCTGCAGAAAACTCTTCGGCAATAAAATCAATTCCTAAATCCTGAGCCTGTTGTAATTTCATGAAGGTGTATTTAACAGAAGGTGGATCATCTTGGTTGCAAAAAGATACTACTGTAGGATTTCTATTTTCTCTTATCCTGTTTAATTTTTCTTTTAAAATATCCTCATGCTTTCTAGCCAAAATATTACCGTCAATAATTTTATCCATGGAGAAATTATACAGTATTCAAAGGTACTTCTCGACTCGCTTCGCTCGCTCGAAGAATAATCAGAATATCCCGGGAACCGGGAATTTTCCTGCAAAGGATTCTATCTCTACTCTAATTCTTTTTAGATTCTTGTTCTCTTTTAATTTATACTTAACCTCTTTTAAAAACGGGGCGCGTGCGCTTTGTTCTTTTGGTAAATCCATACCGCGTATTTCTTCCAAAACTTCTTTTATCCACCCGGCAATTTTTATCATATCTTTTTCATCCATTCCTCGAGTGGTTAACGCAGGGCTTCCTAACCTGATACCGCTTGGGTAAAAGGGTGATGCCGGCTCCCCCGGAATTGTATTTTTGTTTACAGTAATTCCTGCTTCTTCCAAAGCAAATTGAGCCTGATAACCCATTCCGAAACCATATTCTGTAAGACTTTTTAGAACAAGATGAGTTTCAGAATCCGTCCCAAGTTCTTTTGCCAATATCTTTGCATTTTTTACAACTTGCTCCATATAACTAGTAAATGATGGCTGCATTGCTTCTTCCAGAGCGATAGCAATTGCCGCAGTTTGATGGTCATGAGGTCCACCCTGCAATCCCGGCATAACAGATTTTTCCAGTCTTTTTCCTAAATCAGGATCTTTGCCTAATCCTTGTTTAGTAACTAAGATCATCGCTCCTCTTGGACCACGCAAGGTCTTGTGGGTAGTAGTAGTAATAACATCAACATATGGTACCGGGTCTGGATGCAAACCAGTCACAATGAGTCCGGAAATATGAGAGGTATCTGCAACTAGGAAACAACCCACCTCATCTGCAATCTCTGCAAATCCTTTATAATCCAACTTATACGGATAAGCTGTCGTTCCAACCCAGATAAATTTTGGTTTGTGTTTTTTTGCTAAATCTCTAACTTCATTTAAATCAATATGCCAGTTTTCGGGATTAACATTATAATTTACAGCATTAAAAAGTTTTCCTGTCCAGGAAGCTCTGGAACCGTGAGTTAAGTGTCCGCCAGAAATAAGATTTAATCCTAAAGTTGTTCCACCAGACCCAGCCAGTTCAAGTGCTACTGCTAAATTTGCCGGGGATCCACTATGCGGCTGAACAATTGCATGTTCAGTTCCAAAAAGTTTATTAGCTAAGCTTTGTGCATATCTTTCTATCTCATCAATAACTTCGTTTCCGCCGTAATAACGTGCCCCGGGGTGACCCTCTGAATATTTATTAGTCAGTATTGAACCCATCGCCCTCATTACATTTTCTGAAGTATAATTTTCCGACGGAATCATCTCTAAACCAAATTTCTGGCGATGTGCTTCTTTTTTAATTAATTCAAAAACTTTTGATTTCATATTTTCTCTCTCCATAATTTAACTATCATTCTAAACGGAGTGAAGAATATATCCTTCGCTTCGCTCAGGATGACAGGAATAGTTTACCATTAACTTCCACCTTTTTGCCAAGGAGCATTTTTAAAAAGTGGTCCGTACATATCTTCTTCCAGTTTTATAATTAAACTTTCTAGTTCATTTCGGCTTGGATTTTTATCAACAAATTCGATAAAGTCCAAATCCTCAATTATTGCAAGCGGTGTTTGCTCTGCTCCTTCACCCATTACAACCGATGCTGCTGCTGAAAGCCCGTTTAAAATTCCGACTTTTGTATATTTGTACTCTTTTCCAAAAATATCAGGTTTTCCTCTTAAATCCTTTAAGGGCTTAAATCCACTGTATGCAATTGCCCCACCAATCACTCCCCATCTCATAGGAAGCGCAGTCATATCTGTAATAATTACACCAACCTGCTCAATATTAAATCTTCTCATAAGATGATTTCTCACTTTATTCGCCACTTTTTGTGGATCTTCTGGCCATAGAATAAGGTAGCCATTCCCATTTGATTCATCAATCCCGGAAGAAAAAGTTAAAATGTTATTTTTAAGAGTTATAAATAAATTGCTCTTATGTAAATTTTTATCTATAAAAAAATCTGCTTCTTTTTTTATTAAAGCATCTACATCAACTTCCTTTGGATTAACCATTCTCCCTTGTGTTATCGCCACAATTTTTGAAGCTATTACTAAAATAGACTCTTCTTTCAATCCATCCACATACTGATCCAGAAGCTTTAAAAGATCATTATCACTTTTTATTATTTTGTGTGTTTTAATAGCTTTAATTATCATGTTTTTCCTTTTTCAACCACTTAACTCCCAGATAAACAAATGGTGTTTCTAAAACCGACATAAAACATTTAAGTAACCAGTACGGCAAAATTAAACTCCAGAGAAAATTTATATTACTCGCAGGAGCTTTGTCAAAAGCCCAAAAAGCAAGGGTCATAAATATTAAAGTATCCACAAATTGAGCCAAAAAATTCGATGCATTATTCCGGAGCCAAAGTCTTGATTTTCCAAGTTTTTCCCGGATTTTAGCAAAGATAAACACATCTAAAAATTCAGCCAGAGTAAAAGCCGTAAGCGATGCAAATGCAATTCTTGCGGAGGTTGTAAATATTAAATCATAAGCAGATTCTGTACTTTCAAATCTTCTTGAAGGTGGTAATTGGGTTGAAATCAAAGAGAAAATCAGGATAAGAGCGATAACAATTAAACCAGATCTAATTATACTTCTTGTACGCTCTTTACCATAAGTTTCAGTAATAACATCATTAATAGTAAAAATTAAGGGTAATACAAAAATGGCAACACTTGCATTTAATTGGTATCCCAGGATATTAACCAGAGGCAAAGTTTTTCCTCCCATAAGTTCTGAAACTGCAATGCAAAAAATATATATTGAAATAATTAAATCTAACTTATTAATTTTCATGGCTTAAAAATTGTACCAAACAAATTGACTAAAACGGATAAAAAAATGAAGAAGAGAAGAAAAATTAAGTCATGGTAGTTATTAAATTATCATATATCTTAACATTATGCAACACTCCTGTAGTTTTGGACAATTTTCCGCTCGAGCGGTATTTTGTCCATAAAAAACATCTACTTACTAATGAGAAATCTCTAATCTTTTGGTCTGAAACTTTCTGGATCATTTAAGATTGCCTCCGGATCTCTTACAATAGCAAATTGAACAGATCGCAGATGTAAAAGTGAAAATATATCATGTTTTTCTTCCGCTGTTGCCGCTTTATATCTTTGCGAAAATCCAAGATATATTGAATCCCGACTCAAAAGCTCAAAGCGTCTTTTCTGTTCCATAGGATCTTCAGAAAACACACCACAAATTATTTCCTCTACTCGCGGCGCATTTCTGTCTGCAACCCTTACCATTTGTTTACCTTCAAAATCCCCAGGAACTTTTGTATATAATCTATAGTATTCAGCTATTCTCTCTTCACTATTTGGCTCAGTTTGATACCACAAGCGCTCCATAATTTAATCCACCAGTTTTCCGTTAAATATATCTGCTGCTAAGGTTAGTATCTCATCTTCTTTTGCAAGCTCAACATTTGCTATATCTTCTATCCTTTGTGGACGACTGCCTAAAACCGTTACAATTTTTACAGGCTCTGATAAAACATCAGTTATTACTGCTTCAAGTAAATCCCTGTTTTTGGGCTGCTCAAGAATCCTTTGATGAAAAGCATACGGAACCTCAATTGAGATTACTCCTTCACTCCATCCCAAAATTTTTGCTCCGCGCAGCAGTGCTTCTAGGGAAAAATTATTTTGGCGTACGGTTTCTAAAACATAAGTCCAGTGATCAGAAAGCTTGGAAATATCTAAGTTGGAGATTGATACTGGACGCTCGGTAATAGATGCTTGAACTTGCCTTGCGTCTTGTTTTTTTTCTTCTAACTTCGATTCTCCAGCTTCAAGATCTATCTTCAAGTTTCTATTATCAACCATCAAATCTCCGCATATCTCCACCACTGCCAACTCAAGAGGTAAATATGGAATGGATGCTATTTTTATTTTTTCCGAGGCAGCTTGTAAAATATTTAAGGTTTTTATCAAATCCGCTAAAGAAAACTTATTTGTAAGGTCTGTTAATTTTTGGTAATCCTCGCTTCCCTGTGCATCTTTTACAAGTTCAGTACCTAAGTTATTTTTAATGTAAAATGCGTTTCTTAAAATATCCATTAAAAATAAGGAGAACTCTTTAGCTGGTACACCTGCCTCTTGTTGTTTAAACACTAGAATTAATGCCTCTCTAACTCTTCCTTGAGCTAAATTTTGTAGAAGATCAAAGGCTAATTCAAAATTTCCGGTACTTAGAACCTCCTCTATATCTTTTACCTTAATTTCTTTAGCTAACGACCCAAGTTGATCTAAGTATTTGACGGCGTCCCTAAAACTCCCGCCTGCTTTTTTTGCAATCAATTTTAGCGCCGCGTCCTCTATTTTGATTTTTTCTCCCTCTGCAACAACCTTTAATGCTTCAAGGATTTCAACCTGAGAGGCCAGTTTAAAATCCAGCCTAGTAACTCTTGAAAGAATTGTTTGCGGAATCTTCTCCGGGTCTGTTGTAGCCAAAATAAACAAAGTATGTAAAGGGGGCTCTTCCAGAGTTTTAAGAAGAGCATTAAATGCCTCTGTTGTTAACATATGAGCTTCATCGACTATATAAACCTTTTTTTTAGAACCGGACGGGGCAAGCTTAATATTTTCGCGGAGAGTACGAATATCATCTATCCCGCGGTTTGATGCAGCATCAATTTCAATGAGATCAAGATTTGAACCATCGGTTATGGAGAGGCAAGTTTCACAAGTATTACAAGGGGTCTCTTTCCCTTCACAATTAACCATTTTTGCCATAATTCTGGCAGTTGAAGTTTTACCTGTTCCTCTAGGACCGGAAAAAAGATAGGCGTGCGAAAGGCTTCCGACCTTATATGCCAAAGAAAGCGCATCTTTAACCCCTTTTTGTCCAATAATCTGGTCAAGGGATTTTGGTCGGTATTTTAAATAAAGTACAGCCATCAGTCTAAAGTGTGATTTATCCCTAAAAGGTGATTTATTCCGTGTTCAACCAGAGTTCTTAGCTCTTCATCCACAGATATTCCCTCAAAACTTGCATCCTCAAGGGCTTGCGGATATGAAATTACAATATCCCCAAGCCTAAGCCAGTTATCAGGTGCTGCCACAAACCCTACCCTTGGGATATGCTGCAAATTAGATTGAGTCGAATCTTCCAATGCAAAAGATAAAATATCAGTAGTCGAATCAATCCCGCGATACTTGCGGTTTAACTCATGCATTTTACGATCGCCGATAATATTTACACCAATCTCAACCTTACCAAAAACCTTATTGCGCTGAAGAGCTTCCATCACAGCAGTCCTGATCAAAGTTCTATTTATTATGTATCTGGGATCTGAACTTATTATTATGTTAATCATATGTATTCGTCATAAGTTTTTCTCTTACCGTCTGACTTACTCTTCCTCCATCTGCCCGACCAGAAACTTTACTCATAACCGCCCCAATTACCTTCCCCATGTCAGAAATACCAGTTGCCCCTACTTCCTTTATAGATCCTTCTACAATTTCTGTCAACTCCTCATCTGAGATTTGAGCTGGAAGGTAGTTTTCAAGGATTTTTGCCTCGGCTTCTTCCTTCTGTGCTTGATCTTCTCTTCCTCCTTGCCTGAATGCAGATATAGCTTCTTTTCTTTTTTTTACTTCCCGCTGGATTATAGAAATTAAATCATCATCACTCAACTGTCCATTTTTTTTAATCTCCACATTATGGATTTCAGATAAAAGCAGCCGAAGTGTTGAAACTTTAACTTCATTTTTCTCCAGTTGAGCGTTTTTTAAATCTTCTTTTAATTCATCTTGCATAAACTATTATTTTAAATATCCTGCCGTTTAGCACGCATGATTTTTCTGCGCTTTTCAGCTAAATACTGTTTTCTAAGTTCTGCCGGCTTTTTGTAAAATTCTCTATCTCTGATTTCCTGTACTAAACCTTCCGCAGCTACCTGTTTTTGGAATTTTCTTATAACTGAATCAGTTGTATCATTCGGTCCGGCTTTTATAACTATGGGCATAAATTAAAACACCTCCTCTTTGAAATATAATTGTTTTAAATATTATAACTCTTATTGAGACATTAAACAAATTTTCTCCAGGTCCCTCCAAGTAGGTGAAAATGAAGATGGGGGATATGTTGTGCCTTACCACCATTTACCAATACTCTATAAGAGCTGTCCTTTAGGTTATTCTTCTCTACCAGCTCATTCGCTACTCTGTAAATTTGGGTTAAAAGTTTTCCCCTATCTTCCCCTGCTTTGCCGGCAGGCAGGCCTATTTTCCCAATTTCCCTTATATGTTCTTTTGGTACAATCAAAAAGTGAATATCTGCAGCCGGATGAATATCCGGAAAGACTACAAGAGTATCAGTTTCATAAATAATATTTGAGGGAATTTTTCCGGCTATAATATTGCAAAAAAGGCAGCTATCCATTTGGGGCAACTAAAGTTTTAAGTAAGTTTAAAGTCTTTGTTTGCCTGAGCGCATGCCTTAAATGTAATCTTGGTTCCTGAATTTCAAATTGCCTTTTTACTTTTTCATCAGTTATCTTATCTATTTCAGATTGTAAGTCAGAATCTGTTATATTTACGTTCTCCGCCCTTGCAATCTCTGAAAGCCCAAGCTCCATCCGGACATTCTTCTCTGCTTGCACCTTCCATTCATTCTTAAGTTGGTCAAGGGTTTTTCCCTGACCCCGCAGATAATCATCAAGTAAAAGCCCCATATCAGCAACCCGCCTTTGTAAAGATACAAGCATCCTGTTTAACTCATCTTCAATTAGAATATCCGGAAGTTCAACCGTAGTTATTTTTTCAACTTCCTGCAAAATTGCCTCTTCAAAATCAAGTTCATTATTTAATTTATTGTGATCTTCAAGATCTTTTCTTATCTTAGCTCTTAAATCAACCAGTGTTGATACTCCCATTGCTTTAGCAAAATTATCATCAGGACCCTCTGTTTGTCCATTAGTTTGCTGTGGAACCTGGGCGGGTTGTTGCGTACCTTGAAAACTAATTGACCCTGATTCAGTCGGAGTTGATCCACTAGAACTTGGTGTTTGCGCTTTATCTGATTGCTGAGGACTGTTAACTGTTAACTGTCCTCCTTTTGCTTTCCATCTACTGTATAAATCCTCAATAACTTTATTTACATCATCTTCGACAACATCTTTTACAGGAACTTTTCCAACTTTTATAACTTTATAATTTCCAACAGAAACTGTGGGTCTGTTTGTAACCGTTGCTTTATATTGTAAATTTTGTCCTTTTGCAAAAGAGGTAAGCTGATATTTTGGATAATCAATCGGAATAATATCAGAACCCTTCAAAGCCTCAATCAAAAACTCCGGCATAGTAGCTTTTAAAACTTCATCCTGAAATTTGCTGCCAAGCTGAGTCTCCACTAAATTCGCAGGAGCTGTCCCTTTTCGAAATCCAGGAACTTCTATATCAGCTCCAAGTCGAGCTAAAATTTCATTCCATTTAGGCTCCAAATCTGCCCATGGAACTGTAATAGCAACATCAACTAGAGATCTCGCCTGTTTATTAATTGTCTTTGTAATCATTTTCTCTTTTGTCATCCTGAACCCGCTGAAAGCGAGGTTCGCCATAGGCGGCTTGATTCAGGATCTAAAACAATAGATGCCGAAACTAATTCAGCATGACATTATGAATACTTTACCAGAAACTGTGTTCAAAATCAATCCCGAATCTAATCAGGATCAATCAGCAGCTCTAATTAACGGGTTCCCTGTATACTTTTTCCAGTCCAAATATCCATAAGCTAAAGTTAGTCTATCTATTTCAAATGGAAGTCCTAAAAAATCTAAATCCGACTTGAGAGTTATTCTATATGGATCAAAGGCAATTCTTGATTTCGGGGATAAGTGATTTTCCCAGCGTCCTGGTGATATTTGAGGATCCCAAATTCCTTCAGCTTCTTCTAGCTTCTTGTGCAAAAAATCCATCCCGCCATAGCCAAGGAATGCTATACAAGTCACTATAACTTGAGGTAAACTTGGATAAACAATCACCAATCCATAATTTAAAACTAATGGCACTGATCCAAACATCCTTCCATACTTAAAAGGATCTTTTAATCTTGTACATTTATCTTTTAAAAGTGTTTCTCTTAAACCAACACTTGTGTAATATCTAAACTTACTGGCAAATGGTTCAGCCATATTCCTGGCATCAATTCCTTTTTTAACTAAATCTTCCTGAATTAAGTTTCCGTTAACCGAAATTACCCAGCCGGATTCATCCGGCTCAACCTGAAAATATGGATTTACTCCTTTATCCTCAACCTGAATTTTCTGGCTCCATCTTAGAGAACCTCTTCCTGTTACTGATCCATCCGTATTTATTCCATCGGGGAGAGCTTGCGGCTTTCTGATTTTGCTTTCTGTAAGTAAAACTCTACCATCAAACGAGGCAATGTCTAAAAATTTGTTTACTTGGGCGACATCTACTTCAAGGGTTTCTGAAAAATTTCCATTATAAGTGCAAACAAAAAACTCGCCTGGCGGAACTTCACTAAGCCTTGCAAATCCTTGTTCTACATTATTCACACCCCGTAATTTACCAAATCATTAAATCCATTGCAAGTCTTACAAAATGGTATCCGACCGGAGGGTATTTTATCGAACATTAACCCAAGTTTCCTGAGGTGTCTACTTAACACACACCCGGGGTGTAATAGATTCACACGTCGGGATTTTAAATTTTTACCAGCTTTAAAAGTTCTTCGAATTTTAAAAATCTAGTTCCTCTTTCGTTTCTTTTTTTAATTTCCAGCTTATCACCTGTCTTCTTAGAAATCACCACGCGATAAGGAATCCCAATTAAATCCGCATCTGCAAATTTCTCCCCTGCTGATACATCAATTCTGTCATCATAAAGTACCTCCACATCATCAGCCTGAAATAATTTATAAATCCTTTCTGCCTCACTCTTCACCGAAGAATCATTTAAATCCAAACCAACCAAATGAACCATAAAAGGTGCCACCGCCTCTGGCCAAATAATTCCTTTATCATCATTGTAAATCTCTACCAAAGTCCCCATTACTCTTGTGGGTCCGATTCCATAACTGGCAAACCAAATTGGTTGCTCCTTACCTTTTTCATCAATATAAAAAACCTTCATATCCTTTGAATATTTAGTTCCCAAAGGAAAAATATTTCCTACTTCAATTGCGTTGGCTGATTTGATTTTTCCTCCACATTTGTGACAAAATTTTGCTCCATCAAAAATTTCTTTGTTTACTGCAAAATCATTATTTTCACAAAAATAAATTGTATCTTCACCAACATCAGATAAAACTTGAAATTCATGGGAGTTTTTATCTGTAAATACGCCGCCGGATGCCTCAGTTGTTATAGATTCCAAACCCATTCTTTTAAAAATTTTAGTATAAGTTTCTTTCACTTCATGGTAATATTTATACATATCTTCTTCAGAAACATGGGCACTATATAAGTCTTTCATTAAAAACTCTCTTCCCCGCAGTATTCCTGATTTCGCCCTTGGCTCATTTCTAAATTTAGTGGAAAACTGATAGAGTTTAACTGGTAAATCTTTATATGATAAATTCTGTTTTCCTAATATATTCATTACAATTTCTTCGTGCGTAAAAGATAAACCATACTCTTTTCCATGAATATCTTTGAATTGATACATAATTTCCTGTACTTCCTTTTTAGACCACCTGCCGGACGAATCCCAGATATCACGCGGATGAAGCAACGGCATTTGCATCTCCAAAGCCCCGGTTTTATTTAACTCTTCACGAATTATGTTATTAATTTTAGAAACAACACGAAGTCCTAAAGGAAGAAGTGTCCAGGATCCAGACATTAGCTGATCCATAAATCCACCCCGAACCAAGAGCTGATGGTTAAGAGACTCTGCACCTGCCGGAGCTTCTCTTTTAGTTTTAGGAAAAATTAAAGAATACTTCATTAGTATACTTATAAGTATATCACCTATGGTGTAGATTTAGCTTCTATTTGAGGAGCACTGGAAACTTCCGGTGTAACTTCAATACTCCTTTGCCTGATCTCCTGTATTGCAGGAGGTTCTTCAGGAGTTGGCTCAGGTGTAGGTTCAGTTGTGGGCACAGGCTCTTCTGTAGGTATTGGCTGCGGTTCAGATCCTTGAGTTGGTACTATTTCGTCGCCGGCAGTGCCAGGAGGCGCTTCATCCCCTGCTGTTGAATCAGGCGGCGGTGAGGCTTCATCGGTATTTAATCCATCGTCAATTTGATCTAAACAATTCAGGGCTTTTTTCATTGCTTCGGACAAATTAGGATCAGTACAATCAGGCTCCTGAACATTTGGAATCGGCGTTGGACTGGGATTTGAAATTATTCTTGTAGGAGTTGGTGTTAACCCGGGCGCATGAGTAGGTGTAATTTCTACTTTAATAGTTGGGGCTGGTCCGCTGGTAGGCGATACAGAACTCGGGCTTTGTGTTTGAGATGGTATTTGCGCTATAGGCGGCACAATAGAAGTTGAGTCCTCCTTTTCTTCTGATAGCTTTTTCTGTTTAAGCTCCAGCCCGGCTTTATACTCTATAATTGATTCTTTTAATTTAACTACTCTCTCTTTTTTTACAATTGGATTCTTTATTTCTTTAATATCTTTTGCAGCCTCTCTTGTTTGTTTAATAAATTCACCCAGGGTTTGTGTTACGTTTTGACCCCGGTCGCCGCTTTCAATAAGAGTTGTCACTTCCCTAAACCTTCTATCTGATCTTTCTGCTGTAAACATAGCTTTTGTCGTGGGATGAACCGATGCTACAATAAGTATTCCCGCTTCAAGTGTACGCTTGATCGGATAAGTTGCCTCCCCTGGAACTGCGTCATTGGAAATAAGCGCCAAAACCGCAGGAGGGCTAAGCAAAATCATCAGTATCAGGGTAACAGTACTAAAAATCCTAACCACAAATCTAGTATATCACTTATAACGGAAAAAGCTTTTTTCGGGCTGAGAAAGTAAGTGGTATTTCATAATTGTCTCCATTCCATCTCAGGGGACACTTTTTGCGATCGTAAATTATGTCCCTAATTTCCGGATCCTAAATCCTTTGTTTCAAAAATCAAAATATACTGAGAAAGCTTAAGTTCTTTTACCCACTTTCTAATTTCTTTAGTAAAATTTCTTTTAGAAATCCAAACGCTCTTTTGTAAAGGTCTAAACCCCAGTATTTTTAAAGTTTCTCTCAATACATACCTTACTCTTTTATTCTCTTCAGGTATATCAAAAATTACAACTCGCCACACTCCATCCCACTTAAATTTTTTTGGTTTTACATTTAAAAATCTTTTTTCAATTTTCCGTTCACTTATGCCTTGAAAAGCTTTCAATCCAAGTTCTGTTAACTTAATACAAATTTCATCTTCCATAGTCCCTTTTTGGATATATCCTTTTTCCGTTAAGCGATGAACTGCTTTATTAATACTATTCCTACTGTATTCTTTAGGAAAATATCCATAAACTAACCTATGAGGTCTAGCAACTAAATCTATTAAATTTTCCATAATTTCTTCAGTTATGACATTCATGCGTAACAGTATATACCAAATCAACTTCTGGGACAACTTTTGCGATCGTAAATTGTGTCCTAACGATAGCAACTGACTAAACTGACGAATCTGGAATCTGGGTAACTATTCAGAGTTTCCCAGTAAACTGTCATTCCGAACGTAGAGAGAAATCTCAAGATTAGTCTAGAGATCTCTGCGCCACCGCTAAAGCTATGGCGGCACGCGGTCGCTACGCTCGAGATGACAAAACCGCTGGAAAGAACTAATTAGTTACGAGTCTGGGATTTGACAAACTCAAAAATATACTCATTTAACTCGAGTTTGCAACTCTCGTTAAATAATTACGTAATCAAAATACTGCTTAATTAGTTGCAAATTGAAGTATTTTGATTATAGGTATATAATATTGACTACAATGGTGGAAATTTTACTACATATAAAACCAGAAGATGTACCTCCTGTTGCAAGAGGTTTAGTCTCAACAGATGTAGGTGGAAACCCAAAATTTCTTACCCGCGGCGTTAAGGATGCTTTATATCCGGGTTGGGATACTTATAGAGATTCGGAAAATATTCCGGAAATTTTGAAAAGTTTTTATATAGTAAGATGTGAAACAGAAGCTCAGGCTTTTCTTGCCCGAAGTTTAGCTCCCGATAATGTAAGAACAGAAATTATCATTGAAAAACCAGAAAGCTTACCTTTAAATTCCAAACATCCACTTACTGAAAGCATAAAGACAGAAGGAGCTAGAAGATTGACAAATACTATCCACGTACTTTCAATTGGATTTGCAAATCTTAGTTTGCTTACTGCAAATTCATTATTACTTTTTGGAAATTACAGTCCGAATGAGAGACTGATAATGTCTGGGTTAGTTGTTGTCGGTGCATCTTTGTCAATGTCTGCTATCCTTTTAACTTCACCACAAGTTAGAGAAGAACTTGCTAATTTCTTAACCAAATATAATTTTCTCTACAATTTACCTAAAACTGCTAACTAGAATCTAATTCAAAACTTATATATAGATCCCGTATCAAGTCCGTGATGACAAATGGAATTTTACGGAAAAAGCTTTTTTATGTCTGAGAAGGTAACTAAAAGCATTAAGGTTAAAAGCAAAACCATTCCTGCTGTATGAACCCATTTTTCAAATTCTGCATGAACTCTTTTTCTTGTAACAGCCTCAAAAAGAAGAAAGAAAAGCCTCCCTCCATCAAGCGCAGGAATTGGTAATACATTCATTACAGCAAGGTTTAGAGAAAGAAGAGCGACAAAATCAAGATACGGAAGCAGCGGATTTTTAACTTCTGTAAGAATTGTATTAACAACTGATGTAATTCCAACCGGTCCGGAAACAGTTTGGGAAATTGGTTCCAGTTTTCTTGTTTGGATAGATTCAGAAATAAACATTCCTAAAATTTTTCCGGAATATGCCACAACATTTATAGAATGTATCGGACCTGCAAAGGCTTTTTCCAAAGGATTTGCATAATGTAAATTTGCAATTGTAACTTCTGCCAAAGATACTCCAAGCGGACCCTGTCCTTTCGGAGGATCCTTTCTGGGAATAATTTGAACACTTTTAAATTCATTTCCTGACGGATCAGAAACAGTTAGTTTTAACTCGCGACCTGCAAGTTCCCTGGTTTTTAAAACTAAATCTTCCCTGCTTTTAACAAATTCATCATTAATGGTTACGACCTTTTGCCCTGCTTTTATACCACTTAATTCTGCTGGAGAGTCTTTAGTAACAGATGAAATCAAAATACTTAACTCATTTTTTTGTTCTACTCCGATAAATTTATGATCTAAAAAAAGCGGAAACTGCACTTTGAATCCCTGGAAACCTAAAACTACGTAGAACAGTACCCAAGCCAATATTAAGTTCATAGCAACTCCCGCAACAACAACAGCTATTCTTTTACCAACTTTTTGCGATGCAAAAGATCTTTCATTTTCTAAAGCTTTTTTATCCGTTTCATCTTCCCCTAGAAGTTTTACAAACCCTCCGAACGGAAGCCAGTTTAGAGAAACTAAGGTTTCTCCGAACTTTTTACCAAAAGCTCTTGGAGGGATCCCAAATCCAAACTCTAAAACTTTAATATTGAATTTTTTGGCCACCAAAAAATGACCTAGTTCATGAATAACAACCAAGATAAATAAGGTTATTATGAAAATTATTACAGTAAATACCATAGTTTAAAAACCGTCATTCCGAACTTCGTCCAAAGGACGATCAGCCTTTGGCTGATGTTTCGGAATCTCAAAAAATAAAGATCCTGAAATAAGCAAAGCTTGATACTTCGTATTAAATTCAGGATGACAAGTGGTTCATATCTCCAATAGTTCTTCCTCTTTTTTCTTTACCAGTTCTTCAACTTCCAGTATTTTTTTATCTACTAGCTCCTGCAGTAGTTTTTCTCTTCTGAAAAATTCATCCTCGGAAATTGTCCCGGCTTCTTTTTCTTTCATCCAATCCTGTCTGCTATCTTGTCTTATTTGTCTAATCTCAACTTTTGAATTTTCCAGTTTTAAATATGTAAGTTTTACAAACTCCTGTCTTCTTTCTTCGGTTAGCTGAGGAATTGGAATCCTTACTATTTGCCCGTCATGAGAAGGATTCAAACCTAAATTCGCTTCTTGAATAGTTTTAATAACTTTTTCTACTAAACCTGCATCCCAAACCTGAATTGTAAGAAGAGTTGGCTGGGGTGCA
>MFDK01000026.1:22974-25474 GCA_001776865.1 Candidatus Daviesbacteria bacterium RIFCSPLOWO2_01_FULL_37_10 | reverse complement strand
ACTTCCATAAGTTTCATTTTCTCACCATATGCATCAACTGAGATATTTTCAATAAGAGTTGGATTTGCCCGTCCCGCACGAATTCCGGAAAGATCCATTTTAAAATGTTCAATTGCTGTTTCAATCTTTGTATTAGGTACATTAAGCATTGGATCCATATGATGCGAGGAAAAGAGGAAATATCCTATTCTCCAAGTGCTATTCTTTCAAACCGACCTATCTGAATATTCTCTCCGAGTTTCCCTACAACAGATTTTACCAGCTGATCTATTGTCATAGTATTATCTCTAATATACTCTTGTTTAAGTAATTCTTCCACCTCTGATGGATTCATTGAAGCTACTTGAAGAGCTATCTCATGTGCAAGATTCTTAAAATCCCCTGTTTTGGCAACAAAATCTGTTTCGCAAAGTAACTCTACTAAAACTCCTACTTTACCATTGTGAGAATAAACTTCTACGAGTCCCTGTTTAACTTCTCTATCAGATTTCCCTGCTGCTTTATCCATTCCGTGTGCTTTCAACCACTCCTTTGCTTTTTCCAAGCTGCCCTTCGACAAGCTCAGAGCCTCCTTGCAGTCGGCAATCCCGGCTCCGGTTTCTTCTCTTAATTTTTTAATATCATCTAAATTCATATTTTTCCCCTTTTGTCATTCCCACGTAGGCAAGAATCCATTCAAATACTTATTGCATGGATCCCGGATCAAGTCCGGGATGACATCTACGATGTCACTTTCCTCTCGCTTTTTTCCAACTCATCTTTTTCTATTTTTTCCTCCGCTTCTGCAACTTCTTCTTTCACTTCATCAGGCAATTCTTCAGATTTTTTATTTTCATCTTTCATCCTTTTTGCTTCTGCTTTCTCAGCAGCTTTACCTGCCTCTTTTTTTCCTTCTCCGTATGCTAGCGCTATTGATTCTACAATTATTTTAATAGCTTTGATAGCATCATCATTACCCGGAATTGGAAAATCCATTAAGGTAGGATCAGAATTTGTATCAGCTATCGCAACTGTTGAAATATTAACCCTTCTCGCCTCTCTAAGCGCTATATCTTCCCTTGCTCCGTCAACTACAAATATTGCACCGGGAAGTTTTTCCAGATCCTCAACTCCCCCTAAATCTTGAGAAAGTTTAGAGATTCTTCTGTCAATTAAAAGCTGCTCTTTTTTTGTGTATTTTGAGAGAGTACCTTTTTCTTTTTGTTCTTTCAGCTCTTTTAGTTTTTTAATATTTTTGGATATTTCCTCAAAGTTAGTTAAAAAACCCCCAATCCAGCGGGAGGTCATAAACGGTGCTCCTATCTTCTTTGCCTCTGTCTCTATAAGTTCCTGAGCCTGTTTCTTTGTCCCAACAAAAAGTAAAACTCCGCCGCTTTTTCCAAGCTCCTTTACAAAATCTAATGCCGAGCTAAGTCCCTTTTCTGAAAGCTCCAGGTTAATAATATGGACTCCATCCCGAACTCCATAAATATATTGCTTCATTCTGGGATTTCCACGAGAAACTCTGTGTCCAAAGTGAACACCAGCTTCCAAAAGTTGTTGTAAGGTCGGTATATTCATTTATTTCCTTATTCCTCTCTACCACCTGAAGTTTCAGGAAAGTTTAAAATGGTAGATGTGTGATGTGAGTATTTTAATTCACTTCATCCAAAAAGTCAAACACTCATTTTGTGTAAAACCGACACTAACTGTTCAACTATTAGTGTCTTTGATGCACCAGCTGCTTCTTTATACCTATTAGCTAAGCTTTTTGGGAATTCTCCATTTAATTTTCCAACAGAGCTAATAAAACGGCTGTGCGATTCAATCATATTTAGAATCTGTACTGTCCTATATCGAGGATTATTTGTCACAGGATAACTACTTAAAAAGTGCACCAACGCTACAGGATCTATATCCACAACATTTGGTCCACCATACGCTTCCATTTTTTTTCTATCTATTTCTATATGATCAGGGATACATAATCTAAAAATGTTGGCTTTGTCTAAAATAAGTCTTCTAAAGGGATGCTCTTCACGATCAATACTTTGAGGAAAAGTAAGCATGGCCTGAGGAAAATAATGATCCTTATTTAACGGAGTCTTATGGATACTTACACCACAAGCTAAACATAATCCTATTCTATCTAACCTTTTTTCCATACCTGCCATTGATTAAATTTGAAATTATATTATCCGAAAGCTTTAAACTAATTATCTATATTTATTATAATTAGTCAACCCAAAGGTTTACTTACCATTTTTATCTCTCAAGATCCAAAAATTTATATTTTAATCCCTCGAATTCTCCGGATTTTTCAAAAATAACTTTTTTAAAATCAGAATATTCCGGAAAATAAGTATCTGCTTTAAAATCTCCTTCTATTAAAGTTAAGTAAAGTTTATCTACTTTTTCCATAACCTGGGAAAAGATTTGGCCCCCTCCAATGACAAAAATCTCATCACTTCCTGAACTTTCTTTGGCAATTTTCAGCGCTTCTTCCACGGAATTTACCAAA
>MFDK01000026.1:17045-22948 GCA_001776865.1 Candidatus Daviesbacteria bacterium RIFCSPLOWO2_01_FULL_37_10 | reverse complement strand
CCTTCCCCCTTCCCCCTTGTTATTATTATGTTCGTTCTTCCAGGAAGCGACCTTCCAATTGCCTCATATGTTTTCCGCCCCATTATAATTGGATGACCCATTGTAATCTCTTTAAAATGTTTAAGCTCGGATGGAATATTCCACGGCAATTTTCCATCTTTCCCAATTCCTCTTTTCTCATCCATTGCTGCAATAATTGAAATTTTCATAGATGTTACATTCTGTCATACCAAACTTGTTTCGGCATCTAAATATTTCTTAAGTTTTTCAGCATATGGTAACCGTTCTTCTGGAGTTGTTGCTTTTTTATTTGTCAGGTTTTGAGATAAATTATCCTTATCATATCGTGGAATAACATGTAAGTGATAGTGAAAGGCATGCTGATCACCCGCGGGCTCATTATTTTGTAAGAGAGTAACACCTTCACACTTATAAACTTCTTTTAATGCTATGGTTACTTTTTTTGACAATTTGGTTATATGCTCTGCGAGATTATCAGGTAAATCAAAAATGTTTTCGATATGTTCATTAGGAACAATAATAACATGTCCAGCATTATTACTTATAAAGAAAGAGTTAATAAGTACTGTCACTAAATTATCCTGGTAAATAATATCACTCGGTCTAATTAGAGTATCTACACTATCAATCTTTTTAATACCTAAACATACGGGACATTTATAATCTTTTGGAGCATGGTTAAACATATATTGATTGTCATGCCGAACTTGTTTCGGCATCTTTTGTGTTTAGATCCTGAGACAAGCTCAGGATGACGACAGTTGATGAAGTTATTATATACCTTCAGATAAATCTTTTAAATCAGGATTAGTTTTTTTTACTAAATTAATTTTCCAATCTCTGTGCCAGTTTTTTAATTGTTTCTCTCTTACAATGGCTTCTTCTATTTGAGAATATTCTTCAAAGTAGACTAATTTTTTTAGTCTATACTTTTTCGTAAATCCATCTAGGAGCTCGTTTTTGTGTTCATAAATTCTTTTTTCTAAATTACTTGTAACACCGATATAAAAAGTTGAGTTATGAAAATTAGTGAGTATGTAAATATATCCTGCTTTCATTTAAGATCCTGAAATAAATTCAGGATGACTTTGGAAAAAACTTAATCCATTCTTTGCGGCTTCGATAACATTTGGTAAAAGTGATTCCAATGTATTGAGTTTAGAAATTGCTACCCATTCAGGAATAGTTTCTTCAGTTCCTCTTAACTCTCCTGAATATTTTGTGCAAATAAAAACTGTCCAGGGAAATCTTTTTATTGTTCCGTCTTTTCTGGAAATATCTGCTGAAAAATGATTATCTGGAAATTCTAATAAATCCTCTTCTTTAGTTTGCAGTCCGGTTTCTTCTTCCAACTCTTTAACTGCAACTTCTTTTTCTGATCTTCCTTCTAATTTACCAGAAGGTATTCCATAAACACCTGTTACATGTCCTGCCGCCTCTCCATGTTTTACAACTAAAACATCTCCTCCTTTGAAAACTAAAATTCCAATACTTGGTACTATCTCTATATTCATATATTAATAGTCATGCCGAATTTAATACGAGGTATCAAGCTTCGCTTATTTCGGCATCTTTTTATTAGATCCTGAAACTAGTTCAGGATGACGTTGGTCAGTTCAGGTGACACTTATTTTATACTTATCATACAATCCCTGCCATTCTGCCGGTTTTGGGATCAAAAAGTCCTCCGGCAACTGTAAGCTCTCCGGCTAAACCGGGATGCGGGTCATAATTTTCCAGAGTTACCATTTCCGGCTTGAAAGAATCTAATAATTTTAGTTTTGGATCCAATTTTATTGTAGGAAATGACTTTGGCTTTCTTTTTAATTGCTCTTTAACTTGTTCAATATGGTTTTCGTAAATATGCACATCTCCAAAGGTATGGATAAATTCCCCTGGTTCAAGTCCTGCTATTTTTGCCAAAATAATTGTCAAAAGGGCATAACTTGCAATATTAAAAGGAACGCCTAAAAAAATATCCGCTGAGCGCTGATAGAGCTGTAATGACAACTTCCCGTTTCTATTTGATATTTGATACATGTTGTGACAAATCGGAAAAAGAGATGCATCTTTTTTCTCTGCCATTGTGTAAAGATATTCTGGATTCCAGGAATTAATTATTAAATTTTTTGCATCAGGATCATCTTTTAACTCCTGCAGGACCCACTTTAATTGATCAATCGTCCGACCACGAGTCCTGGTTGGCCAATTTCTCCACATCTCTCCATAAATCTTCGGAAGCTCCCCCCACTTTTTTGCAAACTTCTTATCTCTTGCAATTTTTTCTATAAACTCTTCCTTAGTCAAAATTTTTGATTTGTTACTTGTTACTTGTATCTTGTATCTTTTATAAGGGTAATCATCCCAAATATGGACGTTGTTATCTACAAGATATTTAATATTTGTTTGACCAGAAATAAACCAATAGAGTTCATGTAAAACTCCCTTCCAGTAAACTTTTTTTGTGGTGAGAAGCGGAAATCCTTTTGACAAATCATATCTGGTTTGTTTTCCAAACAAGGAATACAAAACCACGTTAGTCCCTCGATCAACCTTTTTTATTCCTGTATCAAGGATTTCCTGTAATAAATCTAAATACTGATACTCTGGATGTTTTTGCTGTTTTCCCATATATCCTCCTCCTTCTTATCTAAGCGAGCGAAGATCGAGATATAGAGATTCTCAGAGCGAAGCGATTTTGAGAATCGAACATATCCGATCGAGCGAACTTACACCTGCCTTTCCACCTTTTCCGGACTAACTCTTCCTCCTTGATGTTGACCTCTATAGTTTACAGTTTTCCCTTCAATTTTGAAAAAAACTACATTACAAATTCTAGCTCCCATCTGAAGTTTTACAGAAAACGGGGATAAATTTGTAAGTCCCATCGTAAGTTTCCCCTTATATCCTGGATCTGTTTTAGAATTTAAAAGCAAAAGTCCTGCTCTAAAAAGACTGGTCCGGGGAAAAACCAAAGGCATAAGGTCCTGTGGAGTATTGATAGTCTCCACAGTTTGTGCCAAAAAATAATCTCCAGGTTTTATGATTATTTCTTTCTGTTTTTTCCCGCCATTCACAAAATGTGCTATTTCCCTAGTTTCAACCCCTTTCCTTTTCCCTAACCCCTCTTCCCCATCCACTTCTATAAATGCTCCCCCTTTTACTATTTTGTGTAAAGCTCCCAGTCTTAAATCTACACCAACCCCTTCCGGATTTTGAAGTTCCCTTTCTCCGAGGTCTTCAATCAATTTCTCCTCCAGTTTAATAAGTTTTAAAACTGTATCAAGCCCAATAACAGACATTTTTATTTCCTTTTTGAGTATTCTGAAATATGGGAAACTTCCGGAAGCTTACTCCCACCATAAGATCTGGGATTTTTACTGTGAGGTCTTTTTACACTTGCACCCATTTTTTCAAAAGAAAAAGCACAAATCGGATTGCCTTCATAAATTACAATTTTCTTGCCTTTTAAAAATGTCCCGAATTCTAAAACCGGGTGCCCGTCCCAACCAGGATCAAATCTAGCTGCAGTTGAATGTACTACGATTCCAAGTCTTGCCAATGAAGATTTTCCGTGTAAATGCCCGATAATATCATCAGGAATAGTCAAACGTTCTTTTGTTGTAGCAATAACAAAATCGTTTTCAGTTAAAATAAACGGCTGGCCTGGTTTTAATACAATTGTTTGCATCATTCCCTCCATTTCTTCTTTGGAAGTATGAAGAGTGTCGATTGTATTAAGTCCTGATGCTGTAAAAACGCGAAGGGTATTTCCAAGATGAAAATCAATTGTAACCTCATCAATACAATCCTCCCAATCTTTTGGAAGCGGATCAATCTTTATAATCTTTTTCTTAATATATTCCTTAATAGCAAAGTCAGGAAGGGTACCAACTATATTTTTCGTGTCATTCTGAGCTGACATTGTCATCCCGAACTTGTTTCGGGATCTATTATTCTGATTACTTCTTGGCATAGTAACCCAATTTAAACAAAACTGGTGCATATTTCAAGTAGGGAAAACAGACCTTATTGTTTATTATTCAAATTCCGGATTTTAATCTCTCTTGCAAATCCTCAGGTAAACTATGAAATGCTTCAGAACCCCAAATCCTATTTATAGTTTCCATAGTGTATCTACCCACTTCTTTCTTAACACCCGCAAGTTGCGCCTCAAAACCACTTAAGAAACTTTCATCTTCTTTCATTTCCCTCTTCGTTTTTTCTAATTTCAATTTTTTAATTTCTTCATCAATTTCTCCATCCGCTATCATCTCAGCTTGTAAAGATAAATTCAAACCAAGATCAAGAAGTTTATCGATAGTAGTATTGTCCAGTATTCCCAGGGCAGTTTTTACAACTTCTTGTGGAGAATAAACCATACCTATTAACCTATCGTATAGCACATCTTCTCTGTATACATTCTCAACAGGTATATTTTCATCCTTCGCCAATCTTCTAGCAAAGTCAACATTCCTTACTAAATATAAAGGCTCTGAAAGTAAGGACGAAGGTATGAAATTTGCAGTATATTCCGTTCCTGCTTTTAAAATGGCAAGTATCTCGTCAGGGCGAATTTCCAAACCATCCTTTTCAGATTGACTAAGCTCTAGAGCTATAGTTACCAAATCCTCATCATCAACATAATTCAAAACACTGTTTAAAAAATCTGGCACTTGTAAATTTATCAGGATGTCTCAGAGCATCTTCAAACCACCCAATTGATGCAGTTTTCAATGCTTTCTCCATTGAAGGGTTAGTAGGTTTTATTTCCATACCTGCTATTCCAACTATCCTGTCATTTACTCTCTCGGCTTCCAACTGACTACGCTCCACTAAAGCTTTTGCCAACTCAGTAATATTTTCTGATTCCATTCCTACCATATCGCAAAGATTATACTACTATAATGAGCTTTTTCAACTAGGGAAAATAGATGAGAAAAGACAATTCGCAAGAAATCAATAATCTCTGGAGATTCCTAAAACTTTTTCTAGTCTATCTGATACTGGAAATGACACAAACATCCCTCCAAAAGTGCTAGTTATTGTAAAAAGAGTTAGCTTCAATAATTCTCTATCACTTATAATTTCTGGAGGAGTCTCTAACCCGAAAAAAGGTTCTTTTGGAAGCCCAAGTATCGTGGCTCCAATCAATGTTCCTAAATAACCAGTAACAGCCGCACATCCTACCATTACAGTAAAACCCAAACCCAACCTCTTTAAAAATCTATCCGATCCTTTTTCAGCTATTACTGTTGATTTTCCCCTATCGACAAATTGATTATTAGCTATTTCAAAATATGATTGTCTTATCACCTCTGACATATTTCTAATAGTATACACTATCTATCAAATTAATAGATTGCTTCGTCACTAAATTCCTCGCAATGACACTTCGACTACGCTCAATGTAAACTCGCTGCTTTGATAAATCCCATGAACAGGGGATGCGGATTTAAGGGCCTACTTTTTAGCTCCGGATGGAATTGAGTTCCGACGAAAAACGGATGACCTTTGAGTTCTATTATTTCTACCAGTTTTCCATCCGGAGATGTTCCGGAAATCACCATACCATTTTTAACGAGTTCTTTCAGATATTGATTATTAAATTCATATCTGTGTCTGTGTCTTTCGGATATTTCACTTTTCCCATACAACTTTTTTGCCATGGTGCCAGGTTTTAATTTACAATCCCATGCTCCAAGTCTCATACTTGCTCCGTAATCTCTTTCCAGCATCTTCTTTTCCTGATCCGGCATGATATGAATTACGGGAAATTTTGTACCTGGGTCAATTTCTGTTGTGTTGGCATTTTGAAGCCTTAAAACATTTCTTGCATACTCAATAACAGCCATTTGCATTCCGTAACAAAGACCCAAATA
>MFDK01000026.1:0-17032 GCA_001776865.1 Candidatus Daviesbacteria bacterium RIFCSPLOWO2_01_FULL_37_10 | reverse complement strand
CCGGAACTATAACACCATCTAAGTTACTTAAGAGACTTAAATCACTTAATATTTTCCCGGAGTCTACCCACGTAATTTCCGGATTAAACCCTTGCGTCCAGGAAGCATGTTTTATTGCTTCTATTACAGAAACGTATGAATCAGAAAGAGTAAAATCCCCTGTAGAAAAATACTTGCCAACAATTCCAATTTTTATTTGTTTTTCTGCAGATTTAATTTTATTAGTAAATTTTCTCCACTCCCTTAAGTCTTTGTTTTTCCTTTTAAGTTTTAGCTTTCCCAAAATCCTTTCAGTTAAATTTTCTTCCTCAAAGTTTACCGGCACTTCGTAAATGCTTTTAACATCCGGCGCTGCAATTATATCCTCCGCAGAAATATTACAAAAAAGTCCAAGTTTTTTCCTTCTTGTATCATCTATTTTTACCTCGGATCTTGCAAGCAAGATATCTGGTTGTATTCCCATTGAATTTAGTTCTCTAACAGACATCTGCACCGGCTTAGACTTCATTTCTCCGATTGAGGCAGGAACAGGCAGGTAGCTAACGTGTACATGTAAAACATCATCAGATTTCTTCTGCTTAAGCAGCCTGTTAGCTTCAAATATAAAAACATTTTGCAGTTCTCCAACTGTACCTCCTATTTCTATTACCACAATATCCGCATTCATACTCTTCCCTGCATTTTCAATGCGTTTATTAATTTCTTCCGGAATATGAGGAACTGCCTCAACACATTCCCCGTCATATTCCAAGGCTCTTTCACGCTGTATAACAGATAAATAAACCTGACCTGAAGTTGTATAGTTAGCTTTATTTAAATCTTCATTTAAAAATCTTTCATAATTTCCAAGATCCTGATCTGTCTCAGATCCGTCATCTAATACAAAAACTTCTCCGTGATGAATCGGATTCATAGTTCCTGCATCAATATTTAAATACGGATCAATTTTTAAAGGGGAAACTTTGTAACCTGCGGATTTTAAAAGAAGAGCAATGGATGAGGTAGCAATCCCCTTACCAATTCCGGATATAACACCACCGCTTACAAAGATATATTTCATGAGCTCGGAGGATTTTTGAGCCCTCTATATAATATCAAGTAAAAAATAAATATCAAGTAGGAATTTGTAAAAATTATCTTTTTAACGCGGATGGTTCCACAAATCCTGGTGTTATCAGTTTTCCGCGAGGGACTGATCGTTCAAGAGGAGCATTAGCTGGAGGCATCTTTGTTAATGAATTATTTCCTCTCACTGCAGGAGGATATTTTTCTACTGATCCTCTTTTCTGAGCTTTTTGTAAAACATCATTAGGAGCAACAAAGTCTTTTAATCCACGCAGTGTTTCACTATCAACTCCATCACTCATACATTAAATATCTCACTTAATTTCTATATTGTCAACGTCTATTAGGTTACAGACAGGATAAACGTCATTGCGAGGAGTCCGCCAGCTGGCGGACGACGAAGCAATCTCTATCTACCATTATCTTGCACAGCCTTAAAAAAATCGACCGACGAAGCTGCTAAATCTGTTAAAACTTGATCTCCTTCGACCTTAGTGAGAGAATGACCACTTAATCTTTGTTTTATATGCTCCCATTCCATATCAGCCAGTGCTTCAATAACTATATCTTGGGAATCTCTATCTAAAGATCTAATATATAATTGAAATTCTTTATTCTTAAGAGAATCAGGAAATGGGAATTTTTCTTTCCAATCACTGTCAAGCTTTGTCATAAAAGTATTATACAGCATATGTCAAATATTAATTTGGGATTGCTTCGCTCGCAATGACGGGAAAAGGAAGGCACCACATAATGACGACACTCTGACAACGTCATTGTGAGAAGTGAAACAGTTTACAAACTTATAACGTCATTCCGAATTTATTTCGGAATCCCAATAAAAAGAAGATCCTGAAACAAGTTCAGGATGACGGCTTGCTATAGAAGAGACTGATACATATCCCTAAAATCGGGGTTTGATTTCTTTATTAAATTAAGTTTCCATTCCCTGTGCCAATTTTTTATTTGTTTTTCTCTTTTAATAGCTTCCTCAATATCTTCAAATATTTCGTAATAAACCAATTTATCTATATTGTATTTAGATGTAAATCCATCACCTAATTTATTTCTATGCTGGTAGACTCTTTTAATTAAATTATTTGTTACTCCAGTATAAAAAACGGTGTTTACTTTATTAGTTATAATATAAATGTAGGATTGTCTCATTCAGAAGATTGCTTCGCTTCGCTCGCAATGACGGAGGTGGATTTTGGTTTTGTCCAGCTTGCGAACTTGCACCCTGGCCAGTTTTTGCAGCCGTAAAAAGTTTTTCCTCTTTTAGTTCTTCTGACCACAATATCCCCGCCATCCTCCGGACATTTTACATCAGTAATTTGTTCCATACCTTCTGTATGCTTACAATCCGGAAACCCGCTGCATGCAAAAAATTTTCCAAATCTTCCGGTTCTTACAACTAATTCTTTCCCGCAATCCGGACATTTTTTCCCGGCAAGTTCCACCTCAAGCTTTACATGCTCTGCAACAGTCTCTGTCTCTTCTATTTTTTTTTCAAAAGGAGTATAAAACTCTTTTATTGCAGGCCGCCATTTTCGTTCGCCTCTCGCAACTTCATCAAGTTCATTTTCCATAGCAGCTGTAAATTGATAGTCCACAATATCTGGAAAATATTTAACTATAAAATCATTAACTGAAAATCCCAATGAAGTTGGAATAAATTTTCTCTCTAATCTTTCTACATAAAATCTTTCCTGAATTGTAGAGATAATCGGTGCATAAGTTGAAGGACGACCAATACCAAGCTCTTCAAGTTTTTTTATTAAAGAAGCCTCGTTATACCTCGGGGGAGGTTCAGTAGAATGCTGATCCGGCAAAAGCTGCAACAGATCTAGGTTTTCACCTGCTGCAAGTTCTGGCAATATTTTTTCTTTATTATTTTCTTCTTCTTTCTCATTTTCAATTGCCTGCCCCGAACTTTGTTGAGGGATCAATTTTCCATTATCCATTAACTTCAGCCATCCATCAAACTTGATAACACTTCCAGTGGCTCTCAACGTATATAAACCCGCCTTAATATCCACACTTGTCTGATTTAATAAAGCTTCATTCATCTGACATGCCAAAAACCGCATCCTTATAAGGTCATAAAGTTTTATATGATCTTTATTCAAACCATCATAGCTTCGCAGGGAGTCTCCCTGGAGCGTAACGTCTGTTGACCTTATCGCTTCATGTGCCTCCTGTGCATTTTTTGATTTAGATTTATAAACCCTTGCTTCCTTGGGTAAATATTTATTTCCAAAGTTTTTCCCGATAAAATCGCGCGCTGCGGAAATTGCAGAAACTGCCAAATTAACCGAATCAGTTCTCATATAAGTAATAAATCCCTGTTCGTATAAATTTTGTGCAAGCATCATGGTTTTTTTGGATGTAAACCCCAACCTGTTTGCTGCAGTTTGCTGCAGGGTAGATGTTGTAAACGGAGGAGCAGGATATCTTTTTACTTCCTTTTTAGTAATTTTTGAAACACTATATTTAGCCTTTTCCAGATTATTAACATGTTTATCCGCATCTTTTTTGTTTTTTATCTCCAGCTTTTTCCCGTCTTTTTCAATTAAAGTTGCTACAAACCTATCTCCGCCTCCGAGGTGTGATCTGGATGTAACCTTATGCTCACCTCGGAGGTGTTTACTAAGTTCAGCTTCAATACTCCAATACTCAACCGGTTTAAATGCTAAGACTTCTTTTTCTTTTTCCACAATCAACCGAAGCGCCACAGATTGAACTCTTCCAGCAGAAAGTCCTCTTTTTATTTTTTGCCAAAGTAAGGGGGAAAGTTTATAACCTACTAGTCTATCCAAAACGCGGCGCGCCTGTTGAGCATCAATTAAATTTAAGTCCAAATCCCTTGGGTGTTTAAAAGCCTCCTTAATCGCCTCTTCAGTAATTTCATGAAAAACCACACGCTTAATATTTTTTGTTACTTGTTTCTTGTTACTTGTTACTTCCGAATTACGCAGTAATTCGGCTATATGCCATGCGATAGCCTCACCTTCTCTATCCGGATCTGTTGCAAGCCAGAGTATTTTTGCGGCTCCTGCTTCTTTTTTAAGCTCATTAACCCTTTTTCTTTTATCCCTTGGAATTATATATTTAGGCTCAAATTCATGTTCAGTATCCACCCCGATTTCAGATTTCGGCAAATCCCGGACATGCCCCATTGAGGCAATTATTTTATAATCGCTTCCCAAAAAACGCTCAAGCGTCCTCGCTTTAGTTGGACTTTCAACAATTACTAAATTTTGCATGTTGAAGTTACTATATCACAACCTCCCCGTTTTCTGTCATTGCGAGGACTCCGATGTCCATCGGAGGACGTGGCAATCTATCTATTGACTCTTTCAGAATCTTGTAAAGAAGCTGTTCTACCTGCTTGTCTTTCTATACCTGTCATCTGTCCTTTTATATTAGCCATTCGTTCAGTTCTTATATTTGTCATTAAAAAACTTGCACCAAAAACTACAGATGGACCCAACCATATAACCGCCTTAATAATCCCCGGTTCAACATTTATGTTACTCACAAGAAATCCTCCTCCAAGTGCGCTGACTGCCATTATTCCAAAATCCCAAGTTCTCAAGTTATCTTGTAACTTACATTTTTCATCTAAGGAAATCATATCCTCACGACCTTCTTTTGAAGCATTCCTTTCTTGATTCATATGAATTAATTATAATCTATCTGTCAAGACACGGATTAGTAATTATTCAGTATTTTCCAACAATTTTGTCATCTCGAACGTAGTGAGAGATCTCTCTAGATTAATCTTGAGATTCCTCGCTACGCTCGGAATGACAGTTTACTGGCAAGAACTAAATACTTACGCAGATTATTCAACCGGACAGCTTTCAGCTGTCAATATAGACTCTGAAATAACCCCTGGATTATCATCGTGATTTTGATACACCCATACTCTAATATCAGTTTCCGGTTTTAAGTAGTAGCCTCCCCATCCCTCTTGACCCTGATGCACACGGTAATCAAAACCGGTTACTGAAGAGGGAATATCAGCTAAATAGGCTCTTTCTTCAGTGTTTAAATCCTCCAACATTAACCAGGATCTGCTAAGATCAGCCGGAATATTTCTTAGCCTTACGTGTAAATCAAGATGCGTCTCTTCTAAAGCTTCATCTCCAACATTCCAGCAGGTTATAAAAACTTCCTGACTTATTTGACTGCTTGCATCTATTCTACTCACCGCCCCTAAAGTAAAAAGAGAAGTTATAGTTAATGCTCCACCAACAATAGATCTGATTTTGCTTTCTATCACAGGTAAATTATATATAATTTAAAGTAGATTTCAACCCCGATTTAATCGGGGTTAACTATTCAAAATCGCTATCTAAAACCTTGGGATCAACCTTATCCAATTCTTCCTTTAGGTTTGTTGATCTGTTAAACTTAATTTCTTTTGGGGTATTTGGCTGAATAACAGAAGGTTCTGTAGCTTTACTACTAGAAAGGTTTGGACTAACTAATTTATTTTTACGATTTTTATTAAGCGTTATCCCAAAAACAACAGTACCAATAATAACCAAAGTCACTACGACCGTTATGAGCTTGGTATGTTTACTCATCTAAAACCTTTCTAACTTCTTTTTTTGCTCTTAATATTTTTCCGGCTAAAACCTGAAGGTTGGATTTAAGTCCGGAGATACCTCCGGGTTCTTGTACACGCTGGTAGGCAATTGCCTCAGCCGCATATGTTATCCAGTAATCAGCAGATTTTACTTTTGTATCTATTCCCCCAAAAGCTACTCTTGTTTCTTTAATTCCATTTCTGTCTCTATATTCTTCCATAATAGCAGCCAACCTGGCAGTATCTTCCTCAAACCGGTCACAAACTTTTTGATTTATGCTATCAAGATTAACTTGGGCAAAAGCGATGGACTGGAAAAGAAAAAACACAACTAGTATTGTCATCCCTGCCCCGTATCGGAGTACGGGGTAAATTCCGGCAGGGATCCATTTAAAAACTCTAGTTCGGAATTGGATTTCCGCTTCCGCTGGAATGACAGATTGGTGACCAGGCATTAAACTTTAGTTTACCATATATTTAATTACTACAAATTAGTTTCGACTCGCCCCGCGAAGAGTTGGCGAAGCGGGGTCGTCACATATTTGTCATGCGCAGAGGACAAGTTTTGCGATCGCAAATAATGTCATAACGAACGTGGAAGTGTAGCTACACATCGGGATAAAATTTGCCACTTGCATTTTGGTTATGGGGTTGATATGATATTCATACATGAGTACAGAGTACAAGGTTGATATCGAAAAGCAAGAAGATACTCCTAATGGTCACTGGTTGATAGTTCACGAAATTCAAACCCCAATTGGTTTTAGAAGACCGGAGAAAGAAACTATTGAAAGAAAATTTTATCCTACACCAGATGATATGGTTAAGGATACCGGCAGTCAAAGAATCTGGAATACGGTACGGGGTTTAGGATCCGGCATTGGAGGGAGTTTTATTGCAACTGCTACACTTATGTCTATCGCTCAAAACTTCATCCATCCAGAACCAAACGTAGCTAACTACACACTGGCAGCTGGTGGCGTTGTTTTAACTGGAATCTGTTTTAGAAAATATATTCACGAACTCCTCAGTTTATCAAGATTCAGAAAAATACATTCAACAGTGAAAGATATGTATTACAATGAAGAAGGTTTCCACTCACCATTTTCATCTACAACATCTCCACCCCAAGCTTAAAAGGACTTCCTTTTTGTAGTTTGTTTTCCAAAATCATTCTGGAAAGCTTTGCTTCTATTGTATCCTGAATTAAACGCCGGAGCGGTCTTGCACCAAGTGCCGCGTCAAAACCTTTTTCGGAAAGTGCATCAATTAACCCCTGATCAAATTCTAATAAATATCCTTTTTCCTTAAGCTGAGCCTGCAAACTTGTAAGTTTTAACCTTACTATCTTTTCCAGATCTTCTCCTGACAATGGCTTAAATAAAATAACATCATCAAACCGGTTTATAAGTTCCGGACTAAATTTTTCAAGCAGCTCTTCGTTCACTTCCTTTTTCAACTCTTGAAGAGTTTGACCTTTATTAAGTCCTTTTGCTATGGTTATCGAGGCAGCATTTGAGGTTGCAATGATAATTGTCTGAGTAAAATCAACTGTCTTTCCTACTCCATCAGTTAACCTTCCGTCTTCCAAAACCTGTAAAAATAAGGTCAAAATTTTTGGATCTGCTTTTTCAAATTCGTCTAAAAGCAACAGGCAATACTGCTTAATTCTAACGACTTCTGTTAAAAGTCCCTCCATCCCCGGACCTCCTATCATCTTATTCACAGAATCCGCAGACTGGTATTCAGACATATCAAAACGCACGAACGAATCGCTTCCTTTAAAATATACTTCTGCCAGAATTTTTGCCAGTTCTGTTTTTCCAACTCCTGTAGGACCTACAAACAAAAACGAACCAATTGGTCTTTTCTCCTCACGAAGTCCAGTTGCAGATCTGCGCAGAGAGTCTGCTACAGCTTTTACTGCTTCTTCCTGATCAATCAAACTTTTGTGTATTTCATTTTCCAAATTCAAGAGCTTTTCTTTACCAGTATTCCCAAGTTCAACAGTTGGGACATTAACTCTTTTGGAAAAAGTTTCTTCTATAATCTTTTGCGTTATCCACCCAGATTGGGAATATGTTACCGCCTCATCTAAAACAGTAATAGCACTATCCGGAAGCACCCGGTCATGAATCAGTTTTACGGAGAGTTCTATAACTCTTTCAAGAGACGGAATACTCACCCTTATCTTTTTTCTTCTTTCTAAATCTATTGCCTTCTCCTCTAAAATTTCCAGGGTTTCTTCGTTGCTTGCCGAAGGAAATTCAACTTTTGTAAAAAGTCTTGCAAAGCTCCCGTTTTTCTCTAGAATTTTTGTATAGTTTTCTTCTTCGGTTGTCGCTAAAAACTGAAAGATGGAGGATTCAAGATACGGTAATATTAGAGAATACAGGTTCCATGAACCCCCAGCCTCTCCAATTCCTAAGTTGTGAATTTCTTCAACAACCAGAATAATATTTCCGGCAAAAGATATCTCATCAAATACTTGTTTTATACGCTCTGCAAGTTCTCCTTCAGAGTGAATTCCAGACAAAAGTCTTGTTGTGTCGAGCTTAACAAGACGTTTTGTAGCCAAGGACGGGGGAGCATCTCCGGAAAGAATTTGCTTTGCAAGAAAATTAATCAAAGAAGATTTCCCTGTTCCCGGAGATCCAACGAGTAGAACATTCCTTTTCCCCTCCGATGACAACAAATTAATAACCTCCAAAACAATAAGTTTTCTACCAACTATATCCGGGAAATTTTCTCTCCCGGCACTTTTCGTTATATCCTCTGATACAATGTCAAGTGCGTGAGTCGGCACGCCAAGCCAACCTCTATTAACCCCTTTTAAATGATGCACTGCAAAATCACTGTCCCAAATAAAAACCCTCCTCCATTTATTTTTCTTTTTTTCAAGAAAATCTAGTGCTTCTTCAAAATCTTCAACTTTTAAATTTAACCTTAAAAGATAGTTTTCAATGTCAGGAATTAATTGAATCGAAGCCACAAAAAAATGACACGAATCTATGTATTTACTCCTGGTTTTTTTTGCAAACTCAAAAGCCATGGGGTAAATCTGCTCAAAATTAGCAATATTAAACTGGCTGAAATTTTCAGGCTTCACTTCAAGATATGAAAGCAGATTCTTTACTTCATCAGATGATAATAAATTAGGAAAACTTACTTTGTCCTTTTTTAAAAGTGATGCTTCCCATAAATCTTTAGCCTGCCAAACAGTTTTATGCGGATGAGTGACTATATGTATAACAAAAAGCCCTATCCCGGCAAACAAAACTCCCCACCCCCATATTCCCCATATTTTCCACATTATCCATATCGGGAGTGTCAGCCAAATCAATGCAGCAACCAGCAAAAAAACAGATGCCAGTGTAAAAGCAAAAAGTCCGATTAATATCCTCAAAAATCTAAATATAAAACTTAAAATTCTACCCACAATTGAAGAGTCATGAAAAAGCGGTACAAATATTAACTTCCACATCAGTGTTACAGCGAGATCCTCTTCAAGAAATAGAACCAGATTTTTCCATGTAAGTACAAAAAAAGTAAGACTCTCTATATACCAGAACTTTAAAAGATGTACAGGCAACAATAAATATTTCATTTAACTCTAGTTACATTCCCTTCCAAATCCAGTTCAACAAAATGAGCAGCTTTTCCTTCCAAATATGCACTGCATTGATTCTCCGGCAAATTATCAACTTCTTGTCTTGGGTTGTGTACAATATCTACAACCCACCCCGGCATCAATGCATTGGATATACACGGTCCATTAGATAAATCTTCACCTGTTTGAATTCTTAAATTATATACATGCTGTGCCTGATTTACGGCAACATCAACTTCAGGCCATTTTCCGGCTTTATATTTTATCTCCGGATTTTTACCCCTGGAGAAAATTAAATAAGAAGAAACAAGGATAACTGCTAATACTAGTGTAAATACAGGCAGTCTGGACATAACTTAATTTTAACTCAAATTTTACAATATATTCCACTGCCTAAATTTCTAACCATACCTGATATTTCCATTTTCAAGAGCGATGCAGATACTTTTGCACAGTGCAATTTAAGCTCTCTGCCAATCTCATCTATATGTTTGCTTTCATTTTCCAATATTTCCAGAATCTTCTTTTCTTCTTCCGAATGCTTTCCCAAATTCTCCCCTGATACCTGATATCTGATACCTGATACTTCTCCCATTCCAAGCTCCTCCAAAATCTCACCTGCTTCACTAACCAATGCTGCACCCTCTTTAATTAAATCAATCGGACCTTTGGATAAATCTGAGGTAACCGGTCCGGGAACAGCAAAAACTTCTCTTCCCTGTTCCAAAGCAAACCTCGCAGTAATAAGTGAACCGCTGTCAACCGCTGCCTCAGTAACTAAAACACCAAGGGAAAGCCCGGAAATTATTCTATTTCTTGCAGGAAAATTGCCTGGAACTGAAGGGTAATCCGGAGGGAATTCTGAAATTACAGCTCCAAATCCATTTTCAATTTCTTTTGCCAACCTTTCATTTTCAGGAGGGAAAATCTTATTAAGTCCTCCGCCTAAAACAGCTATCGTCCTGCCTTTACCATTAACTGCCGCCCAGTGTGCAGCGCTATCCACTCCTCTTGCCAAACCTGAAACAATTGTAAACCCAAAAGTTACAAGTTCAGATGTAAATTTTTCAGTAACCAGTTTTCCGTAACCTGTAATTTTTCTGGTTCCAACAACAGCCAAAGCTTTACTATCTTCCGGCAAAATTTCACCTTTGTAATAAAAAACCAATGGCGGGTCGTAAATTTCCTTTAAAAGCTTTGGGTAATCCTCATCAAATATTGTTTTCCATTTGATACCTTTTTCGGATATTTCTTCCATGTATTTTTCTGGATCGAGGGTCTTCCTTGTTTCCAGTAAAAGATCAACTACATTTCTAGGAACACTACACTCCAACAATGCCGTTCTACTAGCCTCCCAGGCTATTCGTGGCTCCAAGGCTCGCTTCGCGAAGCGAGCATCCCCCTGGAGGCACAAACGATCCAGTAGATTTTTTAGTCTAATTGGACCAAGTCCGTCTATAGAATGTAAGGCAAGCAAATATTGAACATCTTTAACCATGTCGGAATTGTACCAAAAACTCAGTAGGTTTTAAAAGGCTAACCTTGATTTATGCCAATATGATGTACGATCGCACACTATATTGGCTTAAACATTTATCAGGTATGTTTAGGATATTAGGTATAAAAAAATCACCTATCAAGAAGTTCAGATGGGGGTTCTAAAATAGTATCTGCAATTCTTTTTACAAGAAAAGATTCATAAAGGATTCCAGCCGTACCTAGAAAAGCTCCTTCAACAAATCTCCCCTCGAATAATAAATCCTTAGCATATAAAATCACAGCAATGCCTACTCCTCCCATTAATACGGTTTCAAGAGATTCTATTATGGAACCTTCACGCATTGCAAAACTAGAAGTAGGAAGTCTATCCATTCTAAGCCTTTTACCTAAAGATTCTGATAAAGGATGATTTAGAAATTTCCTGTATGCATATCTTACAAATTCGTTCCCATAATTAATTTCATTATAATTAGCTTTCATGACATTATTATAAACATTATAAGTTTAAAAGTCAAATTTCGTTTTTTTATTCCCCAAGCTGTCTGGCTGAATCTGTGGCTATTTGACCAATATCTTTTATTAAATTACTTTTATCCTCTGATAAAAACCACCTGAAAATTTCTTTAACAATTGGAGCTGCAACAGACGAACCTTCACCTCCTCCTTCAACCAGTACCACCGCTGCAATTTTAGGGTCATCACTTGGTGCAAATGCCGTATACCAAGCGTGAGTTTTTCTTGAATCCCCATATTCTGCTGTCCCGGTTTTTCCAGCGCTTGGTATCGGGAAATTGAAAAATGACCAGGCAGTTCCGCCAGAAGCATTTGCTTCTTCCATTCCCTGTTTTACAATTTCCATATCCTCTTTTTTAAACCCTAAATCTTTGGATTCAAACTCAAATTCTTTTATAAATTTTCCCTCAACTCCAGTAATTTTCAAAGCCAGATGAGGCTTATATTGTTTCCCTGATGCTGCAACAGTTGATGTAAGATTTAATACCTGAAGCGGAGTTGATAAAACAAAACCCTGACCAATAGACATATGCAGCGTATCTCCGGGGAACCAAACTTCTCCTTTCTCTTTTACTTTCCAGTCATTACCCGGAATAAGCCCGGAAACTTCACCGGGAATATCAATTCCAAGTGTTTTTCCAAATCCGAGTTTCTTTGCAGTTTCAGATAAAATACTCTCTCCTACAGCTTGTGCAAGAAAGTAGAAATAAGTATCATTTGATCTCTTTATTGCTTTTATTAAATTTACAGAACCTTCTGTTTTTCCATATTGAGTAAAATACCAGTTTGTAAATTTATAGGGTCCAATATATATTTGTCCGGTATCCTCGTAAGTTGTATCTTTAGATATTTTTCCAGATGTAAGACCTGCAAGAGAAGACGCAAGCTTAAACGTTGAACCAGGAGGATAAGTTCCTGCAATTGCGCGGTTTAACAAAGGTGAGTTTGCAGCGTTTAAAAACATTCCAATATTTTCCGGATCAAAGGAGGGGTATGAAACCAAAGCTAGGATATCACCGATCTTAGGATCAGAAACTATTGCAGCTCCGCAGCAGCTCCCTGTTTTTTTAACTGCTGATTCTAAAGTTTTAAATGTAATTTCCTGTAAACTCGAGTCTATTGTCAGATAAAGGTTTTTACCCGGAATTGGCTCTACTTTCCTTAAAACCCTAAGAACATTACCCGCGGCATCTACTTCAATAACCTCACCTCCATCCACACCTTTTAGAAAACTCTCGTAACTTTCTTCTACTCCGCCCCGGCCAATTCTATCCCCTGTACGGTACCCTGCAAAATTTTCAAGCTCATTTGATGTTATTTCGCTAACATATCCTAATATATGCGAAGAAATCTCCGCCATAGGATAAGACCTTATACTATCAACCTCAAGATTTTTAAGCCTAACATCTCCCTTTGCTTCAAATTCAAGTGCCTGGTCGCGTGTTATGTAAGTTATTTTTTTATCATCTACTAATCTAAAACCAGGAACATTCGATGCTAAAATCTTACCGTTCCTGTCAAAAATTACCCCTCGGGGCGCATGTATAATTTTTATCTGGATCCGGTTTCCATCTGCAAGCTGCCTGTTTTTTGCACCATCCACAATTTGCAATCTAAAAACCTTAAGAAAAATCAGGAAAAATAAAACTATGCTAACCGCAGAAAGTATTGTAACCCTCCATAAGTTTATAACATCTCCTTCGTCAACTGAGCTAAAATTAGGGAGCAAAGAATCTTTCCATTCCTCATTTACAGGTTTTTTAAAATTCCCGTGTTTAATATTTACTTTAACAAGCTCATCAGAAAAACTTACCCCAAGAGATCTTTTTTTCATTTTAGAAACGAATTTTAACTTCTGGTTTCACAACAAATCTTTCCTCCCAAACTTTAATAATAAAAAACACCGGTATTATAAGCAAAGTCTCTTTTAATATATCCGGCCAAAGATTTATAGTGGATCCCGATACTGCTTGCGGGAAAATTAAATTTAAGGAAAGTATCAGAACAATAGACGGGATCATAACAAAATAATGCATGGCGAATTGGGCTTTTCTAAACATTTGAATACTTTGTATGAAAACAACATACGCAAGCGAATAAACTCCTAAAGCCTGTGATTCTAAAAATGAAATAAGAAGTCCAAGAAAAAATCCAAGATATAGGTTTATTTTTTCAGGATAAAGATAAGCTCTAAGTATTAAAACTAATAACACCAAATTTAGCGGAACTAAAGTTACCTGAATAAAAGATAATAATATTAGTACAACTATTAAAGTCTTCATAGTTTAGATTCCTTGATGTGAGAGGTGGGATATTTTTGATCTTGAATTCTTGAAATCTAGATATCTAGAAATCAAAATATCAATTTCTCACTTCTCACTTCCCACTTCTAAATATCTAATTTATTCCTGCATTAAAAATACCAACTCCAAGTCTCTTATATCAAATACAGGTTTAATTTTAGCCTGTTTAAATATTTGAGTTTCTTTTTCTAAAACTTCAACAACACTTCCTAAAATCAACCCCCTTGGCAAAAACCCTTCAGTCCCTTCGGAATAAACCAGGTCTCCTTTTTCAATACTCTCTTCATGTAAAATTTTATCCATTAAAATTTCTGATCCAAATTGCCCGGCTAAGATTCCCTTTGCTTTTCCGTTTTTATTTATGGAAAAAGCCGATAACTTAGAATCCGGATCTGTTAAAAGTTCAACACTGCTGGTTTTCTCTGTTACCTTAATTACTTTGCCTAAAAAATTATCCTTAAATACAACAGCTTGTGACTCTTTTACTCCATCTTTGAATCCTTTATCAATTTTTAAATATCTATCCAGACCAATCGGCCTGGCAGCAACTAAATTATAAACTCTGGGGTCAAGAGTTTTTTGCTGCTCAAGTAAACTTTGAGTTTCTGATAAATCACGTCTTAGCTTTGCATTCTCAGAAATAATCTGTGCCAATTGTTCCTGAAGCGCTTTATTTTCTTTGGCAGCAAAACGCGCTGCAAAAATAAAATAAAATTGTCTGCTAATAGTTTGTCCGCTTGAGTACAAACCAAATTGAATTGGAGTTGTTATATAAGAAAGTGCAGTTTTAGGCAGCTGCAGGAAACGCGCATTATCCAAAAAAAATATTAATATACTTAATAAAATAAGGATAAGAAACAGCTTAAGATGAGGAATAATACGCACTTTGCCAATATACCACAACTCTGGGGTATTGACAAAGGGGTATAGTAAGTATTATTGTCTATAATAACTGTTCCATAAAAAATGGCTGAATTATTAGTACCTCAAGAGAGAAGTGTCGAAATAGCTGCTGATGTTAGTGATGTAATTGAATTTGATCAACTACTCAGAAATACCCATGATGTAGAAGGGATAAGCGGGTACAAAGTTGGGCTTGTTTTGGGACTTTACTTAGGTCTCCCTGAAGTAGTGAATGTCGCACGCGAATATACCAACAAAAATATCATTTATGATCATCAAAAAGCCGGAAATGACATACCAGCTATGGGAACTGAATTTGCAAAAGTATGTCGTTTATCTCGTGTAGATGCTGTTATATTATTCCCATTCGGAGGAAAAGCAACTCAGGAAGCTTGGATTAAAGCTGCACAGGATAATGGGTTACATGTTTTGGTAGGAGGTCATATGACCCAACCAAATTTTCTAGCCAGTGAAGAAGGTTATGTAGCTGATGATGCTCCAGATAGAATCTATAGATTAGGCGCAGAGTTAGGAGTCCGTGATTTTGTAGTTCCCGGAAATAAACTTGAATATGTTGTTCACTACAAAGAGTTATTAGAGGAAATTTTAGGTGAGGGTAATTTTGATCTTCATGCTCCGGGATTTATTACTCAAGGCGGAGAACTTTCCGAATTTGCTAAACAAGCAGGCAGAAGATACCATGGAATTGTAGGAAGTGCAATTTATAAAGCTGCAGATCAAAACGCAGCAGCAAAACTAATGACTTCCCAACTCAAAACCGCATAAATTATGAAAATAGAACATGAACATGTTTTAGATACTCTGCATGAAACTCAAGCAGTAATGTTCGGGGAGTTTACTTTAAAAAGTGGGCTAAAATCACCAATTTATATTGATCTTAGAAAGATAAGGTCTTTTCCCGGTCAAAAACTCGACATAGTTCGCGCATATGAAGATATGCTTATACCAATTTTAGCATTAAAAAACCCGGAGCAATACTATGTTTTGGCAGATATTCCAACATCAATCACTCCGATTGTATCTACATTAACTGATAGAACCGGCTATCCTCAAATTACACCGAGAATTGACCAAAAAGAACATGGTTCTGGAGCCTCGATAGATGGTGTATGGAAACCCGGTTCAGTAGCCATAGTTATTGATGATTTAATAACTACAGCAAAAAGTAAGTTTGAGGCAATTGAGGTTCTTGAAACTCATGATATTAAAGTAGAAGATGTCGTGATTTTAATTGACAGACAACAAGGTGGAAAAGAAGAATTGGAACAAAGGGGGTACAAACTACACGCTTATTCTACAATGTCCAACTTAGTTGAATACTACCATAGAGTTGGGTTGATAACACCCGAGCAATTCCAAACTACAATGGACTATTTAGGAATTAAATAAATTACTTATACATAAATGGAATTTTATAAAGGAATAGTGAGTCCTGTTTTAGATCACCTGGATTCTGAAACAATGCATGTTGCTGCTAAAAATACCTTGCATCTGGCAGAATTAAATCCAGTTACTCTAAAATTATTAGAACAATTTGCCTACGGCAGAAAAAGATTTTATGATCCGAGACTTCATGTAACTTTAGGAGGCAGAAACGGCGATAATAGTTTTCATCTTGATCTTGATAACCCAGTTATGGTTGGAGCTGGTTGGGATAAAACAGGAAGTGCTGTGAAAGGACTTTGGCAGTTAGGCTTTTCAGCTGAGGAAGTCGGAACAGTTCCGGAATATCCTCAACCCGGTAATGATAAACCAAGGCAATTTTATCACCCTGATGGTACAGCCTTGAATAGATTGGGCTTTAATAGTCTGGGAATGGAAGCTGTCTATCTAAATATTAACCATTATTTAGATTTTACTGTTCCTTTTGGTATTAGTATTGGCAAAAATAAATGGGTGGAGTCAAAAGATGCGCCTGCTGCTCATGCAGTTGTTGCAGAACGTTTTAGAACTGTTGCCTATTGGTATGCAATTAACGTTTCATCCCCCAATACTCCCGGGCTTAGAGCATTGCAAGATAAAGGACCATTAACCGATATTGTTCAGGCTGTAAAAGAACACCGCAATAATCAACCCATCTATGTAAAAATTGCGCCTGATTTAACTTATGGGGCTATTGATGATGTAATTTCTGTTGCAATGGATAATAAGTTAGCTGGAATAATTGCTGCAAATACAACTGTTAATACGGAATTGAAAACCAGATACGGATGGGGAAATGAAGCAGGAGGATTATCCGGTAATGATCCAGACTTTAGGAATATGTCGACCAAAATTATCGCTCATATTTATCGCCAGGCTGGCAAGGATCTGGATATTATTGGAATTGGCGGGGTTAATAGTGCTGAAACTGCATTAGAAAAAATTAAGGCAGGTGCAAAGGCAGTTCAAGTCGTCACTGCTATCAGAGAAGTCGGACCTACACTACCTGGCCGGATAAACCGAGGCTTAATTTCCATAATGGATAGAGACGATGTTTGGCACATAAAAAATTATGTTGGCATAAATGCCCATCTAATT
>MFDK01000025.1:3989-10148 GCA_001776865.1 Candidatus Daviesbacteria bacterium RIFCSPLOWO2_01_FULL_37_10 | reverse complement strand
CCAAAAAATTCCTGGATGAGGCAAGAATATTAAGAGTGCAAGATGGAAAGATTGACTTGTCATCCTGAGCGATTAGCGAAGGATCTCTCGCGAATGCGAGTACTTCTGACATTCGTCAGAGATTCTTCGGCTGCGCCTCAGAATGACAATTAAGGTAGGAATTTAAAGGTGGAGAGGATTTGCTCCTCGATGTTATTGGGATAGTTAGGGAAATATTTACCTTCCTCATTGTCATAATTAATAATAAAAAATGTTGAGCCGTGAGTGATCAATATCCATTTAGCTGTAAATTGTCCTTTATACCAATTTGCATATTCATCTCCTAAGTAAGTACCAATTTTAACTTGATGGTGTTTCTGAGAGAAATTAGGATCAGTAGAGTCATTTAATAAGCTATCAAAATCTTTTTTAATGTTTGGTGTGTCCTTACTGATTGTTAATAAAATCTTATTAAAGCCTCTTTCATCTTTGGGTTCGACATTATTTTTTAGTTCGACGATAACAACTGCATCTGCATTTTCTGGTGAGTACAAAGAGCTATGGTCATAACCTGGACTTATCCCATATGCAACATACTCGCTGGGAAATTTAATTTGATAATAGTATTTAGCATTTGTATATGTTTTCCAATTAGTCATGTCAGCAGATGATGTTGATTCTTTTGGAGTGGGACAGGGGGCGAATTCACAGTTTGGGTCAACCCTACCCACGGATGTTCCATCCGGACAAAGTTTAGCATCCTGGGTACAGGCTGTCTGGTTTGATGTAGGAGAGATTGCCACGTCTGGTTCGACTTCGCTCACCATTCCTCGCAATGACGTATAAACAAAATATCCGCCAATTGAAAGCACAGCGACTAGAATCACAAGTAATACTGGTGTAAATCCTTTTTGAGGCATTAGCTTAAGTGTAAATGTTTATAGATCCCGGATCAAGTCCGGGATGACGATTTTCGTCATTTTTTTGTTCCAAATCTGGCAGCAAGCCTGGAGAGTTGGTAAGTTACAAAAACTGCAAAGAATGTAATTATTATGGCATAAATAAATTTGGAAATAGCTCCGGATTGGCTGGGATAAAATACCTGGACGTATTCTTTTACAAATGTTTGGATTGCCTCGTTCCAGGCTAAAGCTGCCACCAAACCAAAACCGGAAGTGGAAAGGGTTACAAGTTGTTCTGCAAGTTCTCTGTGGAATGATTTTTCTTCTTGTTTTTTTGTTTGTTTAGCCATGGTTAGTATAAATATTATAGCAGTTATAATGATTATACTAAAGTGGCTTTTCTGCGGGAATTGTGCGATAATCAGTTGAATGAAACCCTTTAAAGGCTTAGGTTTTTCAGTAGTCCTTCTCTTTCTCTACGCTCTGTTTTTAATTATATTACGGCAAATCTTACCGCCGCAGGATGAATTGGTTATTCATCTTTCCGGACTTTATAGTAGGTTCGGTTACGAGATGATTTTTATAGGAGCATTTCTTGAGAGTTTAGTCCTTATTAATTTTCTGGTTCCGGGCGTAGTAGCTATTGGACTTGGGGCAGTATTTGCAAGAGTTGGAGAACTTAATTTAGGTTACGGAATACTTGCAGCAACGGCAGGGTGTGTACTGGGCTATATAATTGATTACGGAGTAGGTTCGCTGGGTATTGGAGAAATTTTAAAGAGAGTAAGCAGTCAAAAATTTTTGAATGATACAAAAAGAAAAGTTGAAAAGTATGCGCTAATAAGTTTTGTGCTTGGGTTTATACATCCAAACACTGGAGCATTTATGTCTGTTGCGGTTGGGGCATCAAAGATCACATTTAAAACTTTTTTTGTTCTGGCAACTTTATCAACTCTTGTCTGGATGAGCCTTTGGGGGATCTTGATATTTGCTTTTGGTGAACTATTTCTAATCATTTTAACAAAATATGTGTTTGCTATAACTGTATTTTTAATTTCAGCCTGGTTACTGGTTCTTATACTCAAAAAAAAGGATAAGTAAAGTTATGTTTATTCCAAAGTACGCTATCACTAATGTTATTTTAAGAAATATCGGGAGGATTGATGCTTCGCGGGAGGTTATTCTCAACTCGCCTTTAGTCCCTGCATGGGAAGCAAAATTCCGGAAAGAGGCATCTGAACGGTTTATACATCACGGAACTCATCTTGAAGGAAATCCTTTGACTGAGGAGGAAGTAAGGGATGTTTTAGATGGTGCTGAAGTAATTGCAAGGGATAGAGATATACAGGAAGTTTTAAATTATAGAAACGTACTTAAATTTATCGATGCTGTTGCAGTTCAAATAGGTACCTCCGGCAAATATCAGTTTACAATAGAGACGATTCTGGAAATACACAGGCTTACAACGGAAAAAATACTACCAGCTGGAGGAAATTTTAGATTAAAGCAGGTTGTGATTAGAAATTCAAGGACAGGACAAATAAGCTATACACCTCCTGTTGCAGCAGAGGTACCATATTTGGTTGAAGATCTTGTTAACTGGATAAACTCAGACGAGGCGAGAGAGATGCATCCTGTAATAAAAGCCGGAATAATTCATTATGAGCTGGCTAGAATTCACCCGTTTACTGATGGGAACGGGCGAGTAGCCAGGGCTGTAGCAACGCTTATAATGTTTTTGGATAACTACGATATCAGGAAATTTTTCTCGCTGGAAGAATATTTTGACGAAAATCCTATGGATTATTATTTAACGCTTCAGGCTGTTTCAAATCAGCTCGTTTTAGATACACATGAGAGGGATATAACCCCCTGGCTTGAATATTTTGTGGAAGGTGTTGCAGTTGAAATGAACAGGATTAAAGAAAGAGTACAAAGAATTTCAGTTGATGCGAAGATAAAGGATAAGCTGGGGGAGCAGTTAATGCTGAATGAGCGGCAAATGATGATTATGGAATATTTGCATAGGCATAAGGGAATGAGCAATAAAGATTTCAGGAAAGTTTTTCCGGATTTTTCAGATGATACAGTTTTAAGAGAACTGAAATTTTTAAGGAAAAAAGGTTTAGTCAAAAAAGCCGGCGGAACCAAAAAAGCTCAGTATATCTTGAAGTAGGTTGACTTATTGCTTATCCTGTAGTATAATTTAGAAATGTCAAACGAGATTTTGATTGATCGTGAATTGTTAATAGGATGTAATACTAAGTTAAATCTTAGTGACCGTTATATGGCGGAATTGATTGCGACAATAGCTGGTGAAAAATTTAGGTGCGGAATTACAGAAACAATAGATGAGCTCTCAGAAGGGCTTAGGATTAATGCAAATAACAATGAATTTAAAGGCGTGATAATTTTCGATACTGATTTGGATAACTTTGTTAAAGAGGCTGTAGGCGTAGTTGGAGAGATTAGTGACAAGACGATACCGATAGGAGTTATTACTACAGATGATGAATCCCTCTTTATTTTATCAGACAAGATGCGCCTGCTACGCCTTACAATAGGAGAACCTGTTCATTTAATAGAAGAATTTATTTCTACTTTAATACGCACTGTTCCGCAAAGTGCTTAATTTACATTGCGTTGCTTATTTATTACAATCCAGTTATGTTATTTAGTAAGCTTTCCCAATATTTTGAAAAATTAGAATCAACTTCTTCAAGACTGGCTTTAATTGATATTTTAGCTGAGCTTTTTGGTGAGGTCAGTAAGGATGAGGTGGGTATGGTTTCTTATCTTCTACAAGGTCGGGTTGCCCCCTTTTATAAACCGATTGAGATGGGAATGTCTGAAAAGCTGGTGGCTCAGGCTATGGCAAGGGCTTATGGAGTGGAGCGTGAAGAAATACTTAAAGATTATGGAAAGGTTGGGGATCTTGGAAAGGTGGCAGAAAATTTAAGTGGTGTAAAACGTCATCCTGAGCGTAGCGAAGGATCTCAAGATTCAAAAAAGACAAAATCTAGAGATTCCTCGCAAGCTCGGAATGACAAATTAACAGTTGAAGAAGTTTTTAAGACTCTGACTGAAATAGCAAAAATTAGCGGCGATGGAACTGTCGAAAAGAAAATAACTCTTTTATCTGGATTGCTGGAAAAGATGGATGGTATCTCTGCTAAACACCTTGTAAGGGTTCCTTTGGGAGCTTCCCGTCTGGGCATAGGGGATCCAACTATCTTAGATGCTTTTGCCAAGCTAAAACTGGGTGATAAAGCTAAAAGACCACTTCTGGAAGGAGCGTACAATCGTATCTCAGACCTGGGAATTATTGGGCAGACGCTTTGGAGTAAGGGTATTAAGGGAGTTCAAGGTTTGGATGTTCAAGTTGGTCGTCCGATTCGTTCTCAGCTTTGCGAAAGAATTACAGATCCTAAAGCTATTTTAGAAAAATATGGAGGGGTAGCTCATGTTCAGTACAAATATGATGGTTTCCGGGTCCAGATTCACAAAGAAGGAAATAAAGTGAGGCTCTTCTCCAGGAATCTGGAAGAAACAACCTTAATGTTTCCGGATATTATCGCGGGAGTTTTGAAACAAGTCAAGGCTAAATCAATCATCCTGGATTCTGAAGCTCTAGCTTATAACCCAGAGTCAGAGGAATTTTTACCATTTCAGGAAACTACCAAACGCCGCCGTAAATACGGCATTCCCGAAATGCAAAAAAAACTGCCATTAAAAGCTTTTGTTTTTGACATTATGTATTTGGACGGTAAATCTTTGATGGAAGAGTCGTTAGTGACTAGAGTCAAGAGTCTAGAAAAAGTGATTCATGGAGATGAAGTGCTCATTCCTCAGCCAGGGGAGATGGTTAAGAATCCGGATAGGCTGCAAGCTATTTTTGATGATGCGTTGACTAAAGGCTTGGAAGGAGTCATAACTAAACGGCCGGATAGTAAATATGAAGCAGGTGGAAGGAATTCTAACTGGATAAAACTAAAAAGGAACTCTTCCGGAGAGCTCCAAGATACGATTGATTGTGTAATTTTAGGTTATATATTTGGAAAAGGAAAAAGATCTGCATTTGGAGCAGGTGCTCTGCTGGTTGGAGTTTATGATGAAAAAAAGGATGAATTTGTTACAGTTTCCAAAATTGGAACAGGTTTAACAGATGAGGAATGGAGAGAAATTCACAAAAGGGCAGATAAAATAAAAGTTAGTAAACAGCCAGCAAGAGTGAATTCTATTTTAAAGCCTTCAGTCTGGATTGCTCCGGAAATTGTGATTGAGGTATTAGCTGATGAAATAACCAGATCTCCTGTGCATACAGCCGGTCGGGATGAAAATGGAGTAGGTTATGCTCTCAGATTCCCCAGATTGATTAAATTTAGAGAAAAGGACAAAACAGCCGAGGATGCAACAACTGTAAAAGAGCTAGTAGAGATGTATAAAGGGCAGTTTAAGAAATGAATAAAAATTATATTAAAAACCCCGCTGGTTAGAGGAAAAATTTGTTAATGAAGGTGGATTCAGAGAGAATCTTTTTAAAAAAAGAATGGAAAAAAGAACAAACTTTAAAGTAAAATAACAAAATGGAAACAGAGGCTGAAATAATCGCAAGAAATCCTGAGATGGAAAAATTTCTTGTTACTCCAGGGAGAGCTCGCGCTCATCTGGAGTTTTTAGGATACACGGAAGATATGTGGGATAGAATAATGAGAGAAAAGTTCGGATCACATAATGTAAGAGCATATATAAGCATTGTTAGAGGGGGGGGTTCCAAGACTAGAAGGATTAGTTTATCAGGAGGAAAGGCTAAAAGATGGCCTATCTCCCACAAGAAATTTACCAGATGTTAAATGATTTAGTGTGTTAAAATGCCTGCATGGCATATGTGGCTGATTTACATATTCACTCCAGGTTTTCCAGAGCTTGTTCTCCACAATTAAGTATTCCAAATCTAGCAGAGTGGGCAAAGTTAAAAGGGATAAATTTATTAGGAACAGGGGATTTTTTACATCCTTTATGGCTTTCAGAATTAAAATCTCAACTTAAGGAGGATGGTTCAGGGTTCATGGTTCATGGTTCATCAGAAGTTAAGTTTGTGCTTACAGTTGAAATAGCTTCAATTTATACTCACAAAGGTAAAGGCAGAAGAATTCACAGTCTAGTTTTTATGCCAAGTTTTGAGGCAGCGGACAAATTTCAAAAAGCACTCCTTTCCAAGCGTGCAACTCTTGCCTCTGATGGTCGCCCGATTGTTGGGATTCGCACCAAAGATTTG
>MFDK01000025.1:2773-3973 GCA_001776865.1 Candidatus Daviesbacteria bacterium RIFCSPLOWO2_01_FULL_37_10 | reverse complement strand
ATTCCGGCTCATGTTTGGACTCCCTGGTTTGGGATTTTTGGGTCTGAATCCGGTTATGATTCTCTAAAAGATTGTTTTGAGGATTTAACAGATAAAGTCTATGGAATAGAAACCGGGCTCTCATCTGATCCAGCTATGAACTGGCGGATTGCTGAGCTGGATAACCGCTCAATTATTTCCTGTTCTGATGCCCATTCACTCCCAAATCTAGGTAGGGAAGCAACGGTTTTTGGTGGTGAGTTAACTTATGATGGTTTGTGGAATGCAATTGCATACCCGATGCGTCATGCCGAACTTGTTTCGGCATCTCAACAAAAAGAGATCCTGAATCAAGTTCCCCCCGATTTAATCGGGGTTCAGGATGACAAGGTTGTGGGCACTATTGAGTTTTATCCAGAAGAGGGTAAGTATCATTATACCGGTCATAGAAATTGTGAGGTCAAGCTAAATTCGGAAGAAGAAAGAGCTAAAGGAACAACTTGCCCGGTTTGTGGTAAGGGTTTAACAGTAGGGGTAATGAGCAGGGTTGGTGAAATAGCTAACAGAACAGAAGAAGAGTTAGGAATTATAAAGCAAGATTTACTTATTAAAAGTCAAAAATTTGTAAGGCCTCCATATAAAATGTTAGTACCCCTTTTACAAATAATAGCAGAGGTATTTAGCTCTACTCCAACTAGCCAGAAGGTCTTAAATGAGTACAAAAAATTGGCTAGCAATTTAGGGGGTGAAATTAAAGTTTTAACTAAAGTGGACTTAGTAGAAATAGAAAAATTGTCAGACAAAAAAATTGCGGAAGGAATTGGGAAAGTAAGGAGAGGAGAGTTACGTATTGATCCGGGGTATGACGGGGTTTATGGAGTGGTGAAGATTTGGAATGATGTGAAATCTTTGGAGGAAAAGAAAGAGCAAACTCCGCAGTTGGGGCTATTTGATTAGATGAAGATTTTTAAAGATAGAAAAGCCGCCGGGAAACTCCTGGCTGAAAGATTAAAAGACACTCATGCTGATCTAGTTTTGGGAATTCCCCGGGGCGGGGTAGTGGTGGCTGCTGAGGTTGCGAAAAAGCTTAAACTTCCGCTGGATATTATAGTTACCAGAAAAATCGGGGTACCGAATCAACCGGAATTGGCATTAGGAGCAATTGATCCGGATGGGGAAGCGGTTTTCGATCAAGATTTGCTTGATCAATTGAGAATGGAC
>MFDK01000025.1:2526-2760 GCA_001776865.1 Candidatus Daviesbacteria bacterium RIFCSPLOWO2_01_FULL_37_10 | reverse complement strand
AAATTAAAATACAAGAGGAGTGGAAAGAGTTAAAGAGGAGAGAAGATTTATATGGGATTACGCACGAAAGGGGACGCCTTTCAAGGCTAGAAGGGAAAACTGTGATTTTAATAGATGATGGTATGGCTACGGGAGCAACCGTACAGGCGGCTGTAAGGTATCTAAAAAGACACGGAGCAAGTATAATTCTGGCAATACCTGTTGCAAGTAAGAGTGCTCTGGAAAAAGTGACTC
>MFDK01000025.1:0-2496 GCA_001776865.1 Candidatus Daviesbacteria bacterium RIFCSPLOWO2_01_FULL_37_10 | reverse complement strand
GGATCTAATAATATAATAGTAATGGAAACACCGGATGATTTCCGGTCTGTTGGTCAGTTTTATCATGAATTTGAGCCGGTTGAGGATGAAGAAGTGGTACAATTATTATCATGAAACTGATTATTGGACTTGGAAATCCCGGAATAAAATATGAAAAAACCAGACATAATTTGGGATTTTCCCTATTGGATGTATACGCTAAAAAGCACTTAGGTCCAGAAATTGTTTGGGAACTGGATAGGAAATTTCAGGTAGAGATCCTGAAACAAGTTCAGGATGACGGCAGTCAGTTAATGTTGATTAAGCCGCTTACCTTTATGAATAATTCTGGTCAGGCTGTGGTTGCTTTGGCGGATTATTTTAAGATCACTGCTCCAGAGGATATAGTGATTATTCATGATGATCTGGATTTAATACTCGGTAAAATTAAAATAAGACAAGGCGGAGCTGCCGGGGGACATCATGGTGTAGAATCAATAATCAATGCTTTGGGTTCTGATAAGTTTGTCAGATTAAGATTGGGAATTGGCAATGAACGCTCTCACTCAGGCGAGCACAGTAGAATTGCATTTAACGCTGAGCATTTTGTACTTGAATCATTTATGCCAAACGAACACTCCAAAGTTAAGCACATGCTAAAACAGGCAGTTGGAGCACTTGAGGCTTTACTTAATAAAGGCTTTGAGGTTGCGCAAAACCAATATAATTGACGAACTGAATATAATTTTCAATTCAGTTCGTCATCCTGATCCGGCGAAACCGGAGAAGGATCTAGAACGGATTCTGGACAAGCCAGAATGACAGTGTTACAATATTAAACATGAATTCATTAAATCCATTGCAATCAACAGGAACTGCAATCCTTTTAGGATCATTTGTAGTAGCATTCGCAATACTTTTTTCAAGCGGTGTGATTAGTTTTAATAAAACCCCAAGCGGACAAACTACGATAACTTTTAATCAGCCGGGAAAACAACTTGCTGGTAATGCTGCGCCTCCGAGTGTACCATCTCAGCCCTCTCAAGCCGGGGAAGTTGCAGGGGCTGCAGCAAATGTTGACCCGTTGAAAGACACAGATCATATCAGAGGAGATAGAAACGCTAGAGTTTTATTGATTGAATATTCAGATTTGGAATGCCCATTTTGTAAGCAATTTCACCCGACAGCAGAACAGGTTGTAAAAGATTATAATGGTCAAGTTGCCTGGGTATACAGGCATTTTCCGCTTGATCAGCTTCATTCAAAAGCAGATAAGGAAGCAGAAGCTGTTGAATGTGCGAATGAACTCGGTGGCTCGGATGCTTTTTGGGCTCTAACAGATAAAATTTATGAGGTCACCCCAGCTAATAATGGTCTTGATCCGGAGCAGCTGCCGGTTCTTGCGGAAGGAGTTGGTTTAAATAAAGATGCATTTAAAACATGCCTTGATAGTGGGAAATTTGCAGCTTTAGTGGAAGAAGATTATCAATCCGGAATAAAGGCCGGAATAAACGGAACCCCGGGAAATATTTTGCTGGACACAAAATCAGGAAAAACTGTTTCTATTCCCGGAGCAGTACCAATTGAGAGCTTAAAATCCTCGATAGATACTCTTCTCAAAAGTTAGCCTTTTAAACATGAGAATAAAAATTATAATTGGTATAATCGTTATAATTATTCTAGCTTTTCTTGTCTGGCTTTTTTGGGCTTCCACAAGGTCGCTTCCGGGTACAAAACTTACTGATTTAGGAAGAGAACATATTGAGATTGGTAAAGAGGTTAACTATAATTCTAATCCCCCAACTTCTGGTTCACATTATGTAGATTGGGTTAGAGCTGGGGTTTATGTGGAAGAAAAAGATGATAGAAACCTGGTTCACTCCTTAGAACATGGTTACGTTATCATGAGCTATCGGTGTAATATGGAAAATCAGGGAAATATGGATGATAAGGGAGAGGCGACTCAATCTGGGACAGTAGATAAAAAGGAAGATTGTGAGAGTAGAAAAAATCAACTTGAAGAGATTTATAATAAAAAGGGGAAGAGAAAGCTAATCGTAGTTCCAAGACCAAATTTGGATACCAACTTTGCTTTAACAGCCTGGAATTATCTTGATAAATTTGCAGAGTTTGATGCTGCTCGAGTAGAAAAATTCATAGATGCACATCTAAATAACGGTCCTGAGAGAACTATGGAGTAACCATGGACACATTTAGTTTAATAATTGTTTATACTTTGGTCGGGAGTATAGTTTCCCTTTGTGGAGGGATCTTGCTTCTTTCAAAGGAAAAACTTGCAAAGAAGATTGCTCACTATTTATCATCTTTTGCTGCAGGAGTGCTTTTGGCAACCGCTTTTGTGGATCTTTTGCCGGAGGCTTTGGATCATGCAAAGGAGGCAGGTCTTGAGGTAAACATATTTCTTTGGACCCTTTTTGGGATTCTAGTATTTTTCCTGCTGGAGAGGTTTATTCACTGGTTTCATCATCATCATGATCATAAAGAAGTTCCGGATGA